>NZ_JAMYEH010000001.1:0-299782 GCF_033790745.1 Micrococcus sp. M4NT
GTGCGGGAGGCCGCGGACGACGTCGACTCGTCGGCCGGGGGGGGGGGGCGGTCAGGCGACCTGCACGAACACCGGGTTGGCGTAGAACCAGGTGTCGATCCAGGGGTTGCCGTCGCCGACCTCGTCGCCATGGCGGATCGGGCCGTGCGGGTCGACGTCGGCGCCGAAGTAGCCCGCACCATTGCGCTTGCCGTCCGAGCCGCGGAAGCGCACGTAGAACGACTCCTGCACGTCCCGGAACGTGTGCGTCAGCGTGAACGTGCCGCGGCGGCCGGTGGTGTCGAAGGCCTTCAGCACGCGGGTGCCCGGTGCGCGGCAGGAGTCGCGGTCGGCCACGGGGCCGGTGATCGGCCCGCCGATGATGTCCACATGCGCCGGCTGGGGCAGGATGCCCGCCGAGTTCGGCGTGTCCGTCGTCGTGACCGTGACGGTGACGGTGACGTCCTGGCCGCGCTGGGCCGTGAGGGTCCCGCCGAGGGTGACCGCCTGGCCGGAGGCGTTGCCCCAGCCGTGGCCGTGACCGCGCCCGCGGCCCAGGCCACGGCCCGGCTGGGACGCCGAGACGTGCACGTCCAGGCCGGCGAGCAGGTGACCGTGGTCCACCCACATCCGGCCGGCGCGCATGGCCTCCATGACGGCGCCGTAGCTGCGTTCCGTGACGCCCGTGTGGATCCGGGAGAACTGGCCCGGCCAGTAGTCGGAGCCGCCCTGGGGCACACCGGTGTCCACCGGGTCCGGGCGCTTTCCCTCCACCGACCAGCGGTCGAACTCCTGCGGCAGGGACGTGTACGGCTCGCGGTTCGGGTAGTCGCCGATCCGCCAGGTGTCCCACGCCGTGAGGTGGTTGTCCGAGTTGGCGGTGATGAAGAAGGGGAGGCCCTCGGCCAGCATGGAGTCCCACAGGCCGCCGACGGAGGCGGTCATCCAGTCGAAGCCGCCGTAGGGGCGGTACATGTCCAGCGTGTATCCGGGCCAGGAGTCCGGCCGGGGCTTGTTCACGTACTCGCCGCGCTGGTCACCCGGGCCCACGTTCTTGCCAGCCGGGTAGCCCTGGGCGCCGGGGGAGCCCTCCATGCCGATCATGATGGTCCGGTCGGCGTCACGCCACCGTCGCATCTCGGCGGGGGAGTCGATGCCCAGGCGCATCGGGTGGTTGGCGAGGACGAGGGCGTCGGCCACCGTGCCCTGACGGACCTGATCGCCGAGCCAGGCGATTGCGGCGGCGGCCTTCTGCTGCTGCTCGGCCTCGGCCGCGCTGCCGACGGCGGGCTTCTCCCAGCCGTTGAGCTTGCCGTCCCACGCCAGCTCGAAGGCGCGCAGGAGGCGGGCCTCGTTCTCACCGGGATGGACGAAGACCGTGCCGTGCTCCGCAGCCGGGATGTACCACTCGATGCCCTGGAAGATCAGCAGGTCACGGCGGCGGCGCTCGCGGCGGATCTCCTCGAGGTGCGCGAAGACGCCGCGGTCCGCGTGGGCGACGTTGGAGTGCTCGGTGAAGGCGAGCCAGTCGACGCCGAACCGCTCGGCCGCGTCCAGCTGCATGGGGATCGTGTACTTCGCATCGTGCGAGTACTGAGTGTGGACGTGGTGGTCGCCCACCAGCCACGTCAGCTTCTGGGGGGCGCCGCCGCGGGCCTTGGCGGGGGCGGCATGGGCGTCCGCGGCGCCGAGGGCGCTCAGGCCGGCGGCGGCCGCCAGGGCGGCGCCGGCGGAGAGGATCTGCCGGCGGTCGTAGCCGAGACGGGCGAGCTCCTGGTCGCCGCGCTCGCGGACGTCGGCGAGCTGGCCGGGGGTGAGGGACGGGGAGGAGGTGTTGCACGAGGTGCACACGGCGGTGGCCTTTCGTGGGGACGGGTGGGGACAGTCGAGGCTGGCGCGGGGGAGGGAACCGGCCCGTAACAACGGCCGGACCACGGGTTGACCTCGGGTGACGCCCACATGAACAGCGTCCGGACGACGGTGGGGCGGGAGCGCGCCGCCCGCGGAGGGCTGAACGGGGCGCGGGCGGGGGCGTGGCCTCCCGCCCGGGCCCCCGCGGGTGAGTGCCCGACGTCGGGGTGGTGTTGTACCCTTGACTGCACGAACCATTTATTGACCAGTGAGAACCCGGCCGGCCTCTGAGCGCCGTCAGACCCGGGCACGAGAGATGCGAAGGGGGTCACGCTCATGGGGCGCGGCCGTCAGAAGGCGAAAGCCACCAAGCAGGCACGTGAGATGAAGTACTACACGCCTGGCACAGACCTCTCGGCACTGGAGCGGGAGCTCGCGGGCGGACGTACGCACGTCACTCCCGTCGCGCAGCCCGAGCCGGAGACGGAGGGCGACGACCTCTACGAGGATCCCTACGCCGACCTCTACGCCGACGAGGACGAGGACGACGCATCGCGCGTGCGATGACGTCACGATGACACCGGTGAGGCATCCCGCGCTCGACGGGCATCAGGCCGCGCTGCGGTCGATCGCCCGCGCCGTGGAGGACACCGCGCCACCGCAGGACCCCGAGACCGCGTCTCGGGGTCTTCTGCGCCTGCTGCAGACCACGACCCCGCTCGTCATCACGGGCGCGGGCGTCTCCACGGACTCGGGGATCCCCGACTACCGCGGGCCGAACGGCTCGCTCCACCGGCACCGCCCGATGACCTTCCAGGAGTTCCGGGACGACCCCGCCGCGCGCCACCGCTACTGGGCGCGCTCCTTCGTGGGCTGGCGCCGGATGGATCAGGCGCAGCCCAACGAGGCCCACCGGATCCTGGCGCGCTGGGCGCAGCAGGGGCGGATCGCGGGCATCCTCACGCAGAACGTGGACGGGCTGCATGCCGCCGCCGGCCGCGAGGCGGGCGTATCGGGGGAGCGGCTGATCGAGCTGCACGGCGACCTCGCGCGGGTGGCGTGCCTGACCTGCGGCGCCACCGAGTCCCGCCGCGCGCTGGATGTGCGGCTCGAGGCCGCGAATCCCGGCTACCTGGAGCGGGTGGCGATCGACCCGGCCGCGGTGAACCCGGACGGCGACGTGACGCTGGACGCCCGGTGGGTGGACGAGTTCGTGATGGTCGGCTGCCGGGCGTGCGGCTCCGTGGAGCTCAAGCCGGACGTCGTCTACTTCGGGGAGAACGTGCCCGTGGCCCGCAGGCGAGCGGCCGAGGAGATGGCCGACGCCGGCGGCGCGGTGCTCGCCGTCGGGACGTCCCTGGCGGTGATGAGCGGGTTCCGGTTCGTGCTGCGCGCCGAGCGTGCGGGGCACGAGGTGGGGCTGATCAACCGCGGGCCGACCCGCGCGGACGCCAAGGCGCAGTGGCGCTGGCGTGAGGGCGTGGCCGAGGCGCTGGCCTGGCTCGACGCCCGCCTCTGACCCGTCCGCCGGAGACGACACCCCTGAGACGAGCCCTGCGAGTAGCCTGACGGGCATGGACACCCGCGCCGCCGCCCCCCGCACCTCCCGGACCCTCTCGCCATCCGTGGGCGGGCCCGTCTGGGCACGGGCGCTGATCTTCGCGATCCCGGCGATCTGGCTCGGATTGCTCACCGGCATCTCGCTGATCGAGGCGCCGTTGAAGTTCACCGCCCCGGGCATCACCATCCCGCTGGGCCTCGGCATCGGGCGCCGCGTGTTCTTCGCGATGAACATGGTGGAGATCGCGCTCGCGGCCGTGCTCGTGCTCTCCCTCGTCAAGGCCCTCGGGCGGCCGCGCGGCATCACGGCCGGGCCGGGCCGGCTGTGGCTCGCTGGCCTCGCGGCCACGGCGCTGCTCGCGATCAAGGTGATCGCCATCCGCCCGTTCCTCAACCGCCGCACGGACATGGTCCTCGCCGGCATCGACGACGGCGGATCGCTCTGGCACTATGCCTACGTCGCCGTGGACGGGATGCTCATCCTCACCGTCATCGCGATGATCGTGCTGGCGGCGCGCCACCTCCTGGCCCGGACGGACTGAGCCCCACACACGGACGAGCCCTGCGTGGTCGCTGCTGTCTCACCGGGACAGCGGCACCGACGCAGGGCTCGTTGCGTGGGGCTGGGGGAATCAGCCCGCGTAGGCGCCGCGCATCAGGACCGCGCCGCCGTCGACGCCCTTGGCGCCCTGCACGTAGTCCTCGCCGGCGGCCTGCGCCTCGTCCGTGATGCGGCCGATCCGGCCCATCTCCCACGCGTCGATCCCGGCGTCCAGCAGGGCGGAGATCGCCTTGCCGGCCACCTCCTCGTCCACCACGGCCACCATGCCCACACCGAGGTTGAGCGTGCGCTCGAGGTCCGCCTGGGGCACCCGGCCCAGCTCGCCCACGAGGCGGAACACGGGGGGCAGCGCCCACGTGTCGCGCTCCACGGTGGCCATGAGGCCCTGGGGGAGCACCCGCGCGAGGTTGGCCGCGAGGCCGCCGCCGGTCACGTGGCTGAAGGCGCGCACGGGGAGGTCGGCGCCGCCGTCGTGCCCGTTGAGGCGGGTCACGAGGTCCAGGCACGCCCGGGTGTAGATGCGGGTGGGCTCGAGGAGCTCCTCGCCGAGGGTGCGGCCGAGCTCGGAGACCTCGCGGTCCAGCTGCCAGCCGGCCGCGTTCACCACGCGCCGCACCAGGGAGTAGCCGTTGGAGTGGATGCCGGAGGAGGCCATGGCGATCACCACGTCCCCGGACTGCACGCGCTCGGGGCCGAGCACCATGTCGGCCTCGACCACGCCGGTGGCCGCGCCGGCCACGTCGTACTCGTCCACGCCCAGCAGGCCGGGGTGCTCGGCGGTCTCGCCGCCCACGAGGGCGGTGCCGGCCAGGCGGCAGCCCTCGGCGATGCCGCGCACGATGGCGGCGATGCGCTCCGGGACGACCTTGCCACACGCGATGTAGTCGGTCATGAACAGGGGGGTCGCGCCGACCACCACGATGTCGTCCACCACCATGCCCACGAGGTCCTGGCCGATGGTGTCGTGCTTGTCCAGCGCCTGCGCGATGGCCACCTTGGTGCCCACGCCGTCGGTGGAGGTCGCCAGCAGCGGCCTCCGGTACGAGGTGAGCGCGGAGGCGTCCCACATGCCCGCGAAGCCGCCTACCCCGCCGAGCACCTCGCGGGTGTGGGTCGCCTTCACGGCGTCCTTCATGAGCTCGACGGCGCGGTCGCCCGCCTCCACGTCGACGCCGGCGGCGGCGTAGGTGAGGGGGGCGTCGTCCTGTGCGGGGGTGGCGGGGTTCTGGGCGTCGGTCACAGCGGGGTCCTGTCCGTCTCGGTGAGGAGGGCTTCGTCGTCGGAGTCGGGGCCGGGCTCGCACCCGGTGGAGGCCACGGTGGTGGTGCCGGAGCCGTCCGCGTCCACCACCTCGGTGGCCTCGGCGGTGATCGGGCTGGACTCGAGCACGGCCTTGCCGCGCTCCTTCTCGTCCGCCAGGTCGATGGGGTAGACGCCGGTGAAGCACGCCGTGCACAGGCGCTCCCGCGGCTGTTCGGTGGCGGCGATCATGCCGTCCTCGCTGATGTAGGAGAGCGAGTCCGCGCCGATCGACGAGGCGATCTCCGCGACGCCGGCGCCGTTGGCGATCAGCTCCGCGCGCGTCGCGAAGTCGATGCCGTAGAAGCAGGGCCACTTCACGGGCGGCGAGGAGATCTTCACGTGCACCTCGGCGGCGCCGGCCTCCTTGAGCATCCGGACGACGGCGCGCTGCGTGTTGCCGCGCACGATCGAGTCGTCCACCACCACCACCCGCTTGCCGGCCACCACGGAGGGCTGCACGTTGAGCTTGAGCCGGATGCCGAGCTGGCGCAGGGTCTGCGAGGGCTGGATGAACGTGCGGCCCACGTAGGCGTTCTTCACGAAGCCCTGGCGGAACGGGATGCCGGAGGCCTCCGCGTAGCCCACGGCGGCGGGGGTGCCGGACTCGGGCACGGGGATCACGACGTCGGCCTCCACCGGGTGCTCCTGGGCGAGGCAGCGGCCCATCTCCACGCGGGACTCGTACACCGAGCGGCCGGCGATCACGGCGTCCGGGCGGGCGAGGTACACGTACTCGAACACGCAGCCGGCCGGGGTGGGCTCGGCGAAGCGGGTGGAGCGGATGCCCTCGTCGTCGATGGCGATCATCTCGCCCGGCTCCACCTCGCGGATGAAGGAGGCGCCGACGGTGGCCAGGGCGGACTGCTCGGAGGCCACCACCCAGCCGCGCTCGAGGCGGCCCAGCACGAGGGGGCGCACGCCGTGCGGGTCGCGGGCGGCGTAGAGGGTGTGCTCGTCCATGAACACGAAGCAGTAGGCGCCGCGCACCTGGGGCAGCAGGTCCAGGGCGGTCTGCTCGAGGCCGCGGCCGTTCTCGCCGTGCAGGAGGGCGGTCACGAGGGCGGTGTCCGTCGTGTTGCCCTGCTTCATCTCCCCGTGGGTGTGCCCGCCCTCGGTGGCCTGCACCCGGCGCAGCAGCTCGGCGGAGTTCACGAGGTTGCCGTTGTGCGCGAGGGCGACCGTGCCGCCGTCGTCCGTGGCGCCGAGCGTGGGCTGGGCGTTGGCCCACTTGTTCACGCCGGTGGTGGAGTAGCGGCAGTGGCCCACCGCGATGTGGCCCGTGAGGGTGTTCAGCGTGGACTCGTCGAACACCTGGGAGACCAGGCCGATGTCCTTGTAGACGCCGATGCGGGCGCCGTCGGAGACGGCGATGCCGGCCGACTCCTGGCCACGGTGCTGGAGGGCGTAGAGGCCGTAGTAGGTCAGCTTCGCGACCTCCTCGCCGGGCGCCCAGACGCCGAAGACGCCGCATTCGTCCTGCGGCCCCTGATCCTGGGGGTCGAGGGCGGCGGTCAGGCGGCCGTCGCCGCGTCGGGTGCGGGCGGAGATCACTGCTGGTGGGTCCTTTCGGAGGGGGCGTCCGCGGGGGCGGTGCCCGCGGCGGTGCCGGACGCGCGGCGCCGCAGGGCGTCCGCCTCGCTCCGGTCCAGGGTGACGTCCGCGCTCGCGGGGTCCTCGGTGGGCTCGAGGACCACCGTGCGCTCCGTGGCGCGCGAGCGCCGGTCCAGCAGGAGCCACACCAGCAGGCCGAGCATCCCGGCGGCCAGGAGGCACGCGAGCGCCATGACGCCGAAGGTGCTCCCGAAGGTGACGGGCGCCCCCGAGTAGGGGTCCACCACGGGCTCGGGGCCCGCGTGCGTGGCGATGCTTATCGCGAGGGCGGTGAGCAGCCCGAGCACGGCGGCCAGCGTGAGCACGGGGGCCAGGCGCGGGGCGCGGCGCATCGTGAACTCGTGGCGGTCGCGCGGCGGGAGGGGGGATGGCTCGGAGCCGGAGGTCATGCGCGCCAGTCTATCGAGTGGGGCGGACGTCGGAGGCCGGGTCTCGCCCGCCCTCACGGCCGAGCCCCGCCCGCCCTCATGGCAGAGCGAGAGCGGCCGGGGCGGGGGCGTCCGCCACTCACCCGCGCAGGGCGTCCGCGGGGCGCTGGCGGCTCGCCACCCACGCCGGGTAGAGCGCGCTCACGACGCCCGCCGCGAGCCCCAGCGCGAGGGAGAGCGGGACGGCGGCCGACGGCAGCACGGCGGCCCAGCCGCGCGACTGGGCGACCGCGAGGATCACCGCCGAGCCGAGCGCCGCCCCCACGGCCCCGCCCGCGAGGCCGATCAGGGCCCCCTCGAGCAGGAAGAGCCGGGCGATGAGCGCCCGGCCGGAGCCGATGGCCCGCCGCAGGGCGATCTCCGCGGTCCGGGACTGGACGGAGAGGTACATGGCGGTGGACGCGCTGATCACCGCGAGGGCGAGCAGCACCGCCGAGAGCACGCCTACGAACGCGCCGAGGTCGTCCGAGACGCCGGCGCGCAGGTTCCGCAGGTCGGCCACCGTGCGGGTGGTGACACTTCCGGGGTTCTCCGGGGCGATCACCAGCGGCGCGGCCTGCGCCACGGGGTAGGGGAAGCCGGTCTCGGTGCGGACGGTGAGGGTGAGCTCGGGCCGCCGCATCCCGGCCATCAGGGGGCGGGTGACGAAGACGGCCGCGCCCAGCTGCGGGGTCCGGTCGGACACCTGCACCAGCCCCACCACGGGCACGGACTGCCCCGCCACCCAGATCCGGTAGCCGGGGGAGAGGATCCCGGACTCCGGCACGGGCAGCTGGAGGGCCCGGGCGGCGTCGGGCGTCACCCAGGCGAGGCGCTCGGTGGAGGAGTCGAGGAGGGCCTCGGCCCCGGCGGGGAAGCGCAGGTCGGTGGCGGCCGCCGCGGAGGAGGACGCGGAGGCCAGCGTCAGCGCCGCCGAGGGCTCCGGCTCGTCCGGGGTCGAGCGGGTGATCCGAACGTCGGCCGGGCTGATCTGGGCGAGGTGGCCGGCCGCCCGCACGTGGGGGAGCGCGGCCAGGCCGGCGCCCCACCGGGTGAGGCGGTCGTCGTCGGGGTCCAGGAGGCCGTCGTCGGCGGGGAGGTTGACCACCACCTCGTCCAGGGCGGCCGCGGTGAGGCGGGCGCTGACCTGCGCCGTGGCCGTCTGGGTGAGCCCGACCGCGGCGACCAGCCCGCCGATGCCGACGGCGAAGGCCGCCATGAGCAGGACCGTCCGCAGGAAGCGGGAGGAGAGGGACGAGAGCGCATCCACCGTGTCGTCCAGCAGGGGGGAGGCGCGGCGTCCGGAGGGGGAGGCCGACGACGCGGCCGTCGCCCCGGGCACGACCGTCGCCCCGGTGGCGTCCGCGGCGAGCGCTCGGGGAGCCGAGGGACGGGGCTCGGTGAGCATGCCGTCGTCGATGACCACCTGCCGGTCGGCCTGCGCGGCGATCTCGGGGTCGTGGGTGATGAGCAGGACGGTGGTGCCGCGCGCGTGGAGCTCGCGGAGGTGGTCGATCACGATCCGGCTGTTGGCCGAGTCCAGGTTGCCCGTGGGCTCGTCCGCCAGGATGACGCGCGGGCGGGTCGCCACGGCACGGGCGATGGCGAGGCGCTGCCGCTCGCCGCCGGAGAGCAGCTTGGCGCGCGTGTCCAGGCGGTGGCCCAGGCCCAGGAGGTCGAGGGCCTCGCCGGCGCGCTCGTCGCGCTCGTCCCACGGGACGTGCTGGATGCGCAGGCCCAGGGCGGCGTTCGTCCCGACGGCCTCGTCCCCGAGCACGTGGCTGGACTGGAAGACGAACCCGAACATGCGGGAGCGCAGCCGGTCCCGCTCTCCCTCGCCCATGGCCGTGGTGTCCTTCCCGTCCACGAGGTAGGAGCCCGTGTCCGGACGGTCCAGGAGGCCGAGGACGTTGAGGAGGGTGGACTTGCCGGAGCCGGAGGGCCCGACGATGGCGATGAAGTCACCCTCCCGCACCGTGAGGTCCGCCCCGTCCAGGGCGGGCCGGTCGGCCCCGGCGAAGTGCTTGCCCACGCCGCGCAGCTCCAGCAGGGCGGCGGTGGGCGTCGGTGCCGGCTCCGGGTCTCGATCCGTCGCGGCCACGGGCCCGGAGGCGGCGGTCACGAGACCTTCACCTTGTCTCCGGCCTGGAGCTCACCGGTGACGGCGGCGTAGCCGCCGCCGGTGATGCCCACGGTCACCGGGACGCGGCGCTCCCCGGGCTGCGTGGCGGCGCTGCCCCCGGCGTCCTTCCCGGTGCTCGCCCCGTCCTGGACGATCACGTGGGAGTCGGCCCCGGAACCGCGGACCGCGGTGAGGGGCACGGCGAGGCCGGCCTCCGCGCCGGTGTCCGCGGCGGTGCTGACGGAGACCGACCGGCCCACGGGCGGCAGCTCGGCGCCCGTGCCGAGGGCGACCGTCACGGTGTGACCCGCGCGGCCCTCGCCCTGCGCCGCCTGGAAGTCTCCGATCTTCGCGACCGTGCCCTCCAGAACTGTGGTCTCGGAGGCGACCTGGACCTTCTGCCCCTTGCCGAGGGCGGCGGCCTGGGTGACGTCGGCGATGAACTGCACGCTCGGGGGACTGGTCTGCAGGCGCAGCAGCGGCTTCTCCTCCGAGAGGGTGGAGCCGTAGCCGGCCACGGTCGTGACCTGCGCGCCGTCCTTGCCCAGCGGGATGAACTGGCGCCAGCCCACGGAGACCGGGGTGTCCTTTGGCAGCGGGTCCCCGGCCTCGGCGAAGAGCCCGCGCAGGGCCTTGGCGGTGCCGGCGTCGAAGACGCCGTCCGTGTCGGTCGCGTGGCCCGCCTTCTGGAGCGCGCGCTGGAGGGATGCGACGTCCTCGCCCTCGTCGCCCTCGGTGAGGTCGCGGTAGAGCGCGAGGGGCTCGGCCAGGAACACGTACGTGATTCCGGAAACCTCACCGGCGACGTCCCCGGGGCGCACGGTCTGGCCCGGCTCGGCGGTCTGGCGCAGCACGACAGCGGGCCCGTCGGAGGCGACGACCACGTCCCGGGTCCTGCCGGCGGCGACCGTGCCGGCGAACGAGGCGCTGGTGTCCACGGTGCGCTTCTCCACGGCGGCCCACACGTCGATCGGTCGGGCCACCGCGGCGGGGTCCGCCGTGGTGGGCGGCTGGAAGAAGCGTCCGGCGACGAAGGAGGCCGCCAGGAGCGCGAGGACGAGGACGCCGATCGCGGCGAGACGGCCGGGGTGGGCGATGCGGCGCCCGGCCCGCTGGGGTGCGGCCGTGCTCACTGGTGGCTCGCGAGATAGGCGCGGGCCGCGTCGAGGTGTGCGGCATGCGTCTTGCTCTCCTCGGTCAGGGCTGCCTCGTTCTGCCGGATGAGGGTCGCCTGGTACCCGGCCTCGATATCGCCGAGCTTCTGCGTGAGCTGTGTCTGCTCGTTGCAGGTGGCCTCGATGACAGCGATTCGGACGCCCTCCTGAGCCGTGTTGGCCGACTCGCTGGTCTCAAGGAGGGCCCGCGCTTCTTCACTGCTCCAGCCATCGTTCTGTTCGGGCGGCGTCAACCCATTGGCCCGGAGACACTGTTGCCATTCGTGGTGCGCTGCCTTCCAGGGCTCTGCCTCGGAGGCCAGCGAACGCGCCTGCATCCGGATGGTCGTACTGGCGCTTCCCTGACCGGATGTTGTCGGCGAAGAGACTTGGAGCATCTGCTCCTTGACCTCGGCCGCACAAATGTCATATGCCTGGTTGAACGCGGGATCCAACTCGTCGCTCCACCCGCCTGGCGGCGGTGTCCGGTCATCGGTCCGTGACGGGGGTTGCATGTCAAAGCCGTGAGTCTTGGCCCGGTCGACCAGCCATAGGCCGTATGGACGGTCCTCCGCGACGTCCTGGGCGGACTGCTCCGGCGGCTCGACGCCGTTGAAGCCCTTCGGCTGCAGGCAGCTCCGCAGGATGGCGAGGCGCGCGTGCGTCATCACGACCTCGTCCTCCGGCGCCGGGGCGTACTCGTCGATCGGCAGCACCACCTGGCCACTGTCGCGATCGAGGCGGGCCGTCGCCGTGTGGTCCGGGGAGATGTCATCTTGCGCGCAGCCCGTCGCCGATATCACCAACAAGCAGGCGGCGCTAGCGGAACGGAGCGCGGTCAGCCTCACCGGGTGTACCAGCTGCTGATTTTGTCGTTCCAGGTGAGGGTGGGTGCCATGGGGAAGCGGTAATCTCGAAGGTTGGAGTGATCAACCGAGGTACTAAGGCCCATGCCGCTACCGTAGGCGTGCTCGAAGAAGTTGACGGTACGGCCGTAGGTTTTAAGCGAGGAAGCACGATCATTCATCGCCCCCAATTTGCCGACGTTGTCGACCCCGTGCGTGGCTCCGCCGTACCCACTATGCTCGAAAGCGACGGCAGCACCTGCCGGTGCGGCCAGGGAGGCCGCCAGAGCGACCCCGACCAGGGTGGCAGAAGTAATCCTCAGAACAGTGCGCATGGGGCACTCCTACGTGCGTCGCCCACAAGGGCGAAACGAGTGGGGGTACGAATGCTCTCAGGCCCCCCCCGCCTGAACTGCGAGACAGCTGTGCTCAATCTAGCCGAGAGTGCTGTAGAGCACAAAAAAACCTCCGGCACGAACCATCTGGCGTGGAACCGCCAAATTCGCATGCCCCAAGTGCCGCCCACCCGCCCTCACGGCCGGATCAGCGGCAGGTGCGCGTCGAGGTCGGCGCGCACCCCCGACGCCCGGACCTGACCGGCCGCGACGGCGTCGGCCCACGTGGTCAGGCCCGCGGCCAGCGCGAGCCACGTGGCGGCGTCCATCTCCACCACGTTGGGCGGCGTGCCGCGCGTGTGGCGCGGGCCGGGGATGCACTGCGCGACGCCGAAGGGCGGCACCCGCACCTCCACCGAGTTGCCCGGGGCGCGGGTGGCCAGCTCCTCGAGGGCGAAGCGCACCGCCGTCGCCCGGGTGGTGCGGGGCAGCGCGGCGGCGGCGGCCGGGTCCTCGCGGTGCGTGCGCGCCCAGGCGGTCAGGGCCGCGTGGCCCTCCGGCACGGGCACGCGGCGGCGCGGGACGGAGCCGGTGGTCATCAGTCGAGCAGCTCGAGCACGGGCCGGGCCAGGCGCAGCGAGCCGACGGGGCGCCCGCCGCCCTCGATCACGGGCACCACGCGACGCAGGACCTCGGGGAGGCGCTCACGGTCGACGTGGTCGGGGGCGAACTCGGCCATCAGCGTGAGCGCCACGAGGTTGCCCGCGCGGGAGCCGCCGTCGAGCGCCTTGACCGCCACGGCCGTGCCGTCCGGGGCGCCCATCACCATCACGCCGTCCGCGCCGAGCTTGGCGATCAGGCCGAGCTCGCGCAGCACCACGGAGTTGGAGCTGGACTCGCCGTGCACGGCCCACGGGTGCTCGAGCATCGCGTTGGCCACGGAGGAGGCGTGCATCTCGGCGTCGCGGCGCCCGGGCGCGGAGGACACCCGGCCGATGCCGCGCGCAAGCCCCGCGAGGGAGACGACGGCGGCCGGGGCACCGCAGCCGTCGATGCCCGTGTGGGCCACGGGCTCGGCGCAGTACTCCGCGATGACCTTCTCCACCTCGACCTGGAGGGGGTGCTCCGGGTCCAGGTAGGTGCCGACGTCGTGCCCCGCGGCGACGCACGCCGAGAGGAAGCCGGCGTGCTTGCCGGAGCAGTTGTAGGCGAGCGGGGTCTGCTCGGCGCTGTGCGCGAGGTCGGCGACGTAGCGGGCCACCTCGTCGGCGTCGCCGGGCCAGGCCGGCGGGCACTGCAGCGCGTCCACGCCGAGTCCGGCGGCGTGGAGCACGCCCTCCGCGACCGCGCGATGGCGGGCTGTGCCGCGGTGGGATCCGCAGGCTAGGGAGAGCTGCTCCCCCTCGATCGTGGCGCCGTGCCGCAGGGAGGCGATGGCCTGGAAGGGCTTGAGCGTGGACCGCGGGTAGATCAGCGCGTCCACGGGGCCGAGCGAGGCCAGCACGTCGCCGTCCGGGCCGGTGACGACGGCGGCTCCGCCCGTGCGCGACTCGACGAAGCCGTTGCGGACCAGGTGGACGAGCTCGACGGCGTCGGCGAGGGCGAACGTGGCGGAGGGGGAGGGGCTCATGGAAGGCCATCCTAGGAGAGGGTCGCCCCGCAGCGACTTGCCTCCCACCCCGACTGTCGTTCGAGTTGTAGCCGCTACACCTCGAACGAAGGTCCGGGAAACGGCCCGGACTCGAACGAAAGTGCGGGGGTGCCGGGTCAGGCGTCGACGAGCCGGCCGTCCACCATCGTGAGGGTCCGGTCGGTGGCGCCGAGGAACTCGTGGTCGTGGGTGACCATGAGGGTGGCGGCGCCCTCGTCGCGGGTCAGCTCGCCGAGGAGTCCGATGACGGCGGCCGAGCGCTCGCGGTCCAGCGCGGAGGTGGGCTCGTCCACGAGGAGCAGCGCGGGGGAGGCCATGAGCGCGCGCACGATGTTCACGCGCTGCCGCTGACCGCCCGAGAGCTGGTGGGGGCGCTTGTCGGCATGGGCGGCGAGGTCCACACGCTCCAGCAGCTCCAGGGCGCGGTCCCGCGCTGCCGTCTTGTCGGCGCGGGTGGCGCTGCGGTCCAGGTGCACGGTGAGCTCGAGCTGCTCCCGCGCCGTCAGCGATGCCAGCAGGTTGGGCTGCTGGAACACGACGCCGATCTCGCGGCCGCGCAGCGCCGTCCGCTCGCCGCGGGAGAGCGCGGTGACCTCCCGGCCGGCCACGCGCACGCTGCCGGAGGTCGGCTCGATCAGGCCCGCGGCCACGGCCAGCAGGGAGGACTTGCCCGAGCCGGACGGGCCGACGAGGGCCGTGAACGTGCCGCGCAGCAGGTCCATGCTCACCCCGTCGAGCGCGCGCAGGACGCCGCGTTCGCCGTCGGGGTACTCGAGGACGGCGTCCCGCACCGACAGGGCGGGGGTGGTCTCGGCCGACGCGCCGCTCGGCTCGGCGCCGGGGACGGTGGTCCGCGCCTCCGACGAGGGGATGCGGGTGCCGGAGCCGGCGTCGAGGGTGCGCCCCGCGGCCCGGTGGGCGGCCGCCGCGGCGGGGGTGCGCAGGGCGTCGAGGGGGCTGGAGACGAGGCTGGTGGTGCTCACGGGGAGGGTCCTTCCGGGACGTGCGGGGGCGGGATGGAACGAAGACGGGGGTGGGGGCGGGCCGGGATGCAGGCGCAGGCACCGGCGGAGAGTGCCCGCCGTCGTCGGGGCTCAGCTGCCGCCGAGGGCGACGAGCGGGTCCACGCGGGTGACGCGGGCGACCGCCAGCCCCGCGCCGAGCATGCCGAGGGCGAGGACGCCGAGGGCGGGGAGCACGGTGGTGCCCGCGCTGCTCAGGAACGGGACGGCGGCGGCGGCGAGCCGCCCCAGGCCGAACGCGGCCAGCGTGCCCACGGCGACGCCGAGGGCGAGCACGATCCCGGCCTGGACGAGCGCGTCGCGCAGCACCCAGCCGGTGGAGCCGCCGAGCGCCTTGAGGACGGCGATCTCGCGGGTGCGCTGCACGGTCCAGATGGAGAGGAAGGCGATCACCACGAGCGCGCTGATCCCGTAGAGGAAGCCCTGCATCATCACCAGCGAGCCGTGCTCGGAGGAGTAGGCCGGCAGGGCGGCGTACGCGCCGGACACGGTGGTCGAGACGGTCCCGGCGGCGGAGTCCGCGGCGGAGGCGGTCGCGTCGGCGTCCGCGCCGTCGTCGAAGGAGGCCAGGCCCACGGTGCCGAGCACGTCGGCGGAGTCGGCGTGGGCCAGGGCGGCCCAGTCGTCGGTGCCCACCCACGCCACGGGGGTGTGGGAGTAGAAGGAGTCGGGCACGACGGCGGCCACGCTCAGCTGCACGCCCGAGGAGGCGACCGTGCCGCCGACGCCCTGGCCCAGCTCCTCGGAGAGGGACGCGGAGAGCACGATCTGGCCGGCGTCCAGGGCGGCGGGCAGGTGGGCGGAGCCCTCCTGAAGGCCGAGCAGCGCCGCGGCGGCCACGCCGGTGGTGGGCACGCCGTCGGTGTTGACGCGGGCGGGACCGGCGGGGGCGTCCGCGGGCAGGGCGACGGCGTGCTCCAGGCCGACGAGGCGGCCCTGGCTGACGCCGAGGGGCTCGACGGCGGACACGCCGTCGGCTGCGGCCCACGCGTCCCGCTGGGCGAGGGTGAACTCGGACTGCGTGAAGCCGGCCTCCGCCGCCTGGCCGGCGGCGCCGCCGAACACGATGCGCTGCGTGCCCTGCTCGCCGAGGTCGTCGAGCGCGGCGGTGCTCTGCGCGCCGAGCCCGCCGGTGAGGCCCGAGAGCATCACGAGCAGGAGGGTGATCAGGGCGACGACGGAGCCCATGAGGGCGAAGCGTCCGGTGGCGAAGCGCAGGTCTCGCAGGGCGAGGAACATGATGCGCGTCCTTTCTCAGGTGGGCGGGGCGGTGCTGTGCTGGTGATGCGGTGCTGTGCTGGTGATGCGGTGCTGTGCGGGGTCCGGCCGGGCGGGGTGGACGGTCGGTCCGGGTGGGGTGGACGGTGTGCCGGGCTGGAACGTCTGTTCCAGCCTCCCGCGGTTGGCCGGCGCGCACATCGGACGCGGAGGTGGATCCTGGATCAACCGTTCAGTTGATGTCCGAGCGCGGGCGGACGGCGTCGGCTCGTCGGCCGTGGGCGGACCGTAGGGTGGGCCACATGGACCGTCCCGCTGCCGCCCCGCCGACCGCGGCGACGTCGGCCTCCGTCCCGCCGTCCGTGCCCAGCTCCGCCACGCCGTCGGCGCCCGAACCCGCGTCCGTCTCCGGTCCCGGCGCCGCCCCGGAGCCCGGTTCCGCCCGGGTCCTCGCGGGGCTGCGCGTGGCCCTGCATGTCTCGTTCGCCGGGCTGCTCGCCGTCGGGCTGGCCCGGGCGCTCGGGGGGATGCGCGCCGCGGCCGGCGAGGGTGCCGCCCCGGGCCCGTTCACCGCGGCGGTGCTGGTCGGCCTCACCGGTGCCCTGGCCGCGGTCTACCTGGCCGGAACGGTGGCCGAGCGGCGGCGCTGGGTGCGGGGTGACGGCGTCGGCCTGGGCGCCGCGACCGGCTGGCTGGCCCTCGTGCTCGCCCTGTGGGGACTGCTCGTGGCCCACCACGGCGACTTCGCGTGGGTCGCGTTCCCCCTGTTCTTCGTGGTCCTGCACGTCGTGGCCCTGGTCGCGGGCCCGCGCGCCCTGCTGCGCCGCGTCGCCGGCCCGGTGCTCGTCGCGGCGATCGCCGGCGTCGTGGTCCTGGGCATGGCCGGCTCCGGCGACGGCGTGCGGCCCGCCGCCGTGATCGGGCCGCTCGTGGGGGCGGGTGTCGCCGTCGTGCTCTCGGGCGCCTATCGCGCGCTCCACGAGGAGTCGGAGCGTCAGCGCGCCGTCGCCGCCGAGCTGCGCGCCGCCCGCGCCACGCTTGCCGCCACCCAGCACCGCGCCGGCGCGCTCGCGGAGCGCGAGCGCCTCGCCCGCGACATCCACGACACCCTCACCCAGGGCCTCGCCTCGATCGTGCTGGTCTCCCGCGCCGCGCAGGACGCGCTGCGCGCCGGCGACGCCGACCTCGCCGCGAGCCGGCTCGAGACCGTGCGCGCCACCGCCGCGGAGAGCCTCGCCGACTCCCGCGCCTTCGTCCGTGAGCTGCGCAGCGGCAGCACCGGGGCCGGCCTCGCGGAGTCCCTGGAGGCGGTGGTGCGCGCCTTCGCCGCCCAGCAGTCCGCAGTCGGCTCCCCGGTCGCCGTCGACCTGGATGTCGCCGGGACCCCCGTGCCCGTTCCCGCCGCCGTGGAGACGGCGCTCGTGCGCGCCACCCGCGCGTCGCTGGCCAACGTGGGCCAGCACGCGCGCGCCTCTCGCGCCCGCGTCTCCCTCGCGTTCCTGCCAGGGGAGCTCACGCTGGACGTCGCGGACGACGGCGTCGGGCTCACGCCGAGGGGCGGGGGCGGGGGTGCTGCGGTCGGTGCGGCCGGCCGGTCGACCGGTGTCGGCCTGCTGAGCGTCCGCGAGCGCCTCGCCCTGCTCGGCGGGGAGGCCACGGTGGAGTCCGCGCCGGGGGAGGGCACGGTGGTCGCGCTGCGCGTGCCGCTCGCCGCTGACGCGTCCGGGACGACGACGATGACGACGACGCAGGAGGACGCATGATCCGCGTGATGCTGGTGGACGACCACCCCGTGGTCCGGGCGGGGGTGCGGGCCGTGCTCGAGGCGCACCCGGACATCGACGTCGTCGCCGAGGCGGGCGACGGTGAGACCGCCCTGCGGGTCCTGGAGGTCGGGGCGGCGACCGGGGCGGAGGCCGGGCCCGGCGTCGACGTCGTGC
This sequence comes from Micrococcus sp. M4NT, assembly GCF_033790745.1. Lineage (NCBI taxonomy): Bacteria > Bacillati > Actinomycetota > Actinomycetes > Micrococcales > Micrococcaceae > Micrococcus > Micrococcus sp. M4NT. Next base: position 17,560 of record NZ_JAMYEH010000001.1, read on the forward strand.
TGATGGACCTGCAGATGGGCGACGGGATGGACGGCGTGGCGGCCACGCGGGCGGTGCGGGCGATGGTTCCGGGTCTGCCCGTGCTGATCCTGACGACGTTCGACGCCGACGCCGACGTGCTCTCCGCCCTGGCCGCGGGGGCGTCCGGCTACCTGCTCAAGGACGCGACCAGCGAGGAGATCGCCGCCGCGGTGCGGACGGCGGCCGCGGGGGGACGGGCGGTCACGCCGGAGATCGCGGCGCGGCTGGTGGGCCGGGTGGCCGGGGATCCCGAGGCGCTGAGTCCCCGTGAGATCGAGCTGCTCACCCTCATCGGCGAGGGGGCGAGCAACCGCACCGCCGCGAAGGCGCTGTTCATCTCCGAGGCGACGGTGAAGACCCACCTCGTGCACGTGTTCCAGAAGCTCGGCGTGGACAACCGCACGGCGGCGGTGGCCGAGGCTCGACGGCGGCGGGTCATCCGCGGCTGACCCCCACCGCCACGGCGACTTTCGTTCGAGTTGTAGCCGCTACACCTCGAACGAAAGTCCTCATTCCGGCGCGACCTCGAACGAAAGTGCAGGGGGCAGGTCAGCGCCGCCGGACCGCCCGCGTGATCAGCGCCGCGGCCGCCGCGGCCGCCGCCAGGATTCCGAGGACCACGGGGAGGCCGACCTCGCCACGGCCGTAGCCGAACAGCCGCAGGGTCCAGAACCCGATCAGCGCGCACGTGAAGAGCACGCCCATGAAGGTCCACGCGGTGCGCAGGCGCGGACCGGGTCCGCCCGGACCGCTGAGCCCGCGGCCGAATCCGCCGAGCCCGCCGCGGCCGGGGGTGCCGTCGTCGTCGGGGCGGCCATGGTGGAGGGGAGGCATCGTCATGGGCTCCACGGTAGGCCGCGTGCCCCCGGCCCGGCCAGGCCCCAGGCCGTAGGCTGAGCGCGTGAAGATCCTCGTGCTCGGCAACGGCGGCCGCGAACACGCGCTGCTGCGCGCCCTCTCCCGTGACCCCCAGGCCACCGCGCTCCACGTCGCCCCCGGCAACGCCGGCATGGCGGACTCCGCCACGCTCCACGCCGTGGATCCCGCCGACGTCGACGCCGTCGTCGCCCTCGCCCGCTCGCTCGAGGCCGACCTCGTGGTCGTGGGCCCCGAGGCGCCGCTCGCCGCGGGCGCCGCGGACGCCCTGCGCGCGGCCGACGTCGCCGTGTTCGGCCCGTCCCGGGCCGCGGCGCAGCTCGAGGCGTCCAAGGCGTTCGCCAAGGAGGTCATGGCCGCGGCGGGCGTGCCCACCGCCGGCGCGCGGGTGTGCACCACCGACGCCGAGGCGGAGGCGGCACTGGAGGAGTTCGGCGCCCCGCACGTCGTGAAGGACGACGGCCTCGCCGCGGGCAAGGGCGTGGTGGTGACCGACGACCGCGCCGAGGCGCTGGCCCATGCGCGGGCGTGCTTCGCGGCGGGCGGGACCGTGGTGATCGAGGAGTTCCTCGACGGCCCGGAGGTCTCGCTCTTCGTGCTCTGCGACGGCACCGACGCCGTCCCCTTGAGCCCCGCGCAGGACTTCAAGCGCATCTTCAACGCCGACGCCGGCCCCAACACCGGCGGCATGGGCGCCTACACGCCGCTGCCCTGGCTGCCGGAGGGCTTCGCCGACGAGGTCATGGACCGCGTCGCCCGCCCGGTGCTGGCCGAGATGGCCCGTCGCGGCACCCCGTTCACCGGCGTGCTGTTCATCGGCCTCGCGGTCACCTCCCGCGGCCCTGAGGTCATCGAGTTCAACGTCCGCTTCGGCGACCCCGAGACGCAGGCCGTGCTCGCCCGCCTCGAGACGCCACTGGCCGGGCTCCTCGCCGACGCCGCCGCGGGCCGCCTCGGCGCGGACCGCGAGCTGGAGTGGAGCGAGGACGTCGTGGTCGACGTCGTCGTGGCCTCGGCCGGGTACCCCGCGACCTCCTCGAAGGGCGACGTGATCCTCGGGCTGGCGGACGCGCTCGCCCTCGAGGGCGTGGACGTGCTGCACGCCGGGACCGCCGGCGACGCCGAGGGCCGCACGGTGACGAACGGCGGGCGGGTGCTCGCCGTCGTCGGGCGTGGGACGGATCTCGAGCAGGCGCGCGAGCGGGCGTACGCGGGCGTGGAGCGCATCCGGTTCGCGGGGGCGCAGTGGCGCACGGACATCGCCGAGAAGGCCGAGCGCGGCGAGATCGCGGTGCCGGGTGCCGGCGCGGATCGCACGGCGGCGGGTGACGAGCGCGCGGCGGTGGGCGACGACGTCGTGGGCGCGGGGGAGCGCCGCGGCTTCGACGGCGCCGAGGCCCTCGAGCTGGAGGGCTGGCGCCACGTGTACTCCGGCAAGGTGCGTGACCTCTACGAGCCGGCCGACGCCGAGCCGGGACGCAGTGAGACGCTCCTGGTGGTGGCCTCGGACCGCATCAGCGCGTACGACCACGTGCTGGCGCCGCCGATCCCCGACAAGGGCGCGATCCTCACGCAGCTGACGCTGTGGTGGTTCGAGAGGCTCGCGGAGGGCTGCAACGGCGCGGCGGCGTCGCCGTTCGAGCACCACGTGGTCAGCACGGACGTCCCCGAGGCCGTGGCCGGCCGGGCGATGGTGGTCAAGCGGCTGGACATGTTCCCCGTGGAGTGCATCGCGCGCGGCTACCTCACCGGCTCGGGCCTGGCCGAGTACCGCGAGTCCGGGGCCGTGACGGGACTGCCGCTGCCGTCCGGGCTCGTGGACGGCTCGCGGCTGGACCCCGCGATCTTCACGCCCTCCGCGAAGGCCGAGGTGGGCGAGCACGACGAGAACATCACGTTCGAGCAGATGGCGGAGCGGGTGGGCGACGAGGCCGCGGCGCGGCTGCGCCACCTCACGCTCGACCTCTACACGCGGGCCGAGGCGATCGCGCGGGAGGCCGGGATCATCCTCGCGGACACGAAGGTGGAGTTCGGCGTGGACCCGACGACCGGGCAGATCGTGCTGGGCGACGAGGTGCTGACCCCGGACTCCTCCCGCTTCTGGGACGCCGACGACGTCGAGCCCGGGCGCGCGCCGACCAGCTTCGACAAGCAGTTCGTGCGCGACTGGCTGACGAGCGAGGCATCCGGGTGGGACCGTGCCTCGGGCGAGGAGCCGCCGGCGCTGCCGGCCGACGTCGTGGCCAAGACCCGCGCGCGCTACGTGGAGGCGTACGAGAAGCTGACGGGCCGGACCTTCACCCCCTGACCCGTCCCACCCCCCGGCACTTTCGCCAGGGACATCGTCGTCTCCGTCCCAACTTCGTGGGATGGAGACGACGATGTCCCTAGCGAAAACAAGGAAGGGGCGCTGACGGCCGCGGCCCGCCGCTCCTGCACAGGGGCGGTCGTCGGGCGCGTCGTCCACGGATCGCGGCGCCGGCGCGCGGGGGAGACGTGGGCGCGGCCAGCATGCGGGGCATGGCACCCGTCGAGCCCGCGCCCTTCCCCGCTCCGCTTGCGCATTCCACGTTCCGGCTCACGGACCTGACCGCCGCGGGGTTCAGCGCCGAGCGAGCACGCCGCGCGGACCTCCGGTCGGTGACGCACGGTGTGCACCGCGCCACGGGCGCCGCCGTCGAGGACTGGCGGGCGCTCGGGCACGATGAGGACCCCGTGCCGTGGCCTCCGGAGGAGGCGGCCGACGACGTCGTGGAGATCCACGGCATCCGCACCACCTCGGTGGAGCGGGCATGGCTCGACCTGGCCGCACTGAGGCCGCGCGGGCCCCGGGACCCCCTCGTGATCGCCGGAGACGCGCGGGTGAACCGGCCGTGGGCGGACGGCCAGCGCAGTGACCCCGTCACGACTCCCGAGCGACTCCGAGAGGCCCTCCGCCGGACGGGCCGGTTCAAGGGAGTGCGCCTGGCGCGGGAGGCTCTGCACCTGGTTCGGGTCGGGGCCGACCCTCCACCGGAAACCGAGCTCCGCCTCGCACTGATCGAGGCTGGGCTGCCGGAGCCGGAGCTTCAGGTGCCCGGTGATCCGCAGGATCGGTTCGCCCGCATCGTCGACCTCGGCTATCGGGCGTGGCGGCTGGCACTCCAGTACGACGGCGAGCACCATCGGTCTCGCGAGCAGCAGGCACGCGACGCGCGGCGCGACGGATGGCTCCAGGACCACGGGTGGCGCTCGCTGCGCCTCACCGCCGACGACCGGCTGACCGGCTTCGCACGGGCGATCGAAAGTGTCCGCCTCCGGAGGGGAGAGGATCGGTCAGGTGAGCGAGTCCTCCCACGCCCCGTGGAGTGCCGCGAACCGGCCGCCCTGCGCCACGAGCTCCGCCGGGCTGCCGTCCTCGACGACGCGGCCGTCGTGCACCACGAGCACGCGGTCGGCGATCTCCACGGTGCTCAGCCGATGCGCGATGATCAGCGCCGTGCGGTTGCCCAGCAGCCGCTCGAGGCCGTCCTGCACGAGGCGCTCGCTCGGCAGGTCCAGCGAGGACGTCGCCTCGTCGAGGATCAGCACGGCCGGGTCCGCGAGGAACGCCCGCGCGAAGGACACCAGCTGCCGCTGCCCTGCGCTCAGTCGACCCCCGCGCTTGGACACGTCGGTGTCGTACCCCTCGGGCAGCGCGAGGATGAACTCGTGCGCGCCCACGGCTCGCGCCGCCGCCTGGATCTCCGCCTCGGACGCCCCCGGCCGGCCCAGCGCGATGTTCTCCGCCACGGACCCGGAGAACAGGAACGCCTCCTGCGTCACCATCACCACGTTGCGCCGCAGGTCCCGGCTCGCCAGGTCCTTCAGCTCCACGCCGTCCAGGGTGAGCGAGCCGGACGTCAGGTCGTAGAACCGCGCGATCAGCTTCACCAGGGTGGACTTGCCCGCGCCGGTCTGCCCCACCACGGCCACGGTCTGCCCGGCCGGGATCGTCAGGTCGAACTCGGGAAGGATCACCTTCTCCGGCCCGTAGCCGAACACGGCGTCGCGGAACTCGATGCGCCCGGAGGCCACGCCCTCGCCGGGGCGCGTCGCCCCCGGCAGCAGCGCCGGCTGGGCGGCCTCGACGACGGCGGGCTCCTCCTCGAGCAGGCCCGAGACCTTCTCCAGCGCGGCGCCCGCGGACTGGAACGAGGAGTAGAACATGGCCACCATCTCCATGGGCTGGAACACGCGGCGCCCGGCGAGCAGCAGCGCCACGAGCACGCCCACCTCGAGGTCGCCGGCCAGCACGCGGAGGCCGCCGAACACCAGCAGCGCCACCACCGTGAGGTTGCCGGTCACCACGAGCACGGGCTGCAGCACGCCGAAGAGGTTCAGCGTCTCCACCATGTCGTCCCGGTAGGCGGTGGCCAGTCGGGTGTACTTCGCGTCGTTGGCCCGCTCGCGGCGGAACGCCTGCACAGCCCGGATGCCCGTCATGGTCTCCACGAAGTGCACGATGGACCGCGCGGAGGACACGCGGGAGCGGCGATAGGCCTCCTCGGAGCGCACCTGGTACCAGCGCACCGCGATCGCCACGGGCACGAACGCGATCAGCAGGACCAGGAACGACGGCGCGTCCAGCAGCACGATCGACGCGGACGTGAACACCATGAACAGCACGCCCGAGACGAGCGAGGACACGCCCTGGTCCAGCAGCTCCCGGAGCGCCTCGAGGTCCGAGGTCTGCCGCGAGATCACACGGCCGGAGGTGTAGGTCTCGTGGAAGCCGAGCGAGAGACGCTGCGTGTGCTGGAACACCCGCACGCGCAGCGCCAGCAGCATGCGTTGGCTCGCCTTGGCCGTGAGCCACTGGTAGACGCCCAGCAGGACGCCCGCGGTCAGGCCCGTCAGGGCGTACACCCCGCCCACCAGGACGACGACGGGCCACGGGTCCGCGCCCGTGCGCACGGCCTCGACCACCTGGGGCAGGCCCCGGTCGATGGCCCACGCGATGATCAGCGGCACGGCCGCCCGCGCCGCGTTGGAGACGAGCACGAGCAGGGCGGTGAGCAGGAGCGTGCCCCGCACGGGCGCCGCGAGCTGGCGCAGCAGCGCCCACGAGCGGCGGCGGACGTGCCGACGCTCCTCGGGCGTGTACTCGAGGGACTCCTCCCCGCCCACGCCGACGACGCGCAGGGAGGCCGCCTGCGCCGGGTCCACCACGGTGAGCGTTGAGGTGTCGGGGCCCGTCACGCCGCGGTCGGCCGGGCGATCCGGTGCCGTGCCGGGCGCCTGCGCTCGGGGATCCTGCGGGTTCATCGGGCGTCCTCCGTGGTCGGGGCGGCGTGGGAACCGGCGGCGTCGGCATGGGAAGCGGCGTCGCCGGCGTCGGCGAGCCGCTCGAGGGTGCGGTCGGCCTGCGCGCCCGTGGTGATGATGTCGCGGTACGCGGCGGAGCGGGCGAGCAGCTCGGCGTGCGTGCCGACGTCGATGATCACCCCGTCCTCCAGCACCGCCACGCGGTCGGCGAGGGCGACCGTGGAGGGCCGGTGCGCCACGATCAGGGTCGTGGTCCCGGCGAGCACCTGCCGCAGCCGGGCGGTGACCGCCTCCTCGGTGCGCACGTCGAGCGCGGAGAGCGGGTCGTCGAGCACGAGGATGGCCGGCCGGGCTGCGATCGCGCGGGCCAGCGCGATGCGCTGGCGCTGGCCGCCCGAGAGGCTGAGCCCCTCCTCGCCGATCTCTGAGTCCACGCCCTCGGGCAGGTCCTTCGCGAACCCGGCCTGCGCGGTGTCCAGCGCGGTCTCCAGCAGCGCCTCGGCGGCGGGGGAGTCCAGGCCGTCGGCGATCGCCTCCGCGGGCGCGCCGAGCAGCACGTTCGCCCGGATCGTGTCGGAGAAGAGGGTGGCGTCCTCGAACGCGATGGACACGCGGCGCCGCAGCTCCTCGAGGGGATACTCCCGCACGTCGAGCCCGTCCACCTCGACGGCGCCACCCGTGACGTCCTGCAGGCGCGGCACGAGCTGCACGAGGGTGGACTTGCCGGAGCCGGTCACGCCCACGAGCGCCATCGTCTCCCCGGGCACGAGCTCGAGGTCGACGTCGGCCAGCAGGGGCGCGGCGTCCGCGGGCGTGTCCGGGTAGGAGAAGCGCGCGTGCCGGAACGCGAGACGGCCCGACGACGGCGGCAGCCCGTCCAGCACCACGGCCGAGGTGGCCTCCGAGGAGGCGACGGCGCGCGAGGTGGCCTGCTCCTCGGCGGCGTCGGTGCCGGTCGGCGAGGCGATGGCGACGGGGGTGCGCATGACCTCGAGGTGCCGGTCGATGCCCGTCTTGGCGGCCAGGGTCATGCCCATGAGCTGGCCGATGCCCTCGACGGGCCGGGAGAGCACGGCCGTGGTGGCGAAGTACGCGGCCAGGGCGCCGACCGTGAGGTCGCCGACGGCCACGAGGTAGACGCCCAGGGCCAGCGCGACGCCGAGCACCACCTCGGGGAGGGCGACCACGAGGCCCGTGAACTGGGCGAGCACCGCGGCCTTGTGCACCTCGGTGCCCTGCAGGGTCTCCGCCTCCCCGCGGAAGCCCTCGAGCGCGTCGGGTCCGCGGCCGAACGCCTTGAGCACGCGGATGCCGTGCACGGACTCCTCCACCGTGGTGGCGAGGTCGCCCGCCTGGTCCTGGGAGAGGCGGGAGGCGGCGCGGAAGTCGTTGCGGAAGCGGAACGAGCGGATCATGATCGGCACGGCGGCCACGAGGTAGAGCAGGGCCAGCTGCCAGGACATGGTGAAGAGCAGCACGAGGCCCACCACGATGGTCACGCTCTCCACCACGAGCATCACGGACCCGAACGCGATCCAGCGGCGCAGCAGGGAGAGGTCCGCCTGGGCGCGCGAGAGCAGCTGGCCGGAGGGCCACGCGTCGTGGAAGCTCGCGGGCAGGCGCTGCAGCCGCCGGTAGATGCTGATCCGCGCCCGGTTCTCCACGTCCGCGGCGGGCGGCAGGATGAAGAAGCGGCGCAGCCAGATGAAGAACGCCTCGGCCAGGCCCAGGGCGGCCAGGGCGAGCGCCGCCCACCACACCCCGGCGGCGGGGTCCGCCGGACCCGGGACGCCGGGGGCCGAGTGCGCGAACACGGTGTTCACGAGCACGCGGATCACCTGGGGGATGGCCAGCGCCACGAGCCCCGCGGCGAGGGCGGCGAGGAGCCCGCCCACCCAGCGGCCGCGCACGCCCTCCAGGTACGGGGCGACCCCGTGCAGGGCGTCGCGCAGGGGGAGGGGCTCGGAGGAGGTGCGGGTCACACGCGCACTCTACCGGCGGCGGCGGACCTCACAGGGCGGGATCGCCCCAGGCAGGTGCGGTTCGGAGGGTCCCGTTCAGACCCGGGGCACGAGGTCCAGCACGACCGCCTCGGGCCGGCACGCGAACCGCACGGGTGCCGACGGCGCCGAGCCGAGCCCGGCGGACACCTCGAGGGGCACGGTGCGCCCCGCCGCGGTCCACGTGGACACGCCCGAGGCCTGGGAGCGGGGCAGGTCGCAGTTGGTCACGATCGCCCCGAAGCACGGGAGGCACACCTGCCCGCCGTGCGTGTGGCCGGCCAGCAGCAGGTCGGCACCGTCCGCCGTCATGGCGTCCAGCACCCGCCGGTACGGGGCGTGGGTGACGCCGAGGCGGAGGACGCCGTCGTCGGGACGGGCCGCCGCACCTGCCGGCGCCGCGGCCTCCTCCGGGAAGCCCGGCCACGCGTCGAGGCCGAGGTGCGGGTCGTCCGTGCCGGCGGCCGCGATGCGCGTCGGCACGCCACCCTCGGAGCCCATCTCGAGCACGGCCCCCCGGTTGGTCAGGTCCGCCCACCCGGCGGCACGGAAGGCGCCGAACAGCTCGCCGTGCGGCAGCTCGGCCCGCCCGGCCTCCATCCGGGAGGGCCCCCGGAGGTAGCGCAGCGGATTGGCCGGCTTGGGCGAGTAGTAGTCGTTGGACCCGGGGACGAACACGCCGGGCATGTCCAGCAGCGGGGCCAGCCCGTCGAGGACGAGCGGCACGGAGGCCGCCGCGGAGATGTTGTCCCCCGTGTTCACCACGAGGTCCGGCTCCAGGTCCGCGAGCCCGCGCAGCCACGCGAGCTTCGCGCGGTGCCGGGGGAGCAGGTGGATGTCGGAGAGGTGCAGCACGCGCATCGGCCGCGCCCCCGCGGGCAGGACCGCGAGCGTGTGCGTCCGCACCACCCGGGCCTCGGCCTCGGCGAGGCCCCAGGCCAGGCCGAGGGCCGCCGTCGTGCCCGCGCCGACGGCGACCCGCGCGCCGGTGCGCACGAGCCGCCGTCCGCGGCCCCGGGTGAGGTCCACGGTGCTCATTCCGGGACGTTCTCGGGGTCGGCGCCGCCACGCTGGATGTCCTCCACGAAGAAGTCCGTGCCGTCCGGGTGCGGGCCTTCCTCGCCGGGGTCCTCGGACTGCGGTCCGGAGTACTCGGGGAGCTCTCCCGGGGGGTAGATCTCCTTCGCGCGCTGGTTGAACTCGAGCCAGGACGGGCCGTTGAAGGTGGTGCCATAGAAGACGTCGCGCTTCTGGCCGCGGACGGTCTCGCCGATCATCGACTTCAGGTTGGTGTACCGGCCGGACCACACGGCCGTCGCCAGCTCGGTGGTGTAGCCCACGAACCACGTGGAGGAGTTGTTGTTGTTGGTGCCGGACTTGCCGGCGAACTCGTAGCCCGCGCCGTCCGGGGCCAGGTTGTAGCCGGCGTGGTGGCGCAGAACGGGGGTCAGCTCGGCCACGTGCTCGGGGGCGACGACCTGGGTGCAGGTCGGCTCGCCCACGTCGTACTGGTTGCCGGTGGTGTCCGTGACCTCGAGGATCGCGCGCGGCTCGCAGTACAGGCCGTTCGCGGCGAGGGCCGCGTAGGCCCCGGCGAGGGAGAGCGGCGCCACGGAGTCCGAGCCCAGCAGGAAGGTGGGCTCGTCCGGCTGCAGCGGGGAGCCGTCGATCGCCCGGCGGATGCCCAGCTGGGTCGTGAGGTTCGTGATGTCGCAGAGGTCCATCTGGTAGGCCGTGGCCACGGTCGGCGTGTTGACGGACCAGAAGATGCCCTCGTCGATGCGGTCCCGCTTCACGAGGCCGTCCACCACGTTGTTGATGTTCCAGTCGGTGCCGATGCTGACGTACCCGCCGGGCCGGCACGAGGCCTGGAAGCGGGTGCCCGCGGGGTAGAGGTTCCGCGAGGCGTCCACGGTGTCCACCAGGTGGTTGCCGTTGCGCAGCCACGCGAGCGCCACGAAGGGCTTCAGGGTGGAGCCGGCCTGGAAGCCGGCGCCGCCGCCCCACTCGCGCTCCGCGTTGAGGTTGAGAGTGGTCCGGCCCAGCTCGTCCATGATGGCGTACTCGGTGTTCTGCGCCATCGTGCGGATGTTTCCCGTGCCCGGCTCGAGGGACACGAGGGCCTGGCCGGCGCCGTAGGCCTCGTCGTTCGGGATGGCGCGGCGCGTGATGTCCTCGGCGGACTTCTGCAGCTCGGTGTTCAGGGTGGTGCGGATGGTCAGGCCACCGCGGTCCAGGAGGGCGCGGCGGGAGAGCACGTCGGGTCCGAAGGTGGGATCGGCCAGGACCTGGCGCTCCACGTAGTCGCAGAAGTAGGCGCCGAACTCGGCGTTGAGGCAGCCGGAGGGCACGCCCTTCATCACGACCTCGAGGGGCTGGGCGAGGGCGTGCTGCAGCTCCTCCTCGCTCAGGTAGCCGTTGTTGCGCATGGCGCGCAGCACGGTGTCCCGGCGGTTCGTGGTGCCCTCGGGGTTGCGGGAAGGGTTGTAGCCGGTGGGGGACTGGACCATGCCGGCCAGGGTGGCGGCCTCCCAGCTCTCCAGCTCGGCGGCGGGCTTGCCGAAGACGTACTGGGACGCGGCCTCCACGCCGTAGGCGCGGCCCTGGAAGAGCGTGATGTTGAGGTAGCCCTCGAGGATCTGCTCCTTGGACATCTGCTTCTCCGCGGCCACCGCGAGCTTGATCTCCTTGACCTTGTCCGACACGTTCTTGTTGCCGGAGATGGTCAGGCGGGAGTCGCCGCGGATCTGCTGGGAGTTGATCAGCAGCTGGTTGACGTACTGCTGGGTCAGCGTCGAGGCTCCCTGGGTGGAGTCCGAGGTGGCGTTGTGCACGGCCGCGCGGACCAGGCCGCGCGCGTCCACGCCCTCGTGCTGGAAGAAGCGGGCGTCCTCGATGGCCACGATCGCGTGCTCCATGTGGTCCGAGACCTGGTCCAGGGTGACCGGCGTGCGGTTCTCCGCATAGAACGTGGCCAGCACCTGGCCGTCCTCCGAGACGATCGTGGAAGGGACCGAGACGGGCTCCGTGGGCAGCTCGTCCGGCATCCGGTCCAGCATGTCCTGCCCCACGCCCACGCCCGCGCCCGCGAGGCTCACGGCCGGCAGCATCAGCCCCGCCACGAGCAGCCCCGCCAGGGCGGAGAGCCCCAGGTACGCCAGCATCCGTCCGAGGACGCTGGAGCGAGCGGGGAGGGGGGACTTGCGGGACGCCATGGCGGGAAGTGTATCCCGCGTGGCTGGGCCGCCCTGCGGGCGGGACGCGTGCTCGCTACGCTGGTCCCATGACCCAGCACACGCGGTGGGAGTACTCCACCATCCCCCTCCTCATCCACGCGACCAAGCAGATCCTCGACCAGTGGGGTGAGGACGGCTGGGAGCTCGTGGCCGTGATCCCCGGCCCCGAGGGCGCCAACCCCGTGGCCTATCTCAAGCGCCCCAAGGCCGCGTGAGCCCGATGACCGAGCCCGACCGCCCCTCCTGGGGCTCCGGGACCGCGGCGGACCGGCTCGCCGCGCTGGGCCTCGCCCGGCCGGCCGTCGCCGCCCCCGTGGGCTCCTACGTCCCCGCCGTGCGGGACGGGGACCTCGTCCTCACCTCCGGCCAGCTGCCCTTCGTGGACGGCGCCCTGCCGGCCACCGGCAAGGTCGGCGCGGAGGTGGACCCGCAGCGGGCCGCCGAGCTGGCCCGCGTCGCCGCGGTGAACGCCGTGGCGGCCGTGCATGAGGTGGTCGGCGACCTCGAGCGCGTCGTCCAGGTGGTCAAGGTGGTCGGCTTCGTGGCCTCCGCCCCCGACTTCACCGGTCAGCCCGGCGTGATCAACGGCGCCTCGGACGTGCTCGCCGAGATCTTCGGCGACGCGGGCCGCCATGCCCGCTCCGCCGTCGGCGTGGCCGTGCTGCCCCTGGACGCGCCCGTGGAGGTCGAGATCACTGTCCGCGTCCGCTGACGCCGCCGCGCGGCGGGTCCCCGTCCCGGATCAGGACGTGGACCTCACCCGCCAGTGGCTCGCCCAGCGATTCCGGCAGGTGCGCCCCGCCCGTCCGGCGTCCGCCGTCGTGATGGTGCGCGAGGGGACGGACGGGCCCGAGGTGCTGCTGCGCCACCGGACGGGGAACACTCCCCTCGGGCGGGTGGGCCTTCCCGGGGGCTCGCTCTCCACCTCGGACGCGGAGACGTGCCGGTGGTTCGGGCCCGAGCCCGCGCGCTGGTCCGCGTGCCTCGGCATCCCGGATCGGCGCCGCGCCCGCCAGCACGTGGTGGCCGCGGTCCGCGAGCTCTTCGAGGAGACCGGCGTCCTGTTGGCGGGGCGCTCGGACGGGGACATCGTGCTCCAGCCCCGTGGCCGCTCCTGGGGCGGGACACGGGCCTCCCTCGAGCAGGGGGAGGCGGGACTGCCCTCGCTCCTGGACTCCCGCGGTCTGGGACTGCGCGCCGACCTGCTGCGCCCGCTCGAGCGCTGGCAGTCCGCCCTCCACAGCCACCGGCGCTTCGACACGGTGGTGTTCGCCGCGGCCCTGCCGCCGCAGCAGACCGCGTCGGAGGCGGCCGCCGGCGCGAGCGAGCGGGGCTGGTGCTCCGCGCGACGGATCCTCGAGGGGCCCGTGGCCCTGCCCGGTCCGGAGGGCTGGCTCGGCGAGGCGGGCACGGTGCGCCTCGACCAGGTCTCCACGCCCATGACCCAGGCGCTGCTGCGGCGTGTGGCCGCCCACCGCACGGCCGCCGCCTTCCTGCTCTCCCTCACGGAAGGGGTGGGGCGGGGCGCCATCCCGCAGCGCACCGTGGTCACCGAGCCCGACGACGGCAGCGGCCGCCTGTGGATGCACGCCGAGGAGACCGGGCGGCACTGAGCACACACGAGGGGGCCCGCCTTTCGGCGGGCCCCCTCGTGTGTGCGGTGCGGGTCAGCGCGAACGCTGGCGTAGGCGCTGCAGGTCCAGGATCACGACGGCGCGGTTCTCGAGGCGGATCCAGCCGCGCTGCACGAACTCGGCGAGCGCCTTGTTCACGGTCTCGCGAGAGGCGCCCACCAGCTGGGCCAGCTCCTCCTGCGTGAGGTCGTGGGCCACGAGGAGCCCGTCCGCCGCGGGGCGGCCGAAGCGGTCCGCCAGGTCCAGGAGCGCCTTCGCGACGCGGCCCGGAACGTCGGAGAAGACCAGGTCCGCGAGGGACTCGTTGGTCTTGGACAGGCGCTGGGCGAGGGCCTGGAGCAGCTGGAGGGAGACCTCGGGGGAGGACGCGATCGCGCGGCGCAGGTTCTCGTGGCGCAGGCCCGCGAGGCGGGCGGCCGAGACCGCGGTGGCGGTGGCGCTGCGCGGCGCGGGGTTGAACAGGGCCATCTCGCCGAAGATCTCACCGGGGCCGAGCACGGCCACGAGGTTCTCGCGCCCGTCTGGAGCCGTCCGGCCGAGCTTCACCTTGCCGGACATGATCACGTACAGCTGGTCGCCCTGATCGCCCTCATGGAACGCGGACGAGCCGCGCGAGAGCTCCACCTCGGTCAGCTCGGAGGTCAGGATGGCGAACACCTCGTCGTCCAGGTGAGTGAACAGCGGGGCCTTCCGCAGAACCTCGAGATCCATGTGCGTCCTTCCTCTGCCTGTCTCACCCCGACGGCGTGCCGCCGAAGTCTGTCCGGTCCATTGTGCCCCATGCCCCTCGAGGCTGCCGATACCCTGGAGTCCCCCACGGCGCCTGCCGACGCGGACGCTCCGCGCGGGGAGAGGATGAGGAGTGGACACGGGATGATCTTCGGCCTGACCTGGTTGGACGCGGTGCTGCTCGTGCTCCTGGTCATGTTCTTCGTGCAGGGCCATCGCCGTGGCCTCGGCGTCGTGCTGGGCAACCTGGCGGGGTTCATCGCGGGCGCGCTCATCGCCTTCCTCGCCGTGCCCGTCGTCTCCCAGTGGGCCACCGGCACGGGCTGGCGGTGGGTGCTCACCCTGGTCACGGTGGTGGCCCTCGTCGCCTCGGGCCAGTACGTCGGCGCGGCGATCGGCGCGCAGCTGCGCCTGCGCATCGGTCCGCCCGTGCTGCGCCGCGTGGACCGGCTCCTCGGCGCGCTGGCGTCGGTGCTCGTGGCCGCGCTCGTGATGGGCCTCCTCTCCTTCTCCCTCGGTGCCCTGGGCAACACCGCGGTCACCCGTGAGGTCGCCCGGTCCCGCGTGCTCACCACGGTGGACGCCGCCATGCCCGACGCTGTTCTCTCGTGGGCGGCCCGCGCCCGCGCCGCGGTCGCCGGCCTCGACGGCCTCCCCGAGGTGGAGCTGCCCGCACCCGCCGAGGACGCCGACGCGCCCGACCTGCCGCCCGTGACCGCGGCGCTCGGCTCCGGCGCCACGGGGTCCGGCCGCCCCGACGCCGCTGCCGTTCCCGGCTCCTCGGCCGCGGCCCCCGGTGGTGAGCCGTCCGGCGGCGCGGCCCCTGCGGACACCCCGGGCGCGGCCCGGCCCGGCGAGGCCGGCACCCCCGGCGACGCGGGCACCCCGGGCGAGCCGGGGTCGGCCACGTCGCCGACGTCTGCCGACGACTCGGCGGGAGCGGGGCCTGCACCGCTCCCCAGCACCCCCGCGCAGGGGGAGCCCGGCGCGCCCGAGCCGGACGCCGCACCGTCGCGCTCCCAGCCGGACGCGCCCGCAGACCCGGCCTCCTCCGCGCCCGCACCGGCCGCCGCGGCGTCGAGCCCGACGACGGCGGCTGCCCGTCCGTCCGGACCGGCCGCCGCACCGCAGCCGGCGCCGGCCGCGGACGTGTCCCGCTCCGTGGTCCGCCTGACCGGCACCGCCACGGCCTGCGCGCAGGTCCAGAGCGGCTCCGGAGTGGCGATCGCCCCGGACCGCGTGCTCACCAACGCCCACGTGGTGGCCGGCGTCCCCGCGCCCACCGTGCTCGACCGCGACCGCGGCGTGTACTCGGCACGCGTCGTCCTCCTGGACACGGCCCGGGACCTCGCGGTGCTCGCCGTCGACGGGGCGCAGCTGCCCGTGGCGCGTCTGGGTGCGGAGCTGGGCGTGGGCGACACGGCCACGGCCATGGGCTACCCGGACAGCGGCCCGTTCGCCACCACCGCCGCCCGCGTGCAGGCCGTGGGCGAGGTCCCGCTCGAGGCCGTCGGCGGCGGCGCCGTCTCCGCGGTGGACGTCTACACCCTCGAGGCGGACATCCGCCACGGATACTCCGGCGGGCCCGTGGTGGCGGAGGACGGCACGCTCGCCGGCCTCGTGTTCGCCCGCGCGCCGGGGTCGGGTCAGATCGGCTACGCCCTCACGGCGGACGCGATCGCCCGGACGGTGGCCGTCGCGCCCAGCCTGAGCTCCACCGTCTCCGCGGGGCAGTGCGTCGTGGGGGGCTGACCCGTACCCCCGCCGCGTCTGCATCCTGGACGCGGGTTCCCACGCATCGGACGATGTCGTATTGTGTGGTCGATCACATCTGCACCCCGTCCTTCCCCGGAGGTCCCCCATGTCCACATCCGTCTCCGCCACGGACGCCGCACCGCGGCAGTCCCGTGAGGAGTTCACCGGCCGCTGGGCCTTCATCCTCGCGGCAATCGGCTCGGCGGTCGGCCTCGGCAACATCTGGCGCTTCCCCTACGTGGCGTACGAGAACGGCGGCGGCGCCTTCGTCGTCCCCTACCTCATCGCGCTCCTCACCGCTGGCATCCCGCTGCTGTTCTTCGACTACGCGATCGGCCACCGCTTCCGGGGCTCGGCGCCCCTGGCCTTCCGCCGGCTGAACCGCTGGGCCGAGGCCATCGGCTGGTGGCAGGTGCTCATCTGTGTGGTCATCGGCATCTACTACGCGGCCATCATCGCGTGGTCCATCCGCTACACGGGCTTCTCCCTCACCCAGGCGTGGGGCGACGACCCCGAGGGCTTCTTCAACGGGACCTACCTCCAGGTGGCCGACGCCCCGCAGCCCTCGTTCGACATCGTGCCCGGCGTGTTCTGGCCGATGCTCGCGGTGTGGGTCATCCTCATCCTCGTGATGGGCTTCGGCATCCGCCGCGGCGTCGCGCTGGCCTCCATGATCGGCATTCCGCTGCTCATCGTCATGTTCCTCGTGCTGGTCGTCATCGCCCTCACCCTGCCGGGCGCCACGCAGGGCCTCGACGCCCTCTTCACCCCGAACTGGGCGGCCCTGGCCGAGCCGGGCGTGTGGATCGCGGCCTACGGTCAGATCTTCTTCTCCCTCTCCGTGGGCTTCGGCATCATGATCACCTACGCGTCCTACCTGAAGAAGCGCACGAACCTGACGGGCTCCGGCCTCGTGGTCGGCCTGTCCAACTCGGGCTTCGAGATCCTCGCCGGCATCGGCGTGTTCTCGGCTCTGGGCTTCATGGCGCAGGCCTCCGGCGTGCGCGTGGACGAGGTGGTGGCCAGCGGAATCGGCCTGGCCTTCGTCGCGTTCCCGACGCTGATCTCCCAGGCCCCCATGGGCGCCGTCGTGGGCATCCTCTTCTTCGGCTCCCTCGTGATCGCGGGGTTCACCTCGCTCATCTCCATCCTCGAGGTCGTGGTCTCGGCGGTGAAGGACAAGCTGGGCTGGGGCCGCTGGACCACCGTGCTGGTGGTGGTCGGCCTCTCGGCCGTCGTGTCCCTCGCACTGTTCTCCACCACCACGGGCCTCTACATGCTGGACACCATGGACGCCTTCGCCAACAACTTCGGCATCGTGGGCGCCGCCCTCATGTCGGTGCTCGTGGTGACGGCCGTCCTCGGCTCGGCGCGCCGGATCGTGGCCCACCTCAACGCGGTCTCCTCGTTCCGTGTGGGCGGGATCTTCACGCTGCTGATCGGCGTGGTCATGCCCCTGGTGCTCTCCTACATCTGGCTCTCCTGGATCATGGAGACCATCCGGGACGGCTACGGCGACTACCCGGGCGACTTCCTCGGCCAGTACGGCTGGGGCCTGGCCCTCGGCTCGGTGGCCTTCGCGGTGCTGCTGTCCCTGATCCCGTGGTCCAAGAAGTCGAACCTCTATGAAGAGCCCGTGGAGAACGAGATCCACGGCGACCTCATCCCGACCCACGCGGTCCCGGCCGGCACCACGCCCACCGGCGCCATCCCCGTGGTCCGCACGGACACGACGGACCCATCCGTCGACGCGGCGGCCCGGGCCGTCCGGAAGGAGCACTGAGCCATGAGCACCGCCGCCATCATGATGATGACCCTCGCGATCGTCCTGGTCTGGGGAGGTCTGGTCGTCGCGATGATCCACCTCGTGCGGCACCCGGACGAGACCTCCGGCCACCTTCCGGACGAGGCCTGGGACGCAGCCGACGAGGAGGCGTTCGGAGCCCCGGTGGACGACGACGCCCCCGCTCACCGCGTCTGATGCACGCCGGATGACCTCGCGCACCCCTGCGCACCGCGAGGGCGGGGAGGCTGCCACGGCGGCCTCCCCGCCCTCGCGTGTCGCCGCGCCGTCCCTGCCGTGTCTGTCGGTCGACCGCTCGGCCCCGCATCCCGCCTCGGCGCAGCTCGTGGACGCCGTCGTGGACGCCGTGGCCCGCGGTCTCCTCGCCCGCGGCGACCGCCTCCCGCCCGTGCGCACGCTGGCCGGGGAGCTCGGGCTCGCCCCGGGCACCGTGGCCAAGGCCTACAAGGAGCTCGAGGCTCGCGGGGCCGTGGAGACCCGCGGTCGCGGGGGCACGTTCGTCGCGGCGTCCGAGGAGGGGTGCAGGGAGGAGGCCCGACAGGCAGCACGCCGCTTCGTGGACGAGGTCGTCGGTCGCCTCGGCTTCACGCCCGCCGACGCCGTGGAGCAGGTCCGCCTGGCCGCCGCCGCCCGGGGCTGAGGCGCCGCGGCGTCGCAACCCTGACCACGCACCAGACCTGAGCGCCACGACGAACGAGCCCTGCGACGTGGTGCCCATCCGCTCCGGATGGGCACCACGTCGCAGGGCTCGTCTGTGCTCCGCAGGTCAGGCGCGGTCGCCCAGGGTCTCCACGATGCGGTCCATGACGGTCGGATCCGCCAGGGTGGTGGCGTCGCCGGGGGTGCGGCCCTCAGCGACGTCCTTGAGGAGGCGGCGCATGATCTTCCCCGAGCGGGTCTTGGGCAGCTCCGGCACCACGAGGATGCGCTTCGGCTTGGCGATCGGGCCGATGTCGTGCCCCACGTGGGCGCGCAGCGCCTGCTCGACCTCGGCAGGGTCCAGGCCCCGGGCGGAGGCCTCCTCGGTGAGGAGGACGAAGGCGACGACGGACTGACCCGTCGTCTCGTCCGCGGCGCCGACCACGGCGGACTCCGCCACGAGCTCGTGCGCCACGAGGGAGGACTCGATCTCCTGGGTGGACAGGCGGTGGCCGGAGACGTTCATGACGTCGTCCACGCGGCCGA
Organism: Micrococcus sp. M4NT; assembly: GCF_033790745.1. NCBI lineage: Bacteria > Bacillati > Actinomycetota > Actinomycetes > Micrococcales > Micrococcaceae > Micrococcus > Micrococcus sp. M4NT. Next base: position 36,086 of record NZ_JAMYEH010000001.1, read on the forward strand.
GCAGCCAGATGTCGCCGTCCTCGTCGTAGCGGGCGCCGTCGCCGGCGAAGTACATGCCGGGGAAACGGGACCAGTAGGTCTCCTTGAAGCGCTCCGGATCGCCCCAGATGCCCCGCAGCATGGACGGCCACGGCTCGCGCGCCACGAGGAAGCCCGCGGCGGTGCCCTCGAGGGGCTCGCCCGCCTCGTCCACCACGGTCAGCACGACGCCGGGCACGGGCTGCTGCGCCGAGCCGGGCTTGAGCGTGGTGACGCCGGGCAGGGGGGTGAGCATGTGCGCGCCGGTCTCGGTCTGCCACCAGGTGTCCACGATCGGGCAGCGCGAGCCGCCGATGACCTCGTGGAACCAGCGCCACGCCTCGGGGTTGATGGCCTCGCCCACGGTGCCCAGCAGGCGCAGGGAGGAGAGGTCGTGGCCGTCCGGGATCTGGCGGCCCCACTTCATGAAGGTGCGCACCGCGGTCGGCGCGGTGTAGAGGATGGTGACGCCGTACTTCTCGACGATCTCCCACCACCGGCCCTGGTGCGGGGAGTCCGGGGTGCCCTCGTAGATCACCTGGGTGGCGCCGTTCACGAGGGGCGCGTAGGCGACGTAGGAGTGGCCGGTGACCCAGCCGACGTCGGCGGTGCACCAGTACACGTCCGTCTCCGGCTTGAGGTCGAAGGTGTCGTGCATCGTCACGGCGCCCTGGACGAGGTAGCCGCCCGTGGTGTGGAGGATCCCCTTGGGCTTCCCGGTGGTGCCGGAGGTGTAGAGGATGAAGAGCGGGTGCTCGGCGTCGTGCCACACGAGCTCGTGCTCGTCGGAGGCGGTGGGGACCACGTCGTGCCACCAGTGGTCGCGGCCCTCGGCCATGGGCACCTCGGCCTCGTTGCGGCGCACGACGACGACGTTCTCCACGGTGTGGCCGGGGGCTGAGAGCGCCTCGTCCACGGCGGGCTTGAGCATGGAGGGCTTGCCGCGGCGGAAGGAGCCGTCCGCGGTGACGACGAGCTTCGCCTCGGCGTCGTCCACGCGGGAGCGCAGGGCGTCGGCGGAGAAGCCGCCGAACACCACGGAGTGCACGGCGCCGATGCGCGCGCACGCGAGCATCGTGATGACGGCCTCGGGGATCATGGGCAGGTAGACGGCCACGCGGTCGCCCTTGGCGACGCCCAGCGACTCGAACGCGTTGGCGGCCCGCCGCACCTCGGCGGCCAGCTCGGCGTACGTGTAGGTGCGGGTGTCGCCCGGCTCGCCCTCGAAGTGGATGGCCACACGCTCGCCGCGGCCGGCCTCCACGTGGCGGTCCAGTGCGTTGTAGGCGGCGTTGGTGGTGCCGTCGGCGAACCACTTCGCGAACGGGGCGTCGGAGAAGTCCAGGACCTCGGTGAAGTCCTCCTCCCAGTGCAGGGCCTCGCGGGCGCGGCGGGCCCAGTAGGCGAGCCGGTCCTCGGAGGCCTCGGCGTACAGGTCCGCCGTGGCGACGGCCTGGGCGGCGAACTCCGGTGGTGGGGGGAACGTGGGGATCTGCTCATCCATCGGGGGTGTCCTTTCGGGGCGGGGCGCGCCGGGATCTGGGGGTGGCCGGCAGGGCCGGTCGCCGGTGTGACGCGTGGCACAGGTCTGTCGGGATCAGCATGACGCGCGGGGCCGGAGGCGGCAAATCACCGCCGTTCGTGTTGCTCCCCACGGCGAGCGGCCGCCGGATGCGTTCGCGCCCGCCACCGCGGCACGGGAGAATCGGTCCATGACTCGGGAGCAGTGGGACGTGGTGGTGGCCGGCGGCGGAGCCGTGGGACGAGCTGCCCGACGCCGAGGAGGCGGAGCAGGGGGGCCGCGGCCTCACGACGCCCTGCTGCGCGACGCGGGCGCCGAGTGGGCGGACTCCCCGCAGGGCTCCTTCACGGCCGTGGCGGGGCGGCGGTCGGCGTGAGCGCGCACGGGACGACGACGCCGACGGGGGAGAGCCCGCTGGCCCTGACGCGCCGGGCGCGGCGGATCGACCGCGCGCTCGCGGAGGCGTACCCGTACGCGGTGGCCGAGCTGGACTTCGAGAACCCCTTCGAGCTGCTCGTGGCCACCGTGCTCTCGGCCCAGACGACGGACGTGCGGGTGAACTCCGTGACCCCCGCGCTGTTCGCGCGCTTCCCCGACGCGGCGGCCATGGCCGCGGCCACGGAGGTGGAGCTGCAGGAGCTCGTGCGCCCCACGGGCTTCTACAAGAACAAGGCGTCGGCGATCCTGCGGCTCTCCGTCGAGCTCGTGGAGCGCTTCGACGGGGACGTCCCCGGCCGCCTCGAGGATCTCGTGACCCTCCCGGGGGTGGGTCGCAAGACGGCGTTCGTGGTGCTGGGCAACGCGTTCGGCCGCCCCGGGATCACCGTGGACACGCACTTCGGGCGCCTGGCGCGCCGGCTCGGCTTCACGGAGGAGACCGACCCGGTGAAGGTGGAGCACGCCGTCGCCGCCCTGTTCCCGCCGCGGGACTGGACCATGCTCTCCCACCACCTCATCTTCCACGGCCGCCGCGTGTGCCACGCGCGGAAGCCGGCGTGCGGGGCCTGCCCGATCGCCCGGTGGTGCCCCAGCTACGGTGCGGGCGAGACCGACCCCGAGAGGGCGCGCTCCCTGCTGGCCTACGAGCTCAAGCCCGGCCGGGAGGAGCTGCTCGCACTCATGCGCGCGGGGCGGACGCGCCGCGAGCTCCGGGCCCTGGGGCATTCCCTCGGGGCATGAGCGGTCCGGACCAGGTCCTGACCGGGTCCTGATCGGGGCGGGGCCGGCACGCAGCGCGGCACCCGGCCGACGGACGGGGCCGGTGCCTCGGATGCGGCGCCTCACGGGGGTTCCAGCCCCCGGTGGGCGGCGGCACGGACGGCCGCGGTCAGTCGCAGCAGGCGCGGTGAGGGCAGGGTGGCGGCCTGCCAGTGCAGGGGCAGGAGGACGTCGTCGACTCCCGGCAGGCGGACGAGGCCGCCGTCGCGCAGGCCCTCGCGAGCCTGATGGTCCACGAGCATGCCCCATCCCAGGCCGGCCTCCACGCAGCGCTGGAAGGCGTCGAAGGACGGGGCGGTGTGGGTCGGCGGGGCCGTGGCGACTCCGGCGGAGCGCAGCACGATGCCCTGGAGGTCGTCCTTCACGTTGAACCGCATCATCGGCATGGCCGCGAGGTCGACGGCGCCGGCCCGCCGGTGCCGCTCGAGCAGGGCGGGCGCGGCCACGGGGACGTACCGCATGTGGCCGAGTGGCTCCGCCTCGCAGCCCGGCACGGGGACCGGCTCGGTGGTGACGGCGGCCAGCACCTCGCCCCGCCGCAGCAGCTGCGCACTGTGGTCCTGGTCCTCCACGTGCAGGTCCAGCACGGTGTCATGCCAGGCGGCGGCGTCCCGCACCACGGGCTGGAACCACGTGCCCAGGGCGTCCGCGGGCACGGCGAGCGCGGTGACGCTGCGACCGGACGCCTGCCGGCCGAGACGTGCCCAGGCCTCCTCCTCGAGGACCTGCACGTGCCGGGCCATGCGCACGAGGGCCGTGCCGGCATCGGTCGGCACGCAGGGGCTGCCTCGCCGGACCACCACCTGGCCGACGGTGTGCTCGAGCGCGCGAATCCGCTGGCTCACGGCGGACGCGCTGACGCCCAGCGTGTGGGCCGCCCCTTCGAACGAGCCCTCGTCGACGATGGCCAGCAGGGCGCGCAGCTGCTCGTGATTCATGAAGCAGAGCTTAGGAAATCGCAGGATGATGCGTTTGTCTCAGATTCGAGACCGCCCTAGCGTCAGGCTCATGTGGAACCTCGCCGTGACGGGCCTGCTCACCGGACTCGCCCTCATCGTGGCGATCGGCGCCCAGAACGCCTTCGTCCTGCGCCAGGGCGTGCGCCGTGAGCACGTGGGCCCCGTCGTCGCGGTGTGCGCGGCATCGGACGCCGTGCTGATCGTGGGAGGCACGGCCGGCGCCGCGGACGGCCGGCTCGGTGCTGGGGACCACGCTCGCCCTGACGTGGCTGAATCCGCACGTGTACCTGGACACCGTGGTGCTGCTCGGCAGCCTCGCCAACCAGCACGGCCCGGACGGACGCTGGGTGTTCGCCGCCGGCGCCGTGCTCGCCTCCCTGCTGTGGTTCTCCGGGCTGGGGTTCGGGGCGCGGCTCCTGGCCCGCCCGCTCGCCTCGCCGAGCGCGTGGCGCGTCCTGGACGTGCTCATCGCCGCGGTCATGGCGGTGCTCGCCGTGCGGCTGATGCTCAGCTGAGCCGGCGGCTCAGCCCTCGGCCAGTCGGGCGGCGACGTCCTCCACGGTGTTCCGCGCCCACACGCCGACGCCCACGAGCGTGGCCGAGGCCGGCCCGCACCAGTCGCCGTAGCCGAGCAGGTACAGGCCGGGGACGTCGGTGCTCGCGGTCGGCAGGTCGCTCCGGGTGCGGGGCACGCCGGCGCCGGTCGTGCTCAGGTCCAGCTGCCGCAGGTGGCGCAGCTCCGCGTGGAAGCCGGTGCTCCACACCATCGCGTCGAACGTGCGATCCGTGCCCCGCACCTCCGCGGCGGCCGCCGAGTCCGCCGCCCAGCCGTGCTCCAGGCCGGCGTCGTCGTCCCAGGCCGCGCCGCGCCGGGTGAGCCGGGAGACCATGGGGACCGCATGCAGCCCGCGCTCGTCGCGGGCCCGGCGCACGGGCGGGACGGCCACGATGTCCCCGAGCTCGCCGACCGACGGGCCGTCCCGGCCCAGCACCCGCGCCGAGGCGGCCTGGAACAGCACGCGGCCGTCGACGTCGTCCGGCATGAAGCGCGGCGGGCGCCGACACGCCCACGTGACCTCCGCGGCGTGGTCGAGCAGGTCCGCGGCCACCTGGGGGCCGGAGTTGCCCCCGCCCACCACGAGCACCCGCTGGTCGGTGAAGTCCTCCGGACGGCGGTAGGCCGCGGAGTGCAGCCGGCGTCCCGCGAACTCCGCGGCCCCGGGGACCGCGGGCAGGTACGGGCGGGTGAACGTGCCGGTCGCGGAGACCACGACCCCGGCGGTGAGGCGGGAGCCGTCCTCGAGGAGGAGGGTGAACGGCGGCTCCTCCGCCGCCGAGGCGTCCCGGGTGACGGTGCTGACGCGCGCGGTGCGGCGGACGGGCAGGGAGTAGCGCTGCTCGTAGTCGGCGAGGTAGTCGACGACGTGGAGCGCGTCGGGGTTGCCGGACTCCGTGGCCGAGGCGTCCGGCAGGGCCGGCATGCGGTGGCCGGGCAGGGAGGAGTGCTCCGCGGGGGAGAAGAGCTCGAGCGAGTCCCAGAAGTGGCGCCACGCGCCGCCGGGCTCCCCTGCCGCGTCCAGGATCACGAACGAGGGCGCGGGCCCCGCAGCGCGGCCGCGCTCGACGTCCCGCGCGAGCCGCTGGAGGTGGAATCCGGCGGCGAGGCCGGCCTGGCCGCCGCCGATCACAGCGACGTCGACGGCGGTCGGGGCCGCCGTCGTGGGTGCGGGGTGCGAGGCGCTCATGGCTCCGAGGCTACCGAGCCCCGCCCGCGGCCGGCGTCTCACGCACCGGGCCGTGGGTAGCGTGGGGGACATGACCGAGCCCGCCGCGCACCCTGCGTCCGCCCCCGCCCTCCCCGGCTCGATCGCGGGGGCACGCGACCAGCTGACCGCCCTCACGGCCCGGTGGGGCGTGGCCGAGGTCCCCGGCCGCCACGACGCCGCCGCGCTCACCGCGGTCCCGGACGGCGCCGCCTCTGCGTGGGGCCTGGACTGGCCCCGCCCGGTGCAGGCGCGCCCCTCGGCCGTGCTCATCCTCGTCGGCGCACTCGACGACGTCCCGGCGGTCCACGACGCCGGCCGCGTCCACCCCGCCGTGGACGTCCTGCTCACGCAGCGCGCGTCCACCCTGCGCCAGCACGCGGGGCAGATCGCCTTCCCCGGCGGACGCGTGGACCCCGAGGACGCGGACGTGGTGGCCACGGCCCTGCGCGAGGCCCGTGAGGAGACGGGGCTGGATCCGGACGGCGTCGAGGTGCTGGGCGTCCTGCCCCCGGTGCCCCTGATCGTGTCCGGCCACGTGGTGCACCCCGTGATCGGGTGGTGGTGCCGCCCGGGTCGCGTGGCCGTGGTGGACGAGGCCGAGGCCGCCGCCGTGTTCCGCCTGCCCGTGGCCGACCTCGTGGCCCCGCAGAACCGGTGCCGGGTGGCGCGGCCCGGCGGCCGCCGCGGCGAGACTCCCGGCTTCCTCGTGGGGGAGCGGCTCGTGTGGGGGTTCACGGCGGCACTGCTGGACCGGCTGCTGGACCTGCTCGACTGGTCCGTGCCCTGGGACCGGAGCCGCGTGATCGACGCCGAGACGTGGGAGCCGGTCAGCGACTGACGGGGCAGGGGCGCTGACGCGATCCCACGGCTGAAGGGGGCCGGGCGGTGGCGGCACGGTGCCGCCGGAGACCTCTGAGGCCCGGCGGCTCCTGCACAGGCGGCGCCCGGGGCTCGCATGTCCCCGCAATCGGGCACCGACGGGCCTGGCCCCGTGCGCGGCGGCTGGACTGGGCGGAGGCCGGAGGCCGGCGGCCGTCGACGTCGGCGCCGGACCCGCCGTCCCGCTGGAGGTCCGCCATGCGTCCCTGGGTGCCCGATGCCCCACCCCGTCCCCGCCGTGCCCGCCCGTCCGTCCGGTCCGGCCTTCACCCACCGCGGCCAGGGCATCCGCCGCCGGCCGCCGCCCCGCTGGCCGCGGCCTCCCCGCCGCCGGCCGCGGCGTCCCCGGGGCCGGACGACGCCGCCGCGCTGCGCCGCAGGATCGCCGAGCAGTGCGCCGAGGGGGATCCCGCGACCGAGGCGGACCTGCGTCCGCTGATCGAGCGGGTGCTCGCGGACGCCGAGGCGCAGCGGCGCGCGGATGCCATGCGTCCCGCACCGTGGTGGCGGCGGATCGGCCGCGGCGCCCCCGATCCGGATCGGCCGTGGACCCCGCCGGCCCCCGCCGTGCGGGAGGCTCAGGCCCGCGCCCTCGAGGAGGAGCTCGCCGGCTTCGGCCCGCTCGCCCCCTGGGTGGGCGTCGAGGGCGTCACGGACGTCCTCGTGGACGGCGGCGGTGCCGTGTGGACCGACGGGGCGGGCGGGCTGATCCGGCGCCCGGCGCGCCTGGACCCGGAGGCGTCCCACGCGCTCGCGGTCCGGCTGCTGGGGCAGGCGGGCCGGCGCCTCGACGGGGCCGTCCCGATGGCCGACGCCCGGGTGGGCGGGGTCCGCGTGCACGCCGTGCTGCCGCCCGTCAGCGGTGGCGGCACGGTGCTGAGCCTGCGCGTGCCCGCACGGCGTGCCCGCTCGCTCGCGGAGCTCGCCGAGTCCTGGCCCGACGGCGGCCTCTGGGCCGAGGCGGTGCAGTGGCTGGTGCTGCACCGGGCCACCGTGCTCATCAGCGGCGCGACCGGCACGGGCAAGACCACGCTGCTCTCGGCGGCCCTCTCCGAGGTGTCCGCGCACGAGCGCATCATCACCGTGGAGGACACCCTCGAGGCCGCGCCGGAGCACCCGCACGTGGTGGCGCTGCAGTGCCGCGCCGCGAACGAGGAGGGGGCGGGGGAGGTGGCCCTCCCCGAGCTCATCCGCCACGCGCTGCGCATGCGCCCGGACCGGCTCGTGGTGGGGGAGTGCCGCGGCGCCGAGGTGACCGACGTCCTCACTGCGCTGAACACGGGCCACCAGGGTGCCTGGGGGACCTTGCACGCCAACGCCGCGGCGGACGTGCCCGCCCGCCTCACCGCGATGGCCTCCCTCGCCGGGTGGAGCCCGGCCGCCGTCGACGCCCAGGCCCGGGCCGGGGTGGACGCCGTGCTCCACGTGGTCCGGGACGTGCACGGCCGGCACCCCGTGGAGCTCGCCGTCCCCGCGGACGCCCCGGGGCCGCTCGCCCTGGTCCCCGCGCTCACCTGGGAGGACGGCATCGCTGACGACGGCGGCGGCGCCGCGGGACGCACGGTCGAGGGCCCGGGGCTCGAGCTGCTGCGCGCCCGCCTCGAGGGCCGGCACACGTGCTGAGGATCCCCGGACCGCTGTGCCGGCCTCGGGCTGATCCGGAGAAGGAGACCGAGGAGCTCGTGGCCGTCCTGCGCCGCTGGTCCGCGCTGCTGCGGGCCGGACTCCCGGCGGACCGCGCCTGGGCGGAGGTCGCCCGGACCGTGCCCGCCTGCGCGCGGCCCCGCCCGGGCTGCTGCCTCCACCACCGCGTCCGCCGGCGGGCCGCGCGCGAGCGGCTCGGACTGGACGCTGAGGGCCCCTGCTCCGACGTGGGCGGCAGCGCCGGCCGTGCGGGGCGACGTCCGTGGCGGCGGCTACCCGGGCGCGCGGCGCCGCCGGACCCGGGCTGGGAGCTGGTGGACACCGCCCTCACGGCCGGGCGGCGTGCGGGGGCCGCGCCCGCCGCGATCGCCGCGCGCCTGGCGGACACCCTGGAGGCCGCCGTCGACGCGGCCCGCGCCCGCCGCAGCGCCGCGGCGGGGCCCCGCGCGACCGCCCGGCTGCTGCAGTGGCTGCCCATGGGCGGCCTCGGGATGGCGTGGCTGCTGGGCACGTCGCCGGCAGATCTGCTGACCTCGCCCTTCGGGTGGATCATCGGCGTGCTGGGGCTGCTGTTCACGCTTGCCGGCCAGGCGTGGACGCGTCTGCTCGTCGCCCGGGCGACCCGGCCGACCGGGTCGATCGAGCCCGCCGTCGTCCTGGACCTCGTGGCCCCGCTCCTCGCGGCGGGCCGCTCGCTCACCGCGGCCCTCGACGACCTCGCCCGTGCGCTGCCGGACGCGCACGCCCTGCGCGCCGTGACGGCCCTGCTGCGCTGGGGCCGCCCGTGGGAGGAGGCGTGGGAGCCCGTGGCGCAGGATCCGCTGTGGACGGAGGTGGCGGCCTGGCTGCGTCCCCTGCACCGCAGCGGCATGGCTGGAGCCCGTGCGCTGACGGAGACGGCCGCCGCGGTGCGCCAGCAGTCGCGGCGCGCGGACGAGCGGGCCGCGGAGGAGCTCGCCGTGCGGCTCGTGGTGCCGCTGAGCCTGTGCCTGCTGCCGGCGTTCGTGTGCTGGGGCGTGATCCCCATGGTGATCGCCCTGCTCACGGCGGGCCCGTGACGCGCGGGCGCCTGATCGCTCCTGCACAGGCCGCCCGGCGCGGGGCGGTCGTCCCCGGCCGGCGGGCGCGGCGAGCGCGGCGGACGCCGTCCCGCGCAGTCTGGGATCAGCGGCCCGCACCGGACCGTCCCACCGCCCTCGCACCGAGGGCCGCCCTTCCAGGAGGAACCCCATGACCCAGCTCTCCACCGCCCTGCACCTGGCCCTGACCGATCTCGTCGGCCGCGAGCGCCTCGAGGACGAGACCGGCGCCCAGACCGCCGAGTATGGGGAGGATGTGTCACAGCACCCCGTGAATGGGTGCGGACATGAAAGGGCCCCGCCGGTGCTGGAAACACCGCGGGGCCTCGGCCACCACGGTTAGGACGTGATGACGTGCCCCAGTCTACCCTTGCCCCCGACACGCTAGCCCAGCGTGTTCAGCCCATCGCCCGCGCCGCCTTCTGGACGGTGACGACGGCGGTGGGCTTCGTCGTGCTCAACCTGCCCTCGCTCTGGACCGGCCCCTGCTGACCAGTCGGCCCCCACACGCGGGGGCCGCGTCCTGCCTGCCGTCGTGGTGACGGTGGGCGGAACGAGGTCACAGCGTGATCGTCCAGGCGGGAAAGCCGGCCTACCTGCTCCCAAGGCTCCGGCGCAGTCGAAACTATCCACCCCGAACGGCCCTGAACTGCCAGGGCTGGGAACGTCCAGTGCACGGACGGACCAGGGCGCACCGTGAGACACCCTGCCACCGGCGGGGGGTCTACTCGGCGTGCGAATGTCGCAGATGTGGGCGGGGGCGGCGGGTCAGTGACGGCGTGAGGGACCAAGCAAAGGCGGCCCCCGGGCCCTCCGCTCTTGCTTGGGAGGTGAGGGCACCCGCCCCGCTTACAAGGTCCGCCCTCAGCACTAGAACAGCACCAGCACCGCCAACCGGCCAGCCCGGCCACCGATGAACGGAGACACCATGACCACGAACACCCCCCAGCAGCCCGGCGCCGGCCAGCCCTCTGACAAGGCCGGGCCCACACAGCCGACGCCTCGCACGATGATGGACACGCAGCCTGTGCGCCTGGACACCGATCGGACGATCCGCCTGGGGACCGTTGTGCTCGAGTCCCCGGGGACTTCCACCCTGACCGTTCGCGGGGAGGTCCGCACGACGCAGGCACCGGGGTTCCCCTGTGTTGCCTGGGCGGATGTGAGGATCGAGGACGCGGACTTCGAGCCGGATGGGTCGATCCAGCCCGATGCCCGGCAGGCGCGGATGATCGCGGCGTACTTCCTGAACCTGGCGGACCTGATGGACTCGGAGACGGCCGCCTGAGCTCACCTAGCACGAGAGGGCCCCAGGATGATCCTGGGGCCCTCTGTCGTGTGCCTTGTGGAGAACTCTGGGCTGCCGGGACTGGGGACGCTACTGTGGGCGCTGGCGCCGGGGGGGCAATCCCCCTCCGCTCCCCGGGCGCTGCCGGCGCGCTGATCCCCCCGCTATGCGGTGGCGCGCCCCAGGGCCGCCCTGCCATCCCCCCGTTTCGGCAGGGCGGCCCTTCTTCACGTGGCCCGCAGGTCCACGGGGGTGGCGCCGCCCAGTTTGGTCCAGTGATCCACGAGCTCCTGTCGCAAGGGAGCACGGTAGAGCTCGGCCGCTTCTTCCTCGGCTTCGGCGATAGACCGCGCAGAGGACTCGTCAATGCGTGCGTCCAACTCACGCCCGTAGGCGGCATAGTCCTCGCCCATCACGGCATTCACCTGGGCTTCGGCCGCCTGGTAGGCCGCGCTCGCCCGGTGCTCCCGGATCTGCCGGTAGAGGTCGCGGAGCATTGCCGGCCGGGCTACCTGCCCTGGATAGCGCATGCCGACGGCCAGGCCGGTGGACGTGGGCACACCGTACCGGAGAGCCATGTCGAGGACGATCTGGGCCGGCTGGTCGGCGGTCTGCCATTCAAGACGGTCGAGGTCCATCTCTTCGGCCAGCACAAGGTCGACAAGAGACTGGGGCGTATCCGTCCAGGTGACGGCGCCATAGGGCTGAACACGGTAGAGCACGAGCGATCCTCTCGGTGGGGTGATTCACAGGCTACGGGACCACTCGTTCAGGCTAACCGTGTCGCGGCACGAGGGGCAGGGGATACGGAGGGCCGCCCGGATCCCTCGAGGTGAGGGGCGGGCGTCCCTGGTCGTGCGGACAGGTCAGGCGGCGGGGGCGTCGTCCATCTTGAGCAGCCGGTACATGGTGGAGACGGACACGCCGGCGGCGTCGGCCACCTCGCGGGGTGTCATGTCTCCGGTGGCGTGGAGGCGCTTCACGAGGGCGATCTTCTTCCCGTCGTACTTCCGGGGGCGTCCGCCCTTCCGGCCCTTCTCAGCGGCGGACTGACGGCCCTTCTCCGTGCGCTCGAGGATCGTCGCGTGCTCGAACTCGGCCAGGGCGGCGAACACGTGGAACACCATGCGGCCCGCGGGGCCGGACGTGTCGATCCCCTCACGGAGGGAGCGGAAGTTGATCCCGCGGTCCTGAAGCTCGTTCACGAGGGCCACGAGGTCCGCCATGGTGCGGCCCATGCGGTCGAGGGAGGTGACGAGCACGGTGTCACCCTCGCGCAGGTAGTCCAGCATGGTGTCGAGCTCGGGGCGGCTGGCCTTCTTGCCGGAGACAGCCTCAGCGAACACGCGGGACGCGCCGGCGGCGGTCAGGGCCTCGCGCTGGGAGTCGAGGGACGTGCCGTCCTTTGCCTGTGCGGTGGTGCTGACACGTGCGTACCCGATGATGTTGCCCATGTCCCCGGTTCCCATCTACTCAACTTGTGCGGGTGGTTATGGGAACAGGTTACGGGATGGGTTTTGGGAATGCAACACCCCCGAGATGACGACGCCCCCGCACGAGGCAGGGGCGTTGTCAGCAGACCATGGGATTTGGGAACCGGCTCATGCGTCCCCGTCGTGGGACTCGGCCAGGGCTTCCAGGGCGCGGGCCGCTCCCCGCAGCTCGGCGCGGATGAACCCATCCCGCTGGCCCTTCTCGTCGGTGTCCGCCTCTGCCACGGCGCGCAGGATGCGGGCGGCCTCGCGCATGTCGTCCGGGGTGGGGGTCTCAGCGGTCACAAGGGGTCTCCTTCTCGTTGGTGCCCCCATGATCCCGCAGGGCGGCCAGCACGGCGGCGATCCCGGCGGCCGGGTCCTCGCCGCGGGCCTCGCATGCGGCGGCCACTTCGAGGGCGCCGGCCTCCACCAGGTCCGCGGCCAGGCTGAACGCGCCCCGGGTCACTTCTCCCACGCCCTGAACATTCGTTCCGCGGCGGCCAGCTGCGCCCGCTCAAGGGCCGGCATTCCCGCCCGCACCGCGGCCGACTCCGCTTCCCACTCGCGGGCGAACGCCCAGTCCTCGGCGCTCAGCTCTTCTTTCACCTTGTCCAGGCCGGCAACCGATGCGAGCCACTGCGGTTCGTACCGGTCATCGGCGAGCACGGCGAGCACGCGCCCCGGGGGAACCTCGGTCCGGTACAGGACCGCGCCAGGTCGGGCCGCGAACGTGACGGCTATGGCACGCTCCGGGGTCCACGAGAGGTTGTCGCTGTAGCCCGGGCGCGTGCCCCGCCACAGTGTCCGCGGCTCGGTCGGCAGCGTCGCAGGCTCACCGTTGAACGTGAAGCCGATCCGCCTGAACAGGTCGATCCAGGATCCGCGGTCCAGGGTGTATTCGGGGCGGTAGGAGGCGGCGTGCGCGTATGCGACGTGGGGGCGAACGAGGTCCAGGGGGAACCCGGGCGTGTTCGCCAGCGCGTTCAGGGTGCGGGGAGCGCCCAGGGCGCCGAACAGGTCAAGCAGCTCGGCCAGTCCCTCGGCCGTCCACAGCTCGGGGCGCCCCCGGTAGAGCGTCAACGCCGTCGCGTACTCGGCCTCGGTGATCCAGCGCGGGCCGGTCACGGGGCGGCCTCCTTGTCGGCGAGCTTGTCGGCGGCCTTGTCGAGGGACGCGGCGGCCTCGAGCAGGTACTTCCGCACGTGCCGGCCGGTGTCTGTGTCGATGCGGGGCTTGTGGTGGTCGAGGATCACGCGGATGAACGCGGCCACCTCGCCGGGGGTCGGGGTCTTAGCGGTCATGGTCACGCCTCCGGGGTGTGGTCGAGGATGTCGCCGGCCAGGTACGCGGCCAGCAGCGGGGGGATGAAGAACTCGCGGGCCTGCACGATGGGGCGGCCGGCCATGGGGTCGCTCTCCTTGATGACGTCCAGGGCGGTGGACTGGGCGGGCAGCTCGTTGTGGGCGAGGAAGTAGCGGATCATGGACGCCCGCACGCGGTAGCCGTCCACGTGCTCGGTGATCTGTTCGCCCCGGGTGGTCGGGTAGTAGGTGCGCCCGTCCACGGCGCCGGCAAGGGGCACGGCGGCCACGCCGTAGGAGACGCCGTCGAGGTCCTCGAGCTGGGCGAGCAGCTCGTCCACGCGCCTCTGGTGGGCCGCGGCGTCCTTCACGGCCTTCTCGGCGGCCTTGTCCAGGCGCTCGGCCTCCAGGGCCAGGGCGTCGCGGGCGAGCTTGTCGGCGCGGGCGTGTTCGGCTCCGGCCTTGGCGGTGTACGCGTTCGCCAGGCGCTCCTGCGTGGACACCTCCCGGGTGATCCGGTCGGCCTGGGCGGGGTCGCTCACGATCAGATCCACGGCGTCGGCGTCGATCCGGGCGGCCTCGCCGCGGGCGTCAGCGGCCTTGGACTCGTAGGCGTCGGCGCTGGCCTGGGCCTCGCGGGCGTCGGCCAGGGCGTCGGCGGGGGTGCGGGTCTTGGTGGGCATGGTGTCTCCGTTCAGCGGGCGGCGGGGTAGCCGGGGTGGAAGTCGGGGTACTTGGTGATGGTCCCGATCTCGCGGATCCGCACGATCTTCCGGCGAGGGGTGCTCTCGGCGGCCTGCGTGCGGGCCGTGGTGGCCGCGGTGCGCGCCGGGGCGGGGGTCGGCCGGTTGAGGGCCTGTGCCGCGGTGCGGAAGCTCTCGGCCACGCGGGCCAGCACCTCGTCCGTGTAGCCGGAGCTGAACTGGTGTTCGCGGATCAGCTCGGAGCGCTTGTTGCGGGCCGCCCAGGTCAGGGCTTCCTCGTCGGCGTACTTGACCGGCTGGGCCTGGCGCAGGGCTGCGGCGTAGACGTTCTCCGCTTCGATCACCTCGGCATGGGCGGCCAGGTGCTCGGGCACCTCCCCTCCCAGGGCGGCCGCCATGCGGGCCTCGCGGGCCTCGTCGAACAGGCGGGTGTGCTCGGTCATGTCGAGGGGCTGCGGGATCGGGGTAGTACCGGGGCTGAACACGTCCGCGATGCGGCGCTGCTGCCGTTCCTCGGCGGCCTCGCGGCGCTGCATGGCGCGGCTGATGCTGTTGTAATCGGTCACGGTGTCTCCGTTCGTCAGGGCGGTTGAGGTGGCGGGGGCGCCACGCCCGTAGGCGTAACCCGGGCGCCCCCGCCGTGCGGGCTCAGAGGATCGAGACACCAGCCCGCGGGTGGCAGGGCCCCACCGTTCATCACCCGGCTTCCCTGCCACCTTCAACACTTCCGGATCACGCCGCGGCCAGGTTCCCCGCTTCCGCGTCGGGGAAGTCGCGGCCCTCGGCACGACGCGCGATGTGCTCGGCCAGGCTCCCCGGCTCCACCAGCAACCGGCCGTGCTCGTCCCGGCTCACGACGACACCGGCACGGCACCACGTCCGCACGGCCCGGGCAGTCACGCCCGCGACCTTCCCCGCCTCCGTAGTGTCCAGCCATGCGGCCGTCGCCCCGGCAGGCAGTGCAGGCGGTTCGAGATCCTGCCGGACGTGGTGCTGGTACATGGACGCCGTGTTCAGCAGCTGCGCCCACCCGGCACGGGCCGCTGAACGGGCAGGGGCGGGCGCGTGCGCCAGCTTCACCGCCACCGCCTCCCAGGGCACCAACTCCACGAGAACGGCCGCCAGGGGGCCAGGGACGGCCGCGTGCACAGCGGCGAACGATGCGCGACGCTCGTACCCGCTCACAACTGCCTCCCCTCGGCCTCGGCCGCGGCCACATCACGGAAGATCACGCCCAGGTGCGCCCGGGCCGCCGCGTCCCGCTCCGCCGGCAAGTCCAGGAATGCCAGCAGCCGGCCGATCACGTGGGTGATCACAGCGGCCTGGGCCTCGTTCAGCCTCACCCGCCGCTCGTCCAAGTTGAACTGGCCCAACGCCGTCAGCATCCGCGCCAGCCGGTCCTGGTACTGCCCCAACAGGGTCAGCTCGGCCCGCGTCTGCTCGGTGCCCAGCGGCGAGACGTAGCGGGGATCCTGGAGCGCGTTCACCCGCTGCCCCAGCGCCCGTACAGTCGCCCGCACCTCCGCCGCCAGCTCGGCCAGGGCAAGCACGGGATCGGCCACCGGCTCCACGGCCTCGAACGCGAGCACCGCCCGGGCGTCGGCCTCGAGGGCCTGCGCGGTCTGCCGACGCTCGGCCGCGGCCTTCACCTGGGGCGCCCGCCCCCCGTGCGAGGGGCAGACCGTCCCGCCCCGGATCGGGGCCCGCCGGCAGGGGTTCCCGCTACTCGTGCGTGCGACGCACCGTCGGGGCTTCATGGGTTCACTCATGGCGGGCCCCTTCATGGGTCGTCCGGGCGGCGGCGCGTGCGGCCTGGTGCATCTCGGGGATGGTGCGGCCGGTAATGGTGTCGGGGTGGAGGCCGTAGCGGCGGGCGAGGGCACAGCGGGCGCGGTCACGCTTCTGGGCGTCCATGGACTCGAGGGGTTCAGGGTGGGGGTCGTGGTCGGTCATGCGTCCTCCAGTGTCGTGGTGGGGAGGCGGCCGGCGGGGGTGCCGTCGGCGTCGGTGAGCGGGGGGAGGTCCCTGGGGATGGGTCCGGGGCTGCTGATGGTGCGGACGCCGGCGGCGTGGAGGGCTTTGCCAGCGGGGTGGCGGTCCATGGCCGCGGCGCGCTCGGCGGTCAGGTCGTGGGCCCGGGCGAGCGCCATGAACGCGGCGAGCTGGGGGCGGGTGTAGCGGGTGCGGGGCGTCATGCGTGATCCTCCGTGGGGTCGTCGGGGCTCCAGGTCTGGGCCCATACGCGCAGCGCTTCTGCGTCGCGGTTGCGGCGGTCCTCGAAATCGTGTGGGGCGTCCTCATCAGCAGCCTTGCCGGTCCCGCGCACGCGTGTACTTGAGCTGGGCTGGGAGGTGAGTGCGGTTGCTGTCTGGTCCTCTGGCGGCTTCTTCTTGTGGTGAGGATGGGTACCTCTTGGACCCCCAGTCACTAGGGGGGTCTGTCCCCACTCACTGGGGGGGTCATCCCCCGTGTCACTGGGGGGAGTACCCCCCCACTCACTAGGGGGGTCATCCCCCCAGTCACTAGGGGGGTCGGGATGGGGGCGGGGATCAGCACGTGGCGCCGGCTCCCACGCGGACAGGCGCACGAGGTACGTCCCTCCATCGGCGCGGGTGAACTTCACGTCTTGAACACCGCAGGGCCGATAGGTGGTGCGCGGGTCCAGGGTGAGTGCGTAGTCCCTCCGCTGGCCCGCCTTCCCTTCCATGCCGGCCACGATCGCGCCGGCGGCCTCGAGCTCACGGAGGATCACCCGCACGCGCTCGAGGGCCTTTGGGTTGTCGGGGTCCTTCCCCAGGGCAAGGGCTAGCGCACGGTGCCCGCCGAAATAGGGCGGCGGCTCATGGTCGCTGTGCGCTGCGTGCGCCATGACGATGAGGGCCCGGAATGGCTGATCGTTGAGGTGGGCCCAGCGGGTGATGACGGTCGTGACTGCCTGGTGACTCATGCCGTTAGCCCTCCTCTCTCGGGGGCGCGGTCACCGGGGTCACAGAGCCGCTTCCCTCCCGGCCGTGAACGTGTGCAGGGGGGCCAGGCGGCACAGGGTGACGGCGGCGTGGTGTCCGCGGTCCGTGGCCCGGTCGGCGGCGCGCTGGGCGGCGGGGAGGTTGAAGAACACGCGGCGCCGGGTGCGGAGCTCTCCGGTCACGTGGTGGGCAACGAGGACGACGTAGACGCCTTCCAGGGTGTGGGCCGGGTCGGGCAGGGCGTCGGGAGGGCGGGGGGTGCTGGGGGTGACGGTCACTCACGCTCACCGCCGCCCATGAGCAGCTGGGCGAGGCGTCGCGCCTGGGCGGGGGTGATGGGCGGGGCCGCGGCGCCAGCACGGCGGGCGTGCTCCCGGGCCTCCGGGGTGAGGGGGTCACGAGGCGAGGTCACTGGGCGGCACCGCCCGCCGTGATCACGGCATCCAGTGCGGCGCGGTCGATGCGTACGGAACGGCCGACGCGGTGCGCGGGGACACGGCCGGATTTGATCCATCGGTCGATTGTGCGGAGGCTGGCGCGGGCGTGTTGGGCAGCCTCGGCGCGGGTGAGCCACACATAGGTGGTGGGGCTAGGGGACGGCTGCACTGGTCCTCCAGGGTGCAACTCGTAGTCCCACCGTGGTCCGGTTCCTGTTGGGGAACCGGGGCGGAACGAGTCACTACCCGGGGCGTCTGCCGTCGGGGCCAGGGTCTAGCAGCTCTGGCGCTGTGGAAATGGTATCAGGTGGCAGGACGTGTCAGCACTGGTGTAGTCATCCCGCCGTCCCGTTCATCTTCACGAGCAGGTCCAACGGCACCTCTCCCACTCCCGTTGCCGCCACCGTATCCAGCAGTTCCCACAGCCGCTCTCGTCGCACGTACAGCGGGGCGGACTTGCCCGCGTTCACGCATCGGTCGCAGTCCAGCAGGTGGCGCAGGTCCACCTCTGCCAGGTTGTCCGCGGTCACCTCGCCCTCCTCCGGAGGTCGGTCGTTCAGCAGATGCACGAACGTCGTGGGCTTGCTTCCGCCGGCGAACGTGGGTGGGGTGTTCGCCAGGAACGCGGCGGCCTCCGCCTGGGCGGGGTCCCTCACGACGGGGAGAGTGCCGTCCTCGGCTCGGCGGCGCACGAGGCCGGCCACCTGGCCGTGAGTTGCTGGGCGCTCCACCCATGGCACGGGTCCGTCTGGGGCGTGAATGAACTGGGCGACGGTCCACGTTCTCGGCTTGCCCCTGGGGCCGTAGTGCCGGTTGCAGATGACCCGCACGGTGTCTGTCATGGTCCTGTCCTCTCGTGTCAAAAATGTTGAGTTGATGGGAACGCCGGTCAGGTGTCCCCGCTCCGCGTCGCGGCGGGGTCGTCCGTTCCCGTATCCCGTGTCATTTTCTGAACTCGAGCGCGGTCGGGTTCATGGAAATCTGGGGCCCCGCGCCAGTGCAGACGCACGGCGTCCGTGTCGAATCGGCCGGCCACGGCACGGGAGGGCAGCACCTCCACCCACAGCAGGGCCCGCAGCACCTCCCGCTGTGTCACGACGGGGGCGGCCAGGAAGGCGCCCGCCGGGTCGTCCTCCACCACGAGGGCCGCCAGCGCGCTAGACCGGGAGCGGCGCTGCACGTCGGCGCGGATCCGCTCCACCTGAGCATTGAGCTCCGCGGTCCCCTCCACTAGCTGCGCCTCCGTGATCGTGCCCTGTGCGAACAGGCGCGTGAGCGCGTTTTTCCGGCCCGTGAGCTCCACGAGGGTTGCGGCCTCCGTGGCGTCCGGTGTCCCGCCAGCGGGTGCGGCCTGGGCGCGCAGGGCTTCCACCGTCCCCGGGTCTGCCAGGGCCGCAGACACGGCCTCCACCACGTAAGCGTCCAGCGCGTCCATGCCGCGCGTCGTGTGGCCCGTGCGGTCCGTGCCGTGCTCGAACGAGACGGTGCACCGGTAGATCCGGCCGCGGCTCTTGCGGTTCAGCCCGTGCATGACGCGCCCACAGTGGCAGTGAGCAACACCGGACAGCAGATAGCGGTACTTCGACTCGGAGGACTGCCGGCGCTCCGGCGCCGTGAGAATCCCCTCGAGCGCGCGGAAGTCCGCCAGCGTGACGATGGGCGGCCAGGTGTCCGCCACCGTCTCCCCGTGGAACGTCAGCAGGCCGGCATTCCGGGGGCGGAGTAGGCGTTGCCGTACCTGTGTGGTGGTCAAGGTGCGGCCGGTGCGCCCCGTGACGCCCTCAGCGGCCCAGTAGCGGGCCACGTCGCCCAGGGTGTGCCCCTTGAGCACCATGTCCGTCCCCTCCTTGATGAGGGGGCCCGCCACAGGGTCCACTACGAACCGCCCGCCCTGGTGGCGGCGGTTCTCCAGCACCACGTGGGCGACGCGCTGCCAGCCCCACGGGGCCGGCCCTCCCAGGTGCTTCCCCGCGCGCGCGGCCTGTACCTTCTGGGCCCGGATCCGGTCGGCGCGGTGCTCGGACTCGTGCTGCGCCCAGGCGCCGCGCGTCTTAGCGACGGCCCTCCCGGTCGGCGTGGACAGGTCCAACGTGCCGGACGTGACGGTGTACGTCGGGACGCCGCGGGGGTCGCACAAGTCGATGTACCGCTCGAGCTCCCGGGTCTGCCTCAACAGCCGGTCGTGATCCCAGACCACCACGCCGTCCAGGGCGCCCCCTGCAATGTCCTCGATCAGCCGCTCGAACTGGGGGCGGCGGCGGGCCTTCATGGCGGACAGGTCGTTGTCGACGTACTCGTCTACCACGTGCCAGTCCATGCGCGTGGCGAGGTCGCGGCACGCCTCGAGCTGGCGCTCAACGCCTTCCCGTTCGCCCGTGTCGTCCCGGCTGATCCGGGCGTAGATCCCTACCCGCTGTGCGCTCATGGTCCGATCCTACCGGTGTGGTCACTTGACACGCTGGCACCATACGGCATCCTCACGCTCGCCGCCGTCGGCTTCGCCGGCGTCCTGGCCGTCCTGCTCACCAGCCCCGAGGTGCAGGAGATGCTCAAGGACATCATCGCCGAGGCCCTCAAGCGTGACTGAGTCCCGCAACGGCGCGCCCCGGCCCGGACACCCCCGCGGTGGCCGGGCCGGGGCCGTGCCCCGTCGTGAATCGGACGCGCCTCGTCCTGAGGCGGCCATGCCCCGCCCCCGCACCGCGTCGGCAGGCGAGCGCGGCGCCGTCACGGCCGAGTACGCGGCCCTGCTGCCGGCGGTCGTGCTCATCCTCGTGGCCGTGGTCCTCGCCGGGGCCGCCTCCGTCCAGCAGGTGCGCAACGGGGACGCAGCGGCGTCGGCGGCGCGCCTCCTCGCCCGCGGAGACGACGTCGGCGAGGCCAGGAGGACCGTCGAGCGCATAGCGGGGGAGGAGGCCCGCCTGGCGCACGAGGAGGGGGACGGCTGGGTGACCGTGACCGTGAGCCATCCCGGCCCGGGCCCGCTGGGGTGGATCGAGCCGATCGCGCTCGAGGCCGGTGCGGCGGCGCCGCTGCAGCATCCGAACCCGGGGGAGGCGTCGTGACCCCGCACCGCGGCGGTGCGCCGGCCAGGGCACGGCAGGCCCTCGCCGACGAACGCGGCGCGGGCGGGGTCACGGCCCTCGGCACGGTGGCCCTCGGGGCGTCGCTCGTGATCGCGGTGGCCGCCCTGGGCGCGGCCTCCGTCACCGCGTCGCAGGCGGCCGGCGCGGCGGACCTCGCCGCGCTCGCGGCCTCGGACGCCCGCCGCGGGATCACCGCGCAGGAGCCGTGCGCCCTCGCCGCGGAGACGGCCGAGCGGAACCACGCCCGGGTGCTGGACTGCTCGGCGTCCCCGCAGGGCTCGGTGCGCGTCGAGGTGGAGGTGGCCCGGGTGCCGCTGCCGCCCGCCCGCGCGGTGGCCGTGGCCGGCCCGCCCTCGGTGCGGTGAGGAGGCGGTCAGTCCTCGGCCGCCTCCGGCTCATCCACGTCCACCTCCGCGAGCGCATCGAACCGCTCGATCAGGAAGCGCAGCACCGTCAGCGCCCCGGCCTTGTCCAGGGGGCTGTTGCGGTTGCCGCACTTGGGGGACTGCACGCAGGAGGGGCAGCCCTCCGGGCACTCGCACGTGTGAATCGCGGCCGCCGTCGCCGTGACCCAGCGGCGCGCCTGCTCGAAGCCGCGCTCCGCGAAGCCCGCCCCGCCGGGGCGGCCGTCGTACACGAACACCGCGGGCGAGCCGGTGTCCGGGTGCAGCACCATGGACACGCCGCCGATGTCCCAGCGGTCATTCGAGGCCACCAGGGGCATCATCCCGATCATGGCGTGCTCGGCCGCGTGCAGGGCGCCGGGCAGCCGGTCCATCGTCAGGCCCGCCGCCACGAGCTCCTCGGAGGAGGCCTGGAACCACACGGCGGAGGTGAACAGGTCCCGGGCCGGCAGATCGAGCGGCTCCTCGCCGAGCACCTCGCCGGAGAGCAGGGCCTTGCGCTGGAAGGAGACCACCTGCGTGCGCACCTGCACGTCGCCCAGGCACCAGCGCAGGGAGCTGCCGTGCGCGTCGAGCCGACGCTCCACGGCCACGATCTCGATCTCCGTGACGTCCCGGGCCTGCGTCGTGAAGTCCGGCCACGCGCGCGTGACGAGCACGGCGTGGGCGTCCTCGTCGAGGTCCTCCACGAGGAACGTGCGGTCCTGGTGCACGTACACCGCGCCCGGGTGCGCCTGGTAGTGGGTCTGCGGGGAGTCCATCGTGCCCAGCAGTGCCCCAGACTCGACGTCGATGATGTCCATGGGGCCGCCGCCGTCGTCGCGGAGGGAGACCAGTCCGGCCGCGTGCTCGGCGTGCGTCCAGAACCAGCCTGCGGGGCGCCGGCGCAGCAGGCCCTGCGCCACGAGGGCGTCGAGCAGCTCCCGTACGCGCGCCGGCGTGCCGAACCAGCCGAGCGCGTCCGGGGTGATCGGCAGCTCAGCGGCGGCGGCGCACAGCTGGGGGCCGAGCAGGTGCGGGTTCTGCGGGTCCACCACGGTGTCCTCCACGCCCAGGTCGAACACGGCCTCGGGGTGGTCCACCACGAAGGTGTCGAGCGGGTCGTCGGAGGCCACGAAGAACGCGAGCGCGTCCTGACCGCCGCGCCCGGCCCGGCCGATCTGCTGGAAGAAGGACGCGCGGGTCCCGGGCCAGCCGGCCACCACCACGGCGTCGAGCCCGGCCACGTCGATCCCCATCTCGAGCGCCGGGGTCGAGGCCATGCCGAGCAGCCGCCCCGAGCGGAGGGCCTCTTCGAGCGCGCGCCGCTCCTCCGGCAGATAGCCGGAGCGGTACGCCGCGATCCGGGTGCCGAGTCCGGCCTCGACCTCCTCGAGCTGACGCTTCGCGGTGCCCGCGATCGCCTCCGCGCCGCGTCGGGATGTGATGAACGCGAGGGTGCGGGTCTGCTGGAGGGCGAGGTCGGTGACGAGGTCGGCGGCGGTCGCCATGGCCGAGCGCCGCACGGGAGCGCCGTTCTCGCCCCGCCGGTCGGTCAGCTCGGGCTGCCAGAAGCCCACGTGCACCGCGCCGTGGGGGGAGCCGTCCTCCGTCACCGCCCTCGCGGGCGCACCGATCAGCGTGGTGAAGTGCGCGGCCGGGTCCGCCGAGGTGGCGGAGGCGCCCACGAACACGGTCTCGGGGCGTTCGCCCCGGCAGTGCGCCGCCACCCGGCGCAGGCGGCGCAGCAGGATGCCCACCTGCGAGCCGAACACCCCGCGGTACGTGTGCGACTCGTCGACGATCACGTGCGTCAGGTTCCGGAAGAACACGGCCCACCGCTCGTGGTGCGGCAGGATCCCCACGTGCAGCATGTCCGGGTTGGTCAGCAGGATGTTCGCGTGCTCCCGCGCCCAGACCCGGTCCTGGGGAGCGGTGTCCCCGTCGTAGGGGGCGGCGCGCAGCCAGCGGGCGCCGTCGCGCTCGAGGGCGCGCCACGACGCCAGCTGGTCGGCGGCGAGGGCCTTGGTCGGTGCCAGGTAGAGCACGGTGGCGTTCGGGTCGGCGGCCAGGGCCGTGCCCACCGCCAGCTGGTAGCCGAGGGACTTGCCCGACGCCGTCCCCGTCGCCAGCACCGTGTGCGCGCCCTGTGCCAGGGCGAGGGCGGCCTCCACCTGGTGGGCCCAGGGCCGCTCGACGCCCCGGGCCGCGAAGGCCTCGACCAGCCCCTCCGGTGTGCCCGCCGGCCAGTCGACGGGGCGCGCCGCGCGGGACGGGACCGTGCGCACGTGCAGCACCTGCTCCGGCAGCATGCGGCGCCCGAGCGCCGTGGCGAGGGCCGCGCGCGCGTGGTCGGGAGCGGCCGGGGGCACGGGCACGTCCCACCCGGCGGCGGGGTCCTCCCAAGGCGAGGGGACGTCAGAGGGCGGGGGCGGCGGGGTCACCCACCCATGGTGCCCGTGTGCTCGGGGGTCGCGGCGCCCTCGACACGGTCGCGGCTGAAGATGGCCACCGGAGCCACATCGGTCCAGCCGAGGTGGGCGTAGAGCTTCTGGCCGTCCGGGGAGGCCACGAGCAGGCCGCGGCGAACCTCGCCCTCGCTCATCACCTCGCTGGTCAGGTGGCGCATCACGAGGGAGCCCATGCCGCGGCGCCGGTGGTTCGGCGCGGTCCAGATGCGGTCGTAGACGGCGGTGGCGTCCTGGAACGTGACCCAGCCGAGCGCGGCGAGCTCCTCC
This sequence comes from Micrococcus sp. M4NT, assembly GCF_033790745.1. Lineage (NCBI taxonomy): Bacteria > Bacillati > Actinomycetota > Actinomycetes > Micrococcales > Micrococcaceae > Micrococcus > Micrococcus sp. M4NT. The sequence goes on from NZ_JAMYEH010000001.1 coordinate 59,549, forward strand.
TCGCCCTCGGGCGCCGTGGAGGCCCCCACGGCCACCACGCGCAGGCGGCGGCTGCCGTCCACGGGCTCGTCCACGCGGGCCTCGTACCCCTCCGGGAGCAGCGGCGGCTCGACGTCGAGCAGTTCGGGGTCCATCTCGAGGGCCATGAGCCGCTCGGCGTCCACCTGGCAGGCCAGGCCGAGGCCGGCGAGGTCCCCCTCGGCCTCCCCGAACACGGTGACGAGGGAGTCGGGTGCGTCGTCGAGGATGGGCTCCAGCGCGTCCAGCTCCTCCTGGCCCGGCGTCACGAGGACGTGCTCCCACGTGGCGGGGACGTCCACCGAGGCCCGGCCGGAGCCGCCGGGGATCATGCGGGCGGGGCGCTGCGTGCGCAGGGCCGCGCGCCGGCCGCCCTCCGTGTCGGTCCGGTAGCCGCGCGAACGGGCCCACGCCTCGAACCAGGTGTCCACCAGTGCCGTGTCCAGATGCTGCGTCATGACACGAGGCTAAGGTGTGACCGCCGTCACGGGAACACCCGTGACCCCATTGCAACATCCGAGGCCACAGAGGCGGTGCCGCGCCGGGACCTACCCTGGACCGGTGAGTCCTTCCCCCGTCTCCCGCATCGCGCTCTACTACCGCTTCACGCCGCTCGCCGATCCCGAGGCCGTGCGGCTGTGGCAGCGCACCCTGGCGGCCTCCCTGGGCCTGACCGGCCGGATCATCGTCTCCCCGCAGGGCATCAACGGCACGGTCGGTGGGCCGGTCGAGGCGGTGAAGGCCTACGTCAGGGCCACGCGCGAGCACCCCGCGTTCCGCGCTCTCGACGTCACGTGGTCCGCGGGCTCCGCGGCGGACTTCCCCCGCCTCTCCGTGAAGGTCCGCCCCGAGCTCGTCGCCTTCGGCGCCCCCGAGCGGATCCGGGTGGACGAGCGAGGCGTGGTCGGCACGGGGGAGCATCTCACGCCGCAGCAGCTCGCGGACCTCGTCGCCGAGCGCGCCGCCACGGACAGCCCCGTCCGGTTCCTGGACGGGCGCAACAGCGTCGAGGCCGCCATCGGCCGGTTCGAGGGGGCCGTGGTGCCCCAGGCGGAGACCACGCGGGACCTGCTGGCCGCCGTCGACTCCGGCGCCCTGGACCACCTCAAGGACGCGCCCGTCGTCGCCTACTGCACCGGCGGGGTGCGCTGCGAGGTCCTCTCCGCCCTGCTCAAGGACCGCGGCTTCGCCGAGGTCTACCAGCTCGAGGGCGGGATCGTCCGCTATGGGGAGGCCTTCGGCGACGCCGGCCTGTGGCGCGGCGAGCTCGCCGTCTTCGACCGGCGCATGGCCACCCGCTTCACCGACGACGCCGAGACCATCGGCCGCTGCCACCTGTGCGGCGAGCCCACCTCGGACCTGCGCAACTGCGCCGACCCCGCCTGCACCACCCTCGAGGTCCGCTGCGCCGCCTGCGCCGCGGCCCACCCCGACCACCGGTGCCACGTCTGCGCCGAGAGGAGCGCCGCCTGATGCACGCCGCCACGCCGTCCACCCCGCTCGGCTCCCACCCCGCGCCCCGCCTGACGCCCGTGGCCGCCGCCGCGCTCGCGGCCGATCTCGCCGACCTCCCCTACACCGCGGAGTCGGTCGAGGCGCTGCTCGGACCCGTCGCCGCGGACTCCCTCGCGCGCGAGCGCCCCGAGGCGGCCCGCCTCGCGGTCGCCCGAGCGCGGGACGTCGAGGGCCTGGAGGACGAGGCCACGGGCCACGACGCCGCCCTCCCGCGGTCGGCGCACCGTCCGCTCGCCGCGCTCGTGGGAGCGTGGATGCTCGGCGACCCCGTCCCCGCCTCCGACCTCGCCGCCGCCCTGCCGCGCACGGGCCTGCCCGGTGCGCTCGCGGCCGGCCTGGTGGTGGAGGCCGGCGAGGGGCTCGTGCGCGGGACCGTGGAGCTCACCCCGTACGAGGTGGACGAGCCCGGGCGGATGTGGGTGGCCGCGGACCAGACCGCGCTCCAGCGCCGCGGTCCGCTGCCGGAGGACCACGTGCTCGGCATCGGGCGGGCCTCGCTCACCCTCGCCGGTGCCACGCAGCGCCGTCCGGTGGGTCGCGCCCTGGACGTCGGCACCGGCTGCGGCATCCAGACCCTGCACCTGCTCGCCCACGCCGAGCACGTCACCGCCACGGACCTCTCCGAGCGGGCCCTCGGGTTCACCCGGTTCAACCTCCTGCTGAACGCGGAGGTGCTCGGCCTCGACCGGGAGCGGATCGAGGACCGCGTGCGCCTGCTCGCCGGGGACATGCTGGCCCCGGTGGCGGGGGAGCGCTTCGACCTCGTGGTCTCCAACCCGCCGTTCGTCATCACGCCGCGCACCGACCCGGACGCCCCCGTCCTCACCTACCGGGACGGCGGCCGCGAGGGCGATCGGATCGTGGCCGAGCTGATCGCCGCCCTGCCGGATCACCTGACCGAGGGCGGCACCGCGCAGCTGCTCGCCAACTGGGAGATCCCGGCCGAGGGCGACGGCGCCGCCGCCTGGGACGCGCGCCCCCGCTCGTGGATCGCCCCCGGCGTCCAGGCCTGGATCATCCAGCGCGACGCCCAGGACCCGGCCGGCTACGCCGAGACCTGGCTGCGGGACTCCTCCCTGGAGCTGGACCCGCACGCCTACGAGGCGGCGTATCGCGGCTATCTGGAGGACTTCGCCGCCCGTGGGGTCTCCGGGGTGGGCTTCGGCCACGTGTGGCTGCGCCGCCCCGCCGCGGACGGCTCGCAGGGTCGGGGCTGGACGGTCGCCGAGGAGCTGACCCAGCCGGTCGACGAGGCGCTCGGCGCCGCGTGGGCGGCCGCCGTCGCCCGCCGGGACCGGCTCGCCGTGGTCCTGGACCGCGCCGGTGGCGTGTCGGGCGACGTCGTCGGCGACCCGGCGCTGACCGCCCTGCGCTCCCTCCACCTGCGCGTGGCGGACGACGTCACGGAGGAGCGCCACCAGCGCTTCGGCGCCGAGCACCCGGAGGTGATCCTGGCCCGGCAGGGCGGCGGCTTCCGGCGCACCGCGCGCCTGGACACCGCGACGGCGGGCGTCCTCTCCGCCTCGGACGGCGAGCTGAGCGTGGGGCAGCTGGTGGGCGCCGTCGTCGCCCTGCTGGAGCTGGACGACGCCGGCCGGGCCGGCCTGCTCGCGGCGCTGCGGGAGCTCTACGAGGACGGGTTCCTCGTGGAGGGGGCCTGACCGCTCCGCTCCGCCTCCTCTGCGGGCGCACGGAGACCCAACCGTTATGGTGGGCCACGCGCCCCCTACGATGTGGGGACGTCCGTCCGCCATGTCCGCGCCACCCCGGCGCCGCCGGCAGGCCCGCAGCACTCACCGTCCAGGAGGACTCCGTTGACCACCACCCCCGCTTCCGTGACCGGCTCCGTGCCCCAGGGCAAGAAGCTGGTCATCGTGGAGTCCCCGGCCAAGAGCAAGTCCATCGCGAAGTACCTGAACGCGGTGGGCGAGGGCTGGGTGGTGGACTCCTCCGTGGGCCACATCCGTGACCTGCCCAAGCCCTCCGACCTGCCGGCGGACATGAAGAAGGGTCCCTACGGCAAGTTCGCGGTGGACACGGAGCACGGCTTCGACCCCTACTACGTGGTGCACCCGGACAAGAAGAAGAAGGTCACTGAGCTCAAGCGCGAGCTCAAGGACGCCGAGGCCCTCTACCTCGCCACGGATGCGGACCGCGAGGGCGAGGCCATCGCGTGGCACCTCCTGGACACCCTCAAGCCCAAGGTCCCCGTGTACCGCATGACCTTCGGCGAGATCACCAAGGAGGGCGTGCAGCGCGGCCTGCAGAACATCCGCGACTTGGACACCCACCTGGTGGACGCCCAGGAGACGCGCCGCATCCTGGACCGCCTCTTCGGCTACGAGCTCTCCCCGGTGCTGTGGCGCAAGGTCTCCCGCGGCCTCTCCGCCGGCCGCGTGCAGTCCGTGGCCACCCGCCTCGTGGTGGAGCGCGAGCGTGAGCGCATGGCGTTCGTGCCCGCGCAGTACTGGGGTGTGGAGGGCACGTTCACCGTCGCCGAGGGCGCGCAGGCCGCCGACGCCGTCGGCGCCTCCTTCACCGCCCGACTCTCCACCGTGGACGGTGAGCGCGTGGCCACCGGCCGCGACTTCGACGACGCCGGCCGCCTGAAGTCCGCCCCGGGCAAGAAGGTCGCGCACCTGGACGCGGCCGCCGCCACCTCCCTGGCCGAGGGGCTGCGCGGCGCGGACTTCACGGTGGACGCCGTGGAGGACAAGCCGTACACGCGCCGGCCGGCCGCGCCGTTCACCACGTCGACCATGCAGCAGGAGGCCTCGCGCAAGCTGCGGATGAGCTCCCGCGTCTCCATGCAGGTGGCCCAGCGCCTGTACGAGAACGGCTACATCACCTACATGCGCACCGACTCGGTGAACCTGTCCCAGGAGGCCATCGGGGCCGCCCGCACGCAGGCCGCCGAGCTCTACGGGTCCGACGCCGTGCCGGCGCAGCCGCGCACGTACGCCAAGCGCTCCGAGAACGCGCAGGAGGCGCACGAGGCCATCCGCCCCGCGGGCGACTCCTTCCGCACCCCCGCCCAGGTGAAGAACGAGCTGCGCCCGGACGAGTTCCGCCTCTACGAGCTGATCTGGAAGCGCACCGTGGCCTCCCAGATGGCGGACGCGAAGGGCTACACCGCCACGCTGCGATTCTCCGCGCAGGCGAAGGACGGCCGCACCGCCCAGTTCGCCGCCTCCGGCACCGTGATCACGTTCAAGGGCTTCCTCGACGCCTACGAGGAGGGCAAGGACGCGGAGAGCGAGGAGGAGAGGGCCGAGGCCAGAGACCGCCGCCTGCCGCAGGTGGCCGAGGGGGAGCGGCTGACCGGCGAGCCGATCGAGGCCACCGGTCACGAGACCTCCCCGCCGGCCCGCTACACCGAGGCCTCCATCGTGGCCGAGCTGGAGCGCCGGGAGATCGGCCGCCCCTCCACGTACGCCCCCACGATCTCCACGATCATGGACCGCGGCTACGTCACCAAGCGCGGCAACGCCCTGGTCCCGTCGTGGACCGCGTTCGCCGTGATCGGCCTGCTCGAGGACTACTTCAGCAGGTACGTGGACTACGACTTCACGGCCCGCATGGAGGACGACCTCGACCGCATCGCCGCGGGCGAGCTGGCCCGCGAGGCCTGGCTGCAGACCTTCTACTTCGGCGCCCCGGCCTCGGATGCCGAGAAGGGCATGGACGGCCTCCAGCAGGTGGTGGAGAACCTGGGAGACATCGACGCCCGCGCGGTGAACTCCCTGCCGATCACCGAGGACATCACCCTGCGCGTGGGCCAGTACGGCCCGTACCTCGAGAAGCCGCTGCCCGCCGGCGCCGAGGAGGGCTCGACGCCGCCGCGCGCCAACGTCCCCGAGGACTTGGCCCCGGACGAGCTCACCCCCGCCAAGGCGGAGGAGCTGTTCGCCACCGCCAAGCCCTCCGAGCGCGCGCTGGGCACGGACCCGGAGACGGGCCACGCCGTCGTCGCCAAGGACGGGCGCTACGGCCCCTACGTCACCGAGGTCATCCCCGAGATGACCGAGGAGCAGCTGCAGGCGTGGCTGGACGCGCAGCCCACCGAGTACTACAAGAACGGCAAGCCGAAGCCCAAGAAGAAGCCCGCGGCGCAGAAGCCCCGCACCGGCTCGCTCTTCACGAGCATGGCCGTGGACACCGTGACCCTCGAACAGGCGCTGCAGCTGATGTCCCTGCCGCGCATCGTGGGGGCGGACGCGGAAGGTGAGGTCATCACCGCGCAGAACGGCCGGTTCGGCCCCTACCTGAAGAAGGGGACCGACTCGCGCTCGCTCGAGTCGGAGGACCAGATCTTCAGCATCACCGAGGACCAGGCCCGGGAGGTCTACGCCCAGCCCAAGCAGCGCGGACGCGGCACCGCGAAGCCGCCGCTCGCGGAGTTCGGCGAGGACCCGGTGTCCGGCAAGAGGGTCACCGTGAAGGAGGGCCGCTTCGGCCCGTACGTCACGGACGGCGTCACCAACATCACCGTGCCCCGCGGCCGCGTGCCCGAGGAGCTGACGGCCGAGGAGGCCTACCAGCTGCTCGCGGACAAGCGCGCCAAGGGCCCGGCTCCCAAGAAGGCACCGGCCCGCAAGCCGGCCGCCACGAAGGCCCCTGCGAAGAAGCCGGCCGCGAAGACCACCCCTCGGAAGAGGGCCTGACGCATGCGCCTCGGCGTGCTGGACATCGGCTCGAACACCGTCCACCTGCTCCTCGTGGACGCCCACCCAGGCGCCCGCCCCACCGCGTACGCCGACCACAAGCGCTCGCTGCCGCTCATCCGCTTCCTCGACGCCGAGGGCGCCATCAGCGAGGAGGGCCAGCGCGAGCTCGTGGACTTCATCCAGGAGGCGGTGGCCTTCGCGGAGGAGAACCGCGCGGAGGACATGGTCTCCTTCTGCACCTCGGCCATCCGCGAGGCGGCCAACGGGAAGGCCGTGCTCGCCCGCGTGGAGGAGCAGACCGGCGTGCACCTCGTGGAGCTCTCCGGCGAGCAGGAGTCCGCGATGACCTACTTCGCGGTGCGCCGCTGGCAGGGCTGGGACGCCGGCTCCATCCTGAACTTCGACATCGGCGGCGGCTCGTTCGAGATCGCCTACGGTCAGGACGAGCTGCCCTCCCACGCGGTGTCCCTGCCGCTCGGCGCGGGGCGCCTCACGCGGGACCGCCTCCCGGACGACCCGCCGCACCCCAGGGACGTCAAGCAGCTGCGCAAGTACGTGTCGACGCACATGGAGGCGGCCTTCGCCTCCTTCCCCCCGGTGACCCCGCCGGTCGTCGTCACCGCCACGTCGAAGACGTTCCGCTCGCTGGCCCGCCTCACCGGCGCGGCGCCGTCCGCCGCGGGACCCTTCGTCAAGCGGCACCTGCGCGCGGACGACCTGCACCTCTGGGTCAACCGCCTCGCCGCGATGCCCTCGGCCGAGCGCGCGGACCTGCCCGGGGTCTCCGAGGTCCGGGCCCAGCAGATGCTCGCCGGCGCGATCGTGGCGCTCACCGCGATGCGCACCTTCGGCGTGGTGCAGCTGGAGATCTGCCCCTGGGCCCTGCGTGAGGGCCTCATCCTCAACCGCCTGGACGCCCTCATGCTCGAGGGCCACCTCACGCGGGACGGCGTGCCCGGCGTCGGGCGCGTGGACCTGAACACGGACACGCTGCTGCCCGGCCTGCGCCTCGGGGTGCGCTGAGATGCCGCTGATCTCCACCGGGCATCTCGCCCCCGCCCCGCGCTTCGGCGCGGACATCCCGGTGACCCTGTCCTCGTCGTCGGTGTTCCCCCTGGGGACGCAGGACGTCTTCGCCACCGCGCAGGACCTGGGCTACGACGGCGTCGAGGTCATGGTCACCCACAACGGATGGAGCCAGGACGCCGACCGGCTGCGCACCCTCGCGGAGCGCACCGGCATGCGGATCGACTCGATCCACGCGCCGACCCTGCTCTTCACCCAGCAGGTGTGGGGATCCGCGTGGACGAAGATCCGGCGCTCCGTGGAGATGGCCCAGGCCGTGGGGGCGGCCACCGTCGTGGCCCACCCCCCGTTCCGCTGGCAGGGCACGTACGCCGAGCGCTTCGCGGAGGGGATCGCCGACCTCATGGCCGAGTCCGGCGTGGTGATCGCGGTGGAGAACATGTACCCGTGGCGCGCCTACGGCCGCGAGACCAAGATGTACCTGCCCCACTGGGATCCGGTCCCGGAGCCGTACGAGCACGTGTGCTGGGACTTCTCCCACGCGGCCATCGCCCGCGAGGACTCCCTCGCGGCGCTGACGGCGCTCGGGCCCCGCGTGCGCCACGTCCACCTCACCGACGGCACCGACAGCCACAAGGACGAGCACCTGATCCCCGGCGAGGGCACCCAGCCCGTCGCCGCGTCCCTGCGCCACCTCGCCCGCACCGGCCTGGCCGGCACGGTGTGCGTGGAGGTGGGCACGCGCGGCATGGACTACGCCGGGCAGCGCGAGGAGCGGCTCGCCGCCTCGCTCGCCTTCGCCCGGACGCACCTCACCCTCGACGACGAGACCACCGACGACGAAGGAGCACGATCGTGAAGCTGACCATCCTGGGCCTGGGCACCATGACGGGCGCCATCCTGACCGGCGCCCTCGACTCGGGCGCCGTGCAGGCCGCCGACGTCACCGCCACCACCCGCTCGGAGGACTCCGCCGCGGCCGCGCGCGAGCGCTTCGCGGGGGTGGACGTGCGCGCCGCCGGCGGTGCGGACGAGGCCAACGCGGACGCCGTGCGCGAGGCCGACGTCGTGCTGCTCGGCATGAAGCCCAAGGACCTCGTGGCCGCCGCGCGCGGCATCGCGGACGCCCTGCCCGCGGACGCCGTGGTGGTCTCGGTGGCTGCCGGCGTCACGGCCGGGACGATCGCGGGCGCGCTGCGTCCGGGCCAGCCGCTCGTGCGCACCATGCCGAACACGCCGCTGACGGTGGGCTCGGGCGTCGTGGGCGTGGCCCCCGCCGAGGGCGTGGGGGAGGAGCAGGCCGCTGCCGTGGAGGGTCTGTTCTCCGGCTCGGGCCTGGTCGTGCGCGTGGACGAGCGGCAGCTGCCCGCCGTCGTGGCCGCGGCCGGCTCGGCCCCGGCCTACGTGTTCCTGCTGGCCGAGGCGATCGCGCAGCATGCCGTGGAGCTCGGCCTGGACCGCGCGGACGCGGAGGCGATGGCCGCCGCGACCGTGAAGGGCGCGGGCCTCATGCTCGAGCGCGCGGTGGAGTCGGGAGAGCAGACCGCCGAGGACCTGCGCCGCGCCGTCATGAGCCCCAACGGCACCACGGAGCGGGCCGTGACCGCGCTGCAGGACGGCGGTCTGCCGCAGCTCGTGGCCCGCGCGATGCACGCCGCGGCCGAGCGCGACCGCGAGATGGGTCGCGAGTTCGCCGGCTGAGGCGAGCGGCACGGACCGCCACGCGGCCGGGGGCCGGGATGCGGCGCGGGCACCCGGCGGGCCCGTGGCTCAGGGGCGGGCGGCGAAACGGTCGATCAGCTCGGTGTGCCCGGAGACGATGAGCGTGTCGCGGGGCCCCACGCGCGTGTCCGGCTGGGCGTAGGTGAAGTCCTCGCCGGGGGTCTTCACGCCCACCACGGTCACGCCGTACTTGGCGCGCACGTTCGACTCGCCGAGGGTGAAGCCCACGCACTCGGACGGCGGGTACATCTTCACGATCGCGAAGTCGTCGTCGAACTCGATGAAGTCCATCATGCGGCCGTTCACGAGGTGCGCGGCGCGCACGCCCGCGTCGTGCTCCGGGAAGATGATGTGGTTCGCGCCGATCCGCCGCAGGATGGTGCCGTGCTTCTCGCTGATCGCCTTGACCCACACGTGGGGGATCTCGAGGTCCACGAGGTTGACCGTGATGAGCACGGACGCCTCGATCGAGGTGCCCACGCCCACGACGGCGGTGGAGAAGTCCTGCGCGCCGAGCTGGCGCAGGGCCTCGGCGTCGGTGGCGTCGGCCTCCACCACGTGGGTGAGCGTGGGGGCGAAGCGCTGGACGAGCACGGGGTCCCGCTCGATCGCGAGCACCTCGCGGCCCTGGGAGACGAGCTCCTCCGCGGTCGCCGCTCCGAAGCGGCCGAGGCCGACCACGAGCACGGGGGCGTTGGGATCGGAGCGCTGGTGCTCAGCCAAGGATCGGCCTCTCGTTGGGGTAGCGGTAGAGGACGCGGCGCGAGCGCAGGGCCAGGGCCGCGGCGAACGTGATCGTACCAACGCGGCCGGCGAACATCATGGCCGTCAGGAGGTACTTGCCGGCCGGCGGCGCGGCCTCGGAGATGCCCACGGAGAGGCCGCACGTGCCGAACGCGGAGATCACCTCGAAGAGGGGCCGCTGCAGCGACTCGTCGAGGATCGAGACCAGGATGAGGGTTGCCACGAGCACGAGGGTCGCGCCGAGGGCGAGCACCGAGATGGCCACGCGGAGGGTCTCCGGGGCGATCGTGCGGCCATGCGCGGTGACCTCGCGGTCGCCGCGCGCCTCGGCCATGATGGCCAGGAACATGACCGCCAGCGTCGTCACCTTGATGCCGCCGCCGGTGGAGGCGGATCCGCCGCCCACGAACATGAGGGCGTCCATGAGGAGCAGGGACTCCGGGCGGTGCACGTCCGGGTTGTCGATCGCGAACCCGCCGGAGCGGGTCATGATCGAGCCGAAGAGCGAGTGGCCGACCCGCTCCCAGAACGTCAGGTCGCCCTGCGTGAGCGGGTTGCCGGACTCGAAGACGAAGAGCAGGACGGCGCCCAGCACCAGCAGGATCAGCGTCACCTCCACCGTGAGCTTGGTGTGCAGGTTCCACGCGCGGAAGCGCCACCCCTTGTCCATCAGCACCATGACCACGGGGAAGCCCAGTGCCCCGGCGAACACGCCCACGGCGATCACGGTGAGGATCACGGGGTCGTGCGCGAACTCCGCGATGCCGCCGGGGTGGATGGCGAACCCCGCGTTGTTGAACGCGCTGATGGAGTAGAACACGCCCTCCCAGAGGCCGGTCAGCCACGAGCCGGAGTGCGCCGCGAAGCGCGGCACGAGGAACACGGCCACGGCTGCCTCGCACGTCAGGACGGTGAGGACGACGACCCGCAGCAGGCGGGCGACCTCTCCCACGTTGCCCGTGGTCATGCCCGCCTCCTGCGTGTTCAGCTTGGACTTGACGCCCAGGTGGCGGGAGACGGCGAGCGTCAGCAGGGACGCCATGGAGAGGATGCCGAGGCCGCCGACCTGGATGGCGAGCAGGATGACGATGTCCCCGAACACGGACCAGTGCTCCGCCGTGTTCACGGCCGTCAGACCGGTCACCGAGAACGCGGAGACGGCCGTGAACATCGCGTCGTGCAGCGGCGTCACCTGACCGTCCTCGGCGGCCGCGGGGAGCATCAGGAGGGCGGTGAACAGCAGGGACATGAGTGCGAACGCGGACAGGGCCGCGCGGGCGGGGGAGCCGCCGACCGCATCCGTGACGCGGCGCCGGGAGCGGTGCAGCGCGGTCGCCAGGCCGCCGGAGGGCTCCAGGCTGGACCCGGCACCGGGCCGGGGCGTCACCCGTGGCGCGGGGCGCCGGCGGGAGCGCGCGAAGCCCACGCGGGCCGGGTCGTCGTCGAGGGAGGCGCGGCGCGGCGCCCAGTCGCCACGGCCCGGTCCGCCCTGTGGGTCCGTGGCCCGGGGGCGAGTGCCCATGGTGCACCTCCTGCGTGCCGTGACGGGTGTCGGACCGCGTGCGGGCCCGTCCCAGTATCGCCCCGCGCCCGTCATGCGCCGGTCATGTGCGCGTCCGCCCATGGCCTCGGGCGGTCGAGGGATCTACTCTGGAACGTGATGAGTGCCACCCTCGAGCCCGATGCCCCCACGCCCGCCGCGGTCGTGTGGGATCCGAGCCTGCTCCGCTACCGCTTCAGCGCCGAGCACCCGATGGCACCCCTGCGGCTGGACCTCACCCACCGCCTCGTGGACGCCCTCGGCCTCCTCGACGCCCCGCACGTGAGCATCCTGCAGCCCCCGGTGGCCACGGACGACGAGCTCGCCGCCGTGCACGGGCGCGAGTACATCGCCGCGGTGCGCGCGGCCTCGGCGCAGACCTCCTCCGACGACGCCGCACACGGCCTGGGCACGGAGGACTGCCCCGTGTTCCCCGACCTGCACGAGTCGGCGGCCCGCATCGCGGGAGGCTCGCTCGTGGCCGCCGAGGCCGTCTGGTCCGGGCGCGTGAGCCGCGCGGTCAACTTCGCGGGCGGGATGCACCACGCCGCGCGGGACAAGGCCTCGGGGTTCTGCATCTACAACGACTGCGCCGTGGCCATCCAGCGCCTCCTCGACCTCGGCGCCGAGCGCGTGGCCTACGTGGACGTGGACGCGCACCACGGGGACGGCACGCAGGCGATCTTCTACGACGACCCCCGCGTCCTGACGATCTCCGTCCACGAGACCGGCATGAGCCTCTTCCCGGGCACGGGCTTCGCCAACGAGACCGGCGGGCCTGCGGCGGAGGGGACCGCGGCCAACGTGGCCGTCCCGCCGCGCACGGGCGACGCCGGCTTCCTCCGCGCCGTGCACGCCGTGGTGCCGCCGCTGCTGCAGGCGTTCGCCCCGGACGTGATCGTGAGCCAGCACGGCTGCGACTCCCACCACGCCGATCCCCTCGCGGACCTGCGCCTGACGGTGGACGGCCAGCGCCAGCTCGCCTTCGACATGGCGGACTGGGCGGAGCGCTTCGCGCACGGCCGGTGGCTGGCCACGGGCGGCGGCGGATACAACCCGCTCAAGGTGGTGCCGCGCGCGTGGACGCACCTGACCGCCGCGGTGCTGGGGACGCCGGTGCCGCTGCGGGCGCCGATCCCCGCCGAGTGGCTGGCCCACGCCCGGGAGCTCACGTCGGAGGACCTCACGGGGGACATGTCCCTGCACGAGGGCGCGGAGGACGAGCGGATCCCCACGACGATGGGCGAGGACGCGGACGTGTGGTGGCGCTCGTGGGAGGTGGGCTACGACCCCGCCGATCCTGTGGACCAGTCGATCATGGCCACCCGCCGGGAGGTCTTCCCGCTGCACGGGCTGGATCCCTGGTTCGACTGAGGCTCGTCCGCCCGGTATTGTGACCGAGAACGTTTTCATGCGTTCCACACCCGGTGGAATGCGGGTCGGCGTGTCCGGGAGCCCGGATGCCCGCGGTCCCCACCAGCCGCCGACCCTCACCCCGACGCAAGGAGTCCCCATGGGATCTGTCATCAAGAAGCGCCGCAAGCGCATGGCGAAGAAGAAGCACCGCAAGCTGCTTCGCAAGACCCGCCACCAGCGTCGCAACAAGAAGTGACGCCCGCGCTCGTCGAGAGCGCCAGCGAGGCCGCCCGTTCCGTCAGGAGCGGGCGGCCTCGTCGTGTCCGTAGCATGGTCGCCATGACCGCCGACCTGCCCGCCTCCGCCGCCCGCGTCCAGCTCCTCGTGAAGCCGGGGTGCCACCTGTGCGAGGAGGCGGCCGGCGTCGTCGCGCAGGTGTGCGCCGAGCGGGGCCAGACGTGGGAGCCCGTGGACGGCGCGGCCCACCCCGAGCTGCTCGAGCGGTTCGCGGACGAGGTGCCCGTGCTGTTCGTGGACGGCGTCCAGCGCGACTTCTGGCGTGTGGACGCCGCGCGCCTGGGCCGCCTGCTCGACGCGGCCTGAGAGCCCCGCCGCCGGCGGCGTCAGCGGCGTCCGGCGCGCTCCCACGCCTTGAGGCGCATGAACTCGGTGGCGTCCTTGCGGTAGGCCATGACGATGCCGGCCACGCCCAGGCCCACCCAGAGCAGCTCGAACACGGAGAACGCGCCCATCGCCAGGTTGGCGAGCAGCATGAGCACGGAGAGCACCGCGAGCACGGTGCCCACGGTGCGGGCGGCCCGGGATCCGCCGCGGATCTTGACGGCGATCAGCAGGTAGAGCAGGAACCCGAGAACGCCGAGCACGGCCGTCGTCGTGAGGACGGCGGGCACAGCGCCCAGCATCATGGCTTCCATCTCGGACGCCTGGTCCGCCGGCAGGCCCGCCTGCCCCACCGCGTCCCGCAGGGTCTGCTCGAGCAGGGCGCGGCCCTCCGGGGTGTTCGCGGCGAGCAGGCCGAGCGCGGTGCTGAGGAGCTGGACGAGCCCCGCGGACACGATCAGCCAGAAGGCCGCGGTGATCGAGCCGGGGCGCGCGGGGGCGGGCATGCCGACGCCGGGCACGGCGCCCTGCGGGTGGCCCACGCCCGGCATGGCCGCCGGGGAGGGCGAGGGCGCCTGGGCGCCCCACGGGGCCGCACCGTCCTCGGGGCGGCCGTACGGGTTCTGCTCGTGCGCGCCGGGGGCGGTCCCGTAGGGGTTCGCGGCGCCCGCGGGCTCCTGCCCGGACGGAGTGCCCTGGCCGTACGGGTTCTGGCCGTAGGGATTGGTCGAGCCGGTCATGGGTGCCTCCTGGGGAAGCGCCGCCGCGGGGAGGGCGACGGCGGCGGGGACGGTGGGAGCCCTGTGCGCCCGGCGCTCGCGACGCCGGCGGGCTGCTGCTCCCCACCGTACCGGGCCGGCCGGTCTGCCAGACTGGTGGCATGCAGACGATCGCGACCGTCCACCTCGTCCGTCACGGCGAGGTCCACAACCCCGACCGCGTCCTCTACGGCCGTCTGGACGGGTTCGGCCTCTCGGAGCTGGGGCACCGGATGGCCGACGGCGTGGCCGAGTGGTTCCTGCACCGCGCGAACCGCATCCGGCGGCATCCGGCCCTGGTGGCGGCCTCCCCGCTGCTGCGCGCTCAGCAGACCGCCGCGCCGATCGCCGGCGCCTTCTCCCGGCCGCTGCTCACCGAGCCGAACCTCATCGAGGCCGAGAACGCCTTCGAGGGGATGTCCCAGGTGGTCGACTCCCTCAAGCGGGACCCGCGCCTCTGGCCGAAGCTGCGCAATCCCCTGCGCCCCTCGTGGGGCGAGCCCTACCACCAGCAGGCCGCGCGCATGCTCGAGGTGGTGGACCGCGTGAAGGGGGAGGCGGTGGACACCCTCGGCCCCGGCGCGGAGGCCATCCTCGTCTCCCACCAGCTCCCCATCTGGGTCACCCGCCTCGCGGTCGAGGGCCGGCCCCTGTGGCACGATCCGCGTCAGCGCGAGTGCTCCCTCACCTCGGTGACCTCCCTCGTGTTCGAGGAGGGCCGGGCCACCCCGCGCGTCGAGTACCACGAGCCCAACCGCGAGCTCCTCAAGGACGCCTCCTCCCTGCCCGGCGCCTGAGGCCCCCGGGACGGCTGACGCCCAGGGTTCAGTCAGGATCAGGGGCGGAGGGTAGACTCGATCAGGCCCCCGCGGGGGCCCTCCGACTCCCTCCCGTCCGCCTCGCCTGGAGCGCCCGCCCATGACCCTGCAGTCCCCGCTCACCCGCCGTCGCGTGCTCGCCGGCCTCACGGCCGCCGGCCTGGCGCCCGTGCTCGCGGCCTGCTCCGGCGGGGATGACTCCCTGGCCGCTCAGGCCGGCAACGGGGACGGCAAGAACTACATCGCCGGCGACGGATCGGTGCTCGAGTTCGCCCCGGCCGACCGCGGGGAGCCCGTGGAGTTCACCGCGACGCGCTTCGACGGCACGCCCGTGAGCGGGGAGAGCCTGCGCGGCGCGCCCGCCCTCCTCAACTTCTGGTACGCCGCGTGTGCGCCGTGCCGCGTCGAGGCGCCCCACCTGGTCTCGCTCCACGAGGAGTTCGCCCCGCAGGGGGTGAACTTCCTCGGCGTGAACGTGCGGGACACGGCCACCACGGCGCAGGCCTTCGAGCGGTCCTTCGAGATCCCCTACCCCTCCGTGGAGGACGCGCGCGGCGACGTCCTGCTGCGCATGACCGACTACGTGCCCCCGCAGGCCGTGCCGTCCACCCTCGTGCTGGACGCCCAGGGCCGCGTCTCCGCCCGCGTGCTCGGCGCGATCGAGGAGTCCACGCTCCGGGCGCTGCTCAAGACCGTGGTGGACGAGGCCGCGGCCTGAGCCGCCGGCAGAGCCCATGCGCGACAACCCCTTCGCCGAGATCGCCCTGCAGGGCTCCCTCCTGCTCGCGGCGCCGGTCGCTCTGCTCGCCGGCCTCGTCTCCTTCCTCTCCCCGTGTGTCCTCCCGCTCGTGCCCGGCTACCTCGGCTACGTCACCGGCCTGGGCGGGGACGTGCTCACCTCGCGCCGTCGCGGGCGCCTCGCCCTCGGGGCGGTGCTCTTCGTGCTCGGGTTCGCGGTGGTCTTCGTGGCCGTCAGCGTGGTGTTCACGCAGGCCCTGTTGTGGCTGCAGCGCGACGGCGTGTGGGTCACCCGCCTGCTCGGCGTGCTCGTGATGCTGATGGGCGTCATCTTCATGGGCGGCGGCGGGCGCCTGCAGCAGGAGCGCCGGGTGCACGCCAAGCCCGGCATGGGCCTGGCCGGCGCCCCCCTGCTCGGCATGACCTTCGGGCTCGGCTGGGCCCCGTGCATCGGCCCCACGATGGCCGCCGTCCTGGCGATGTCCACGGTGGGCGGCGGCGAGGGCTCCCTGGGCCGCGCCGCGCTCCTGGCCTTCCTCTACTGCCTCGGCCTCGGCGTGCCGTTCGTGCTGATCGCCCTGGGCATGGAGCGTGGCCTGCGGGCCCTGGCCTTCTTCCGCACGCACCGCGTGCTCATCATGCGCCTGGGCGGCGCCCTGCTGATCCTCCTCGGGCTGCTCATGGCCACCGGGGTGTGGACCGTGTGGACCACCCAGCTGCAGTTCTGGTTCGCGAACGAATGGGAGATGCCCCTGTGAGCTCCTCGACGGGCCACGGCTCCTCGGCCCCCCAGCCCGCCCGCGCGCGGGACGTCGCCCTCCCCTCGCTCGGGCTGGCCGGGACCCTGCGCTGGATGTGGACGCAGCTGACGAGCATGCGCACGGCGCTCATGCTGCTGCTCCTGCTGGCCGTGGCCGCCGTGCCCGGCTCCCTCGTGCCGCAGCGCCGCGCGGGCCCCGAGGTGGTGGACCGCTGGATCGAGGACAACCCGTTCTGGGGCCCGGTGCTGGACGCGCTGCAGTTCTTCGACGTCTACACCTCCGCCTGGTTCTCCGCCATCTACCTGCTGCTGTTCATCTCCCTCGTGGGCTGCGTGTGGCCCCGCGCCGTCAAGCACGCCCACGCCCTGCGCCAGCCCCCGGCGCGCACACCGCGCCGCCTCGAGCGGCTGCCGGAGTCCGGCGTCGTGGTGCTCGAGGAGGGCGGCCCCGCCCCCGAGGACGCCGTCCGGCAGGCGCAGGCCTGGCTGAAGAGGCGCCGCTACCGCGTGGAGTACCGGCCCGAGGAAGGCGGCGCGTCCGTGGGGGCGGAGCGCGGCTACGTCCGGGAGATCGGCAACATCCTGTTCCACCTCTCGCTCATCGGCGTGCTCGTGTTCATGGCGTACGGCGGCATGACCAAGTACACGGGGCAGAAGATCATCGTGGAGGGGGAGGGCTTCGCCAACAACCTCGTGGCCTACGACTCCTTCACGCCGGGCGCCCGCTTCGACCCGAACAGCCTGCAGCCCTTCTCCCTGGCGCTGACGTCCTTCGACGCGCGGTTCGAGCGCCAGTCCGAGGCGCACTGGGGCCAGCCGCTCGACTACACGGCCGTGATGGAGGTCCGCGAGGGCGCCGGCGGCGAGGCCCACGAGGAGATCCTGAAGGTCAACCACCCGCTCTCCGTGGACGGCGCCCGCGTCTACCTCATGGGCAACGGCTACGCCCCGGTGGTCACCGTGCGGGACGGCAACGGGGACATCGCCTTCCAGGGCCCCGTGGTCACCCGCGTGCAGGACCAGAACTTCAACTCGATGGCCGTGGTCAAGGCGCCCGACGCGCGGCCGGAGCAGCTGGGCTTCGTGGGCCAGTTCATGCCCGCGGCGGACGACCCCACGGGCTCCGGGGTGCAGGTCTCGGTGGACCCCGAGCTGCTGAACCCGACGCTGATCCTCAACTCGTACGCCGGGGACCTCGGCCTGGACCGCGGCGTGCCGCAGAACGTGTACGTGCTCGACACCGAGTCCCTCACCGAGCTGAACAGCCGCAAGAGCGAGAACGGCGGCATCACGCTGACCCCGGGGCAGACCCACCAGCTGCCGGACGGCAAGGGCTCGATCAGCTTCGACGGCGTCCGCCGCTATGTGGGCGTGGACATCCACTACGACCCGGGCAAGTGGGGCGTGGGCCTGTTCGCCGTGACGGCCCTGCTCGGCCTCGCCACCAGCCTGTTCGTGCGGCGCCGCCGCGCGTGGGTGCGCGCCGCCGTCGGCGACGACGGCCGCACCCGCGTCGAGTACGCCCTCCTCGCCCGCGGCGAGGAGTTCGGGCTGCGCGAGGAGCACCTCGCCCTGCGCGCGGCCATGGACCGCATGTGGCCCGTCTCCGCGCCGGACGCCGAGGAGCACCGGCCCGACCCCTCCGGCGCGGTGGCCGCGACGGCCGCGCCCCGCGCCCCCCACGCCGACCCCGGCATCACCCATCCCGCCTCAGGAGCCTGACTGTGTACAACCCCACGGCACCCGTGAACGAGCAGCTGGCGCAGTACAGCGACCTGTTCATGCTCATCGCCGCCCTCGTCTACGCGGCGGCCTTCATCCTCTTCGCCGTCGACATGGCGATCTCCTCCTCCACCATCCGTCGCATCGAGACCCAGCTCGCGGCCGAGCGCGGCACGGCCGGCGTCGTCCCCGCGGCGACGCGGGAGCCGGCCGGCGTCGGCGCCCGCTCCGCCGCCAACGGCACGGTCGGCGGCTCCGGCACCACCGCCCTGCCCGCCGAGACGCGCCACGCGGGAGCCGGCAACGGCCTCGTGGACGAGGACATGGACTACACCGGCACGGGCCGCCGCCCCGTCGCCAACGTGGCCGTGGCCGTGCTCGCGATCGGCTGGGCCCTGCACGCCTTCGCCGTGGTCGCCCGCAGCATCGCCGCGCACCGCGTGCCGTGGGGCAACCTCTACGAGTTCATGACCACGGGCGCGCTCGTCATCGTGACGGTGTACCTCGCGTTCCTGATCCGCAAGGATCTGCGCTTCGTGGGCTCCTTCGTCACGGGCCTCGTGGTGGCCATGATGTGCGCCGCCACCATGGGCTTCCCGACGCCGGTGGGCCACCTCCAGCCGCCGCTGCAGTCGCCGTGGCTCGTGATCCACGTGTCCATCGCCGTGCTGGCCAGCTCTCTCTTCGCGCTGACCGCCGCCATGTCCGTGCTCCAGCTCCTGCAGGACCGCGCCGAGCGGCGGGCCGCCGCGGGAGAGCACTCCTGGTCCTTCCTGCGCCTCGTGCCCTCGGCCTTCGCGCTCGAGAACTGGTCCTACCGCCTCAACGCGGTCGCCTTCGTGATGTGGACCTTCACCGTGATCGCCGGCGCCATCTGGGCCGAGGCCTCGTGGGGGCGCTACTGGAACTGGGACACCAAGGAGGTCTGGTCCTTCGTGATCTGGGTGGTCTACGCGGCGTACCTGCACGCCCGCGCCACCCGCGGCTGGACCGGCTCCCGCGCCGCGTGGCTGAGCATCGTGGGCTTCGCCTGCATCGTGTTCAACTACACGATCGTCAACAAGTTCTTCCCCGGCCTGCACTCGTACGCGGGCCTGCCGAGCTGACCGGAGGTCAGGCCTCGGGACCGTCCGGCTCCTGACCCGTCTCCCGGCGGCGGCGCAGCTCCTCCTCGCGGGCGCGCAGCTCGGCGTCCCGCCGGTCCAGCTCGCGCTCCCGCTCGGCCTGACGACGCTGGGTGCGCAGGGTGCGCAGGAAGTCCTCGTCGTCGTCGGGGGAGGCGGGACGGGCGGGGGGGCGGCCCGTGGCGCCCGCCGGGCGGGCGCGGCCGAGGCACAGCCACAGCAGGGGCCCCACGAGCGGGACCAGCACGACGACGGCCACCCACGCCCACTTGGGCATCGAGCGCACCTGGTGCGCCGGGGTGAGCAGCGCCTCGAAGAGGGCGTACAGGGTGAGGCCGACGAGGACGATCGCGGCGGGGATGAGGAAGCGGCCCATCGGTCCAGTCTATTCGGCGGCGGAGCGCTCCTAGAATGGACGGGTGCGTCTCTTCCTCTACGGCCTCGTCCGCGTGCTCCTGTTCTTCGCCGTCTGGGGCGTCAGCCTCTGGCTGGGCCTGGGACTGGTGATGTCCACGATCGTGGCCGCGGTGCTGACCTTCGCGATCAGCTACCTCTTCCTCACACGGCTGCGCCTGGGCGCCACGCAGGACCTCGCGGCCGCGTGGGAGGGCCGGCCCGGGCGGCGCGGCCGGATCGAGCAGACCGACGCGGACGCCGAGGACGCCTACACCGAGGGACGCTTCCGGGGCTGACGAGCCCCGGCACCGGTCAGAGGGCCGCGCCGAGCGCGAAGGTGATCGCGTAGAGCAGGCCGATGACGCCCGTCGCGCGCAGCACGGGGATGAGCCGGCGGCGGTCCTGGGCGCGCAGCACCGTGCGGGCCGGACGGACGGCGAGCGCCGCCGCCAGCAGCACGAGCAGCATCCACGGGTGGGAGTCCACGAACAGCAGCGGCAGCAGCACGGCGACCGCCAGCATGACGGCGTAGGATGCGCGGGCCGGGGCGTCCCCGATGCGGGCGGCCAGGGTCATCTTGCCGGCCGCGCGGTCCGTGGGGATGTCCCGGATGTTGTTCACCATGAGCAGTGCCGTGGAGATCAGCCCGCAGCCCACGGCGCCGGCCCAGGTCAGGCCGGAGACCGTGCCCGCCTGGGTGTACGTGGTGCCGAGCACCGCCACGAGGCCGAAGAACACGAACACGAACACCTCGCCCAGGCCCAGGTAGCCGTAGGGCTTCTTGCCGCCCGTGTAGTACCACGCGGCCGCCACGCACAGCAGGCCCACGGCGATCAGCCACCACTGGCCGGCCAGCAGCACGAGCCACAGCCCGGCGAGCATCGCCAGCGCGAAGCAGGCGAACGCGGCGAGCTTCACATGCTTCGCGGGAACGAGCTTGGACGCCGTGAGGCGGAAGGGGCCCACCCGGTCGTCGTCGGTGCCGCGGATGCCGTCGGAGTAGTCGTTGGCGTAGTTCACGCCCACCTGCAGGGCGAGCGAGACCACGAGCGCGAGCAGGGCGCGGCCCACGTGGAGGGACCCGAGGTCCGCCGCGGCGGCCGAGCCGACGATCACGGGCGCCACCGCCATCGGCAGCGTGCGCAGGCGCGCGGCGGCGACCCACTGGGAGAGCGAGGCGGACATGGTCGGGGGACCTCCTGGAGACGATGCGATGCGGGGCGATGCGATGCGGGGCGGTGCGAGGCGGGTCAGCGAGGGGACGCGTGCGACGTCGACGCGGTGGGGGGACGTCCGGCTCGGGGATGGCGCACTTCACGAACGCCTCGAACGGGGGGACTGCGAACTCAGCGTAGCCGTGCTGGGGGGTGGAGAGGAGGCCGAGGGTGATGACGTCGGCCTCAGGGGGCGACCTGGGATGACGCGCGGCCCATCCGGGCGGCCACGGCCTGCGCCCTCCGCCTCCCCGGGCCGAGCTCCGCCCTGGCCGGCTCCCCCACCGCGCGGACGGCGTCATCCGTGTCCCGGCTGCCGCTCCGGGGAGAGGCAGCGTCACGCCTCGGCGAACCGCCGGGTGAGCTCCTGCCGGTCCGTCTTCCCGGTGCTCAGCAGTGGCAGCGCGTCGAGGGCCAGCCACGTCTTCGGGACGGCGGCCGGCCCGAGCCCGGTGCGCACGCGGGAGCGCAGCTCATCCTCGAGGGCCGCGGGGAGGGCCCCGCCGGGGAGGACGTCGCCCTCGGCCGGCACCACCGCCGCGCACAGCCGCTGCCCCCACTCGGGATCGGCCACGCCCGCCACGTGGGCGGCCGCGACGCCCGGGTGCGCCTCGAGCGCGGCGGCCACCGCGGCGGCCGAGACCTTCACACCGCCCGTGATGACGACGTCGTCCAGGCGCCCGGTGACGGACAGGCGCGTGCCGCCGTCGGGGGTGCCGGACACCGTGCCCGTGTCCTCGGTGAGGAAGGCGGGGGCGCCGTCCGCGCCGCGCGGGAAGTGCGCCGCGGTGCGGACGGGGTCGTCGAGGTAGCCGGCGGCCACCATGGGCCCGGCGAGGCGCACCCGCGGACTGGCGGCCGGGTCGGCGGGGTCGGACGGGACGGTGTCCGCCGTGACGCCGGGCAGCGGGACGCCGTCGTACACGCAGCCGCCGCACGTCTCCGCCATGCCGTAGGTCGCGGTGACACGCACACCGGCGGCCTCGGCGGACGCGCGCAGCTCGGGGGCCAGGCGCGCCCCGCCCACCAGCACGCGGTCGAAGGCGCGCAGCGCCGCCACGCCGGCCGGGTCGGCTCCGGGCGCCAGGAGCCGGGCGAGCTGGGTGGGGACGAGCGAGACGAAGCGCGGGCCGCCGTCGTCCGGGAGGCGGGCGGCCCCTGCGGCGAAGGCGGCGGGCGTGAACGGGCCGTGCGGCAGCGCGACGGGCGCGGTGCCGGCCGCGATGGTGCGGGAGAGCACGGCCAGGCCGGCCACGTAGTGGACGCCGACCGCGAGGAGCCAGTGCCCCTCGCCGCCCGTGCCCTCCCCGCCGAGCCGCTGCGCGGTGGCGGCGGCCGAGGCGCGCAGGGCGCCGCGGGTCAGGACGATCTGCTTCGGCGTGCCCGTCGAGCCGGACGTGCGGACGACGGCGACGGCGTCCGGGTGGCCGCAGCGCGCCGGATCGCGGGCCTGGGGGCGCAGGGCCACGGTGCCGTCCGCCGTGAACTCGACGGGCGCGCCGCCGTCGAACGCCGTGGCGAGGGCGGAGCGGGCAGTGGCCAGGGCGTCGGGGGTCAGCGGCATGAGACCACGGTAATCGTGGGCGGGGACGCTCTAGGCTTCACGCATGACCGCCCCGGACACCGCCGCCACGCCCGCCGCCGAGATCGGCCCCGTCACGCTCACCGGCCGCCTCGTCCGGCTGGAGCCGCTGAGCCACGACCACCACGACGAGCTCGTCGAGGCGGTGCAGGACGGCCGGCAGTGGGAGCTCTGGTACACCGCCGTGCCCACCCCCGAGGGCATGGCCGCGGAGATCGACCGTCGCCTGGCCCTGCAGGAGGCCGGGTCCATGGTCCCCTTCGCCACCCGTCGGCTCTCCGACGGGCGGGTCATCGGCATGACGACGTTCATGAACATCGACCGTTCCGTGCCCCGCGTGGAGGTCGGCAGCACCTGGAACGCGGCCTCCGCCTCCGGCACGGGGACGAACGCCGATGCCAAGCTGCTCCTGCTCGGCCACGCCTTCGAGGTCTGGGGCGTCGCGGCCGTCGAGTTCCGCACGGACTGGATGAACATGCAGTCCCGCGCGGCGATCGAGCGGCTCGGTGCCAAGCGGGACGGGGTGCTGCGCCAGCAGGCACAGCGCAACGGCTACGTGCGGGACACGGTGGTCTACTCCGTCGTCGCCGCGGAGTGGCCCGCAGTGAGGAAGGGCCTCGAGTTCCGCGTGGGGCGCCGGGCTCAGAAGTAGTAGGGGAACGGCGTCCAGTCCGGTTCGCGCTTCTGCAGGAACGCGTCCCGGCCCTCCACGGCCTCGTCCGTCATGTAGGCCATGCGCGTGGCCTCGCCGGCGAACACCTGCTGGCCGGCCATGCCGTCGTCGGGCAGGTTGAACGCGAACTTGAGCATGCGGATGGCCTGCGGGGACTGCGCGTTGATGTCCGCCGCATACTCCAGCGCGACCTCCTCGAGGCGCTCGTGGTCCACGGCCTCGTTGACGGCGCCCATCTCGACCATCTGCTCGGCCGAGTACTCGCGCGCCGTGAAGAAGATCTCCCGCGCCCGCTTCTGGCCCACCTGGCGGGCGAGCAGGGCAGAGCCGTAGCCGGCGTCGAAGGAGCCGACGGTGGCGTCCGTCTGCTTGAACTTCCCGTGCTGGCGGGAGGCGAGCGTGAGGTCGGCGACCACGTGCAGCGAGTGCCCGCCGCCGGCCGCCCACCCGTTCACGACGGCGACGATCGCCTTGGGCGAGGTGCGCATCAGGCGCTGGACCTCGAGGACGTGCAGACGTCCGTGGCGCGGGCGAGGGCGTCGGCGGTGGCGGGCATGGCCCCGAGTGTAGGAGGCCCGACGGTCGGACGGATCCGCCCCGCAGGCGGGATCCGCCCGGCCGGTCAGAGCATGAACGGCACGGTGGCGATTTTGACCACCATGATCAGCGCGAACAGCTGGGCGTACCCCTCGGTCACGCGGGCGTCGGTGGAGCGGGAGAGCGCGTAGTCCAGGATCGCCGGCTGGCCCGTGATGCCCGCCAGCGCCCCGTAGGTGCGATCCACGGACTGCCCCAGCAGCCGTGCAGCGGCGATGAGCAGGGCCGCGGTCAGCGCGGTGAGCACGGCGGACATCAGGATGGCCAGCCCGCCGACCCGGGTGAACACCGTCTCGATGAACGCCGGGCCGGCGGCCAGGCCCACCACGCCCAGGAAGAGCATGAGGCCGAACTGCCGCAGCGTCAGCGCGATCTCCGTGGACGGCTCCCACACGGTGGGTCCCGTTCGGCCGATCGCACCGAGGGCGAGGCCGACGAGGATGCACCCGGCCGCCGGGCCGAGGGAGAAGGAGGCCCCGCCCGGAAGCGGGATCGTCACCATGCCCAGCAGGTAGCCCAGCGCCATGCCCGTTCCCAGGGAGATCCAGTCCAGGTTCGAGAGCCCGCGCGTCGAGTTGCCGAAGAAGTCGCGCACCGCCTCCATGCGCGGCGCGGTGGTCACGATGAGCACCCGGTCGCCGACCTTGAGCTCGGTCTGCGGGGTGGCCAGCGACTCGACGTCGTCGCGCCGCAGCCGGGCGACGTCGGTGCCGAAGCGCTCGCGCAGGGACAGCGTGCCCAGGCGACGATCGGCCAGGGTGCGGGCCGTGACGATGACCATGGAGGTCTGCAGCGGGTTCATCACCCGCGCCGGGTCGGCGTCGGTGCGGCGGCCGAAGGCCTGCACGGCCTCGTCGATGTTCTTCTCCGTGCCGTCCAGGACGACCTTGTCCCCGGGTTCGATCCGGTCGGCAGAGCCGGCGATCCGGGCCACGCCGCCGCGGCGCAGCGCCACCACGCGCAGCAGCCCCTCGGAGATCCCCGGGATGTCCCGCACGGCGCGGGCGGAGGTGGCGGCCGCGGCGGTGAAGCGCAGCTTGCCGTCGGTCACCGGCGCCGGATCGCGCGGGGAACTGCGCCACGGGCGGGCGGCGAGCAGGGTGATCGCGATGATGGTGCCGACCACGCCCACCAGGTAGGACAGCCCGTAGCCCACGGCCGGGGCCTGCCCGCCGGTGAGCTGGTTCGCCAGCGCCATCGCCGGCGTCGCGGTGAGCGAACCCGTCCACACGCCGATCGCCGTCGGCAGGTCCAGGGTGAACAGCGCGGCCAGCGGATGCACCGTGAAGGCGGTGAGGATCACCACGACGACGGCGGCCAGCATCAGGGGCAGATTGCGGCGCAGGTCCCGGAAGAACACCTTGCCGGCGCCGAGCCCGATCAGGTACGCGAACAGGGCCAGGCCGAAGCTCTGGAACAGGGCCAGCCGGTCGCCGACGTCGGGCAGCACCGCCCCGACGAGCAGGCCCACGAACAGTGCTCCCGAGGCGCCGAGGCGGATCCTTCCCAGGGGGATGGTGCCGACGGCGGCGCCCAGGGCGACGGTGGCCATGAGGACGAGGATGGGCTGGTCGTTGAGCAGTGCGAGCATGGGCGGGTCTCCGTCCTGCCGTGGTGGTCGGTCAGAAGTGGTACGGGAAGGCGGACCAGTCCGGGTCGCGCTTCTGCAGGAACGCGTCCCGGCCCTCCACGGCCTCGTCCGTCATGTAGGCCATGCGCGTGGCCTCACCCGCGAACACCTGCTGGCCGGCCATGCCGTCGTCGGGCAGGTTGAACGCGAACTTGAGCATGCGGATGGCCTGCGGGGACTGCGCGTTGATGTCCGCCGCATACTCGAGGGCGACCTCCTCGAGGCGCTCGTGGTCCACGGCCTCGTTGACGGCGCCCATCTCGACCATCTGCTCGGCCGAGTACTCGCGCGCCGTGAAGAAGATCTCCCGGGCGCGCTTCTGGCCCACCTGGCGGGCGAGCAGGGCGGAGCCGTAGCCGGCGTCGAAGGAGCCGACGGTGGCGTCCGTCTGCTTGAACTTCCCGTGCTGGCGGGAGGCGAGCGTGAGGTCGGCGACCACGTGGAGCGAGTGGCCGCCGCCGGCCGCCCAGCCGTTCACGACGGCGATGATCGCCTTGGGGGAGGTGCGCATCAGGCGCTGGACCTCGAGGATGTGGAGGCGTCCGGCGCGGGCGGGGTCGATGGTCTCCGCCGTGTCCCCCTCGGCGTAGCGGTAGCCGTCGCGGCCGCGGATGCGCTGGTCCCCGCCGGAGCAGAACGCGTGGCCCCCGTCCTTGGGGGAGGGGCCGTTGCCGGTGAGCAGCACCGTGCCCACGTCCGGGGTCATGCGGGCGTGGTCGAGGGCGCGGTAGAGCTCGTCCACGGTGCCGGGGCGGAACGCGTTGCGGACCTCGGGGCGGTCGAAGGCGATGCGCACCGTGGGCAGGTCGCGCACCCAGCGGCCCTCGGCGTCGCGCTCCACCTGCCGGTGGTAGGTCATGTCCTCAAAGTCGAAGCCCTCGACCATGCGCCAGCGCGTCGGGTCGAAGAGGTCGGAGACCTTCTCGGGGAGGCGGTCGCGGTCGGGGCGGGCGGAGGTCGGCTCGGTCATGGGGCCGAGTCTAGTGAGGGTCTTGACGGGGGTGCTTGACTTCTGCCCAGCCCGTGCGAGCGCCCGGGCCGCGGCCGGCGCGGGAGGTGACCACGCCCCCCGGGTGCCGCCGAGCCCGAAGGAAGGACCGCGATGTCCGACATCCATGCCCGGACCGTCGACGGCGTCGAGGTGCACCACCTCGACGCCGAGGGCCCGCTCACCGCCGACCTGCTGTTCCGGGTCGGTGCCGCGGACGAGACGGTCTCCACGCTGGGCCTGTCCCATCTCGTCGAGCACCTCGCGCTCGACGGGGTGGAGGGGCTCGAACCGGACGTCGACGGCGAATCGGCCATGACCTACACCGTCATGCGCGTGAGGGGGACGCCGGAGCGGGTCGCCGACCGCCTCGAGAGGATCTGCGCCCGGCTCTCCGCCCTCGCCGCCGGCGGCGTCTCCGACGCGGAGCTGGCCCACGCCCGTCGGGTGCTCGAGGCCGAGGGCGGAGGCCCCATGGCCGACGGACCCCACGCGGCCGAGCACCTCCACCACCGTCTGGGGGCCGCGGGCTTCGGGCTCGGGGTGGTGCCCGCGCGCTTCCTCGCCCGGATCACGCCGGCGGAGGTCGCCGACTGGGCCGGCACGCGGTTCACGGCCGGCAACGCGATGCTGGTGCTCAGCGGACCGGCGCCGGAGACGCTCCGGCTCCCCCTGCCGCCCGGCGCACGCCGGCCCCTGCCGGAGATCCCGTTCCTGGAGCGGCGGTACCCGGCCGAGTACCTCTCCGGAGGGGAGGAGCCCTCGGTCTCATTTGTGCTCGACGACGTCCACGACACCTCCCCCGCAGCCCTCGTCCTGCTGCTCTCCGTCCTCCGCGCGCGGGTGTTCCGGACTCTGCGGCAGGAGCAGGGCATCGTCGACGACGTCACCGTGGACACCGCCGTCCTGGGACGACACGGCCTGCTCGCCGTGGTGGTGCGGTGCGCCGAGAAGGACGCCGTGCCCGCCGTGCAGGGTGTCCTGGAGATCCTGCGCGGCCTGCGCGACGGTGGCGCCCATGACGACGAACGGCAGCGGGCGTCGCAGGAGTACGA
Source organism: Micrococcus sp. M4NT (assembly GCF_033790745.1). Lineage (NCBI taxonomy): Bacteria > Bacillati > Actinomycetota > Actinomycetes > Micrococcales > Micrococcaceae > Micrococcus > Micrococcus sp. M4NT. The sequence goes on from NZ_JAMYEH010000001.1 coordinate 86,813, forward strand.
GGCCGACGAGGCCGGGGCGACCGCCGTGGACATGCATCTCCACGACCACCAGAGCCGGTTCCTGGGCCACCCCTCCATGGAGGGCGTCGACGGGCCGGCGGTGCAGGCCGTGCCGGACGCCGAGATCGCCCGACTCCTCTCGCGACTGGAGGACACGCTGCTGGTCGGGTTCCCGCCGGCCGGCCGCGAGGAGGGCCAGCTGCTCGGCGCGGAGACCCTCATGTTCCCGCATGTCGAGGTCGACGACGGCCCGGTCGTGGCCGGTGAGGAGTTCCGCCCCGGCTGGGCGGCCCGGATGGGAGGGTTCCGGCTCCGCTGCACCGTGGGCGCGGAGGGGATCGGCCTGGACTTCGTCGACGGTTCCCTCGGCATCCGGTGGGACGACGTCGTCGCCTGGTCTCTGGGCCGGGACGAGCACGGAGCCGAGGTGCTGACCCTCGAAGCCCGGGACGGATCGGGCGGCGACATCCCCCTGTCCCTGTTCAAGAATGCCGAACGCCTGCGGTCGCTCGTGCTCGCCCACCTGCCCGAGCGCCTGCGCCTTCCCGAGGAGGGCTGACCCCGCTGCGGTTGTGGTCACGACACGCCGCGGCGTGGACTGCCGGCACGGCGTGTCGTGACCACAGCGCGTCACGGGACGGGCTGGAGAGGGGCGCGTCGTCCAGGGGTGGGCGACGGCCGCCAGCCGTTGGGGCGAGGGCTGGTCAGTCGCCCACCCGCTCCACGGCGCCGAGCGCGGTGAGCAGGAACGCGTGCTCCCACGCCGTGTCCTCCCAGCCCTGGTAGCGGCCGGAGGCGCCGCCATGGCCGCCGTCCATCTCGGTGCGCAGCAGGATGGGCGAGCCGCCCTCAGCCAGCGGCGTGGCCTGGTCCGAGGTGACCGTGCGGCGCAGCTGCGCCACCCACTTGGCGGGCTCCACGTAGAGCACGCGGGTGTCGTTGAGCGAGGTCACCGCGGCGATCGCCGGGTAGTCCACGGCCCGCACGTTCTCGTATGGGGTGTAGGACTTCATGAGCCGGTAGATCTCCGGGTCGGTGATCGGGTTGCCCCACTCCTCCCACTCCAGTGCGGACAGCGGGAGGTCCGGGTCGAGGATGGTGGTCAGCGCGTCCACGAACGGCACCACGGCCAGGCACGCGCGGTACAGCTCGGGCGCTCGGTTGAGGACGGCACCCATGAGCAGCCCGCCGGCCGAGCCGCCCGTCGCCGCGATCCGCGTCGGGTCCACCCACCCGGAGTCCGCCACGAAGCGGGTGGCGTCCACGAAGTCGGTGAACGTGTGCGCCTTCGCGGCCTTCTTGCCGTCCTCGTACCAGGCCCGGCCCAGCTCGCCGCCGCCGCGCACGTGGGCCACCACGTAGACGACGCCACGGTCCAGCAGGGACAGCCGGGCCACCCCGAACGCCGGGTCCATGGACATCTCGTAGGAGCCGTAGCCGTACACCACGCACGGCGCGCTCGCGTCCTGCGCCACGTCCTTGCGGCGGATCACCGTGAGTGGCACGCGCACGTCCGCACCCGTGGCGGCGGAGGGCTCCGAGGCCGGCGCCCACCAGCGCTCCACCGCGTAGTCGGCCGGGTCGTGGCCGGGCACCTCCACCTCGCGGCGCAGGTGCACCTCGCCGGTGGCCGCGACGACGTCCAGCACGCGGGCCGGCGTGATCCAGGACGTGTAGGCCAGGCGCAGGAACGGCGACTCGGCCGCCGTCGACGCCAGGTGGCACGCGTAGAGCTCCTCCTCGAACGCAGGCTCGCGCCAGCCCACGGAACCCGCGTCCCCTGAGCCCAGCACCGCGTCCAGCTCCGCGACGACGACGCGCGGCGTCGTCTCCCGGCGCACCGCGAGCGCGGCGTGGGTCAGCGTCACCATGACGCCGTCCACCTTCACGTCCTCGCGGTGGGGGACCACGGTGCGCCACGTGGAGCGGTCGGCCACGTCCGCCTCCGTGACCACCGAGAGCATGCCGTTGGGCGCGAGGCGCTCGGCGCCGTCGCCGGTGAGCTCCGCATCGTGCACGATCAGCAGGCGGCGGACGCCGTCGCCGCCCGTGACGGGCTCGACGTCGGCGAGCATGCCCCACGCGCGGGGGATCAGCAGGCGCGGGGCCGGCAGGGGCTCGTCCGCGGACTCGGGCAGGTCGACGACCCAGGTCTCGGACACCTCCGAGTTCCCGACGCCGATGAGCAGCTGGGTGCGGTCCGCGACGCCCTCGAATCCCGTCCACATGCCGGGGTCGGACTCCTCGTAGACCAGCACGTCCTCGGCCGGGTCCGTGCCGAGCGTGTGCACCATGACGCGGTACGGGCGCCACGAGTCGTCCCACAGCGTGTAGAAGACGCGCGCGCCCGAGCGGTCGAAGCGCACCCCGTGGGCGATGTTCTCCACCGCGTCCGGCAGGTCCTCGCCGGTGGCGATGTCCCGGACGCGCAGGGTGAAGCGCTCGTCGCCCGCGTGGTCCACGGCGTACGCCACACGCTCGCCGTCCGGGCTGATGTGCATCCCGCCGAGGGAGAAGAAGGGGTGGCCGGCGGCCTCGGCGTTGCCGTCCAGGATCACCTGCTCGCCGGGCAGCGTCTCGCCCGCGGCGACGACGGGCGGCGTCCAGTCCGCCTCGAGGTCCCCGGTGTCCCGCGCGGGCACGCGGCAGTGCACGGGGTACTGCTCGCCCTCGATCGTGCGCACGAAGTACCACCAGCGATCCCGGCGAGCGGGCACGGACTGGTCCGTCTCCACGGTGTGCGCCTTGATCTCGCCGAAGATCGCCGCGCGCAGATCGGCCTGGTCCGCGGTGACGGCCTCGGTGTAGGCGTTCTCGGCATGCAGGTGGTCCAGCACGCGCTGGTCTTCCTTGGCGCGCAGCCACTCGTAGTCGTCGGCGAACTCCTCGCCGTGCACGGTGCGCGTCGTCGGGACGACGGCTGCCACGGGCGGCGTCGGGCGTGCGGCGGGGGAGCGGTGCGCGAGGGCGTCGGGCTGGGTGGCGACGACGTCGTCGGCGCGGTGCTGGGCGTCAGGCATGGTCCCCATCCCATCACAGGAGCGTCGCGCGCGAGGGCACAGGCTGCCTCGACGCGCAACGGGGGCGGGACACGCCCGAAAGGTTCCGCCTTCCGGGCGTGTCCCGCCCCCGAAGCCCGTGAGGGCGCCGGCTCAGAGGGCGCGGGCCACGAGCATCTTCATGATCTCGTTGGTGCCGCCGTAGATCTTCTGCACGCGCGCGGCGGTGAAGGCGCGCGCGATCGGGAACTCCTCCATGTAGCCGTAGCCGCCGAACAGCTGCAGGCAGCGGTCGACCACCGTGTTCTGCATGTCGGTGGCGAAGAACTTCACCATCGAGGCGTCGGCCGCGGTCAGCTTGCCCTCCACGTGCGCCACGATGCATTGGTCCACCAGGGTGCGTGTGGCGAGCGTGTCCGCCACGCACTCGGCGAGCACGAACTGCGTGTTCTGGAAGCCCAGCAGGGGGCTGCCGAACGCGTGACGCTCCTTGGTGTAGCGGATGGTCTCGTGCACCGCGGCCTCGCAGGCCGCGGCGGCCGTGACGGCCAGCGTCAGGCGCTCCTGGGGCAGCTGGGACATGAGCTGGATGAAGCCCTGGCCCTCGGCCTCGCCCAGGAGGTTGGCCACGGGCACCCGCATGTCCGAGAAGGACAGCTCACGGGTGTCCTGGCCGTGCTGGCCGATCTTGTTCAGCACGCGGCCGCGCTCGAAGCCCTCGAGCCCGGCGGTCTCCGCGACGATCAGGGACAGCCCCCGGCCGCCCGGCTGGTCGCCCGTGCGCGCCACGATGACCAGGAGGTCACAGTGCGTGGCGTTCGAGATGAACGTCTTCGAGCCGTTGATCACGTAGTCGTCGCCGTCGCGCACGGCGCGGGTGCGCACGGCCTGCAGGTCGGAGCCCGTGCCCGGCTCGGTCATGGCGACCGCGCCGACCAGCTCGCCGGTGACCATGCCCGGCAGCCACTTCTGCTTCTGCTCCTCGGTGCCGTAGGCCAGGATGTAGTGCGCCACGATGGGGGAGTGGACGCCGAAGCCCCACGCGTCGTCGAAGCAGCGCGCCTGCCCCGTCATGACGGCGGCCTCCAGTGCGAAGGTGCCGCCGATGCCCCCGTACTCCTCGGGGATGGAGGGGCACAGCAGGCCGGCCTCGCCGGCCTTGTTCCAGAAGTCGCGGTCCACGCCGTGCTGCTCGGCCCAGCGGGAGAAGTTCGGCACGGCCTCGCGGGCCATGAACTCGTCGGTGAGCTCGAGCAGGGACTCGGCGTCCTCGGTGAGCCAGGGGGAACGGTAGCTGTCCAGGATCATGGGGGTCTCCTCGGTGTCGGTGTGGCTCGGTGGGGCGGTCAGCGCGCGGCCATGCGGATGGCGCCGTCGAGCCGGATGGTCTCGCCGTTGATCATCTGGTTCTCCACGAGGTGGGTCACCAGGTGGGCGCACTCGGACGGGTCGCCGAGGCGTGAGGGGAACGGGACCTGCTGGCCCAGGGACTCCCTCGCCTTCTCCGGCAGGTGGCTCATCATGGGCGTGAGGAAGAGCCCGGGGGCGATCGTGTTCACGCGGATGCCGTGCGCTGCCAGCTCGCGCGCGATGGGCAGGGTCATGGCCACGACGCCGCCCTTGGAGGCCGAGTAGCCGGCCTGGCCGATCTGGCCCTCGAACGCGGCCACCGACGCGGTGTTGACGATGACGCCGCGGCCGCCGTCCTCGTCCGGCTCGTTGCCCGCCATGGCCTGGGCGGCCAGGCGGATGACGTTGAAGGTGCCCACGAGGTTGACGGCGATGATCTTCTCGAAGGCCTCGAGCGGCTGCGCCCCCTCGCGGGAGAGGACCTTCGCGGGCGTGCCGATGCCGGCGCAGTTCACGACGCCGGAGAGCGGCCCGGGCTGGCGGGTCGCCTCCTCGACCGCGCGGGCCACCTGGTCCGAGTCGGTCACGTCGGTCTCCACGAGCACGGCGCCCTCGGGGGCGGACCCGGCGAGGTCGGCCACCACGACGTGGGCGCCGCGCTCGAGCAGCGCCGTCGTGGTGGCCTCGCCGAGGCCGGAGGCCCCGCCGGTGACGATGAAGGTGCGGTCCTTGATCTGCATGGTCGTGATCTCGATTCTCGTCCCGCGGGACGGGTGGTGGGGTCGGGCTGAGGCGGCGCCGCTCGAGGACGGAGGCGCCGGCGGGGGTCAGGCCTGCGCGGCGGGGTCGGCCGATCCGACGGGTCCGTCGAGCTGGGCCCGCAGCCGGTGCTTGAGGATCTTCCCGGACAGGTTGCGCGGGATCTCCGCGATCACGAGGTCGTGGGGGAGCTTGAAGCGGGCGATCCGGCTCTCGCCGTACGCGCGGAGGTCCTCCAGGGTCACGGTGGCCCCCGGCGCGGGGGTGACCACGGCGACGATGCTCTCCCCGAAGTCCGGGTGGTCGCGGCCGACGATCGCGAGCTCGGCGACGCCGGGGCAGCCGGCGAGCGCGTTCTCCACCTCCACCGAGTAGACGTTGCGGCCGCCGGTGATGATCAGGTCCTTGAGGCGGTCGACGATCGTGAGGTAGCCGCCCTCGTCCACGCGGGTCAGGTCGCCGGTGTGCACCCAGCCGTCGACCACGGTGGCGGCCGTGGCCTCGGGGTTGCGCCAGTAGCCCTTCATCATCGTCTCGCCGCGCATGATCATCTCGCCCACCTCGCCGACGGCCACGTCCTCGCCGTCGGCGTCGACGACGCGCACCTCCGTGTTCGGCATGGCCAGGCGTCCGCTGGCGGACGGGTGGGCCATGACCTCCTCGTGGGTGAGGAGGATGCCGCCGGGACCGCCCTCCGTCTGGCCGCAGGCCTGGACGATGTCCACGTGCGGGAGGGCGGCGACGAGCGCCTCCGCGGTGCTCGCGGGCATCGGGGCGGCTCCGTAGAAGAGGTGGCGCAGGTGGGAGAGGTCCCGGGCGGCCATCTGCGGGCTGCGCAGCATGGAGGCGAACATCGTGGGGACGCCGAAGAACACCGTGACCTTCTCGCGCTCCAGCGCCTCCAGCACGTCGTCCGGCGCGAACGCGGGCATCAGCACCTGGGTGGCGCCCAGCATCACGCCGTTGAAGAGCAGCAGGTTGAGGGACGCGGAGTGGTAGAGCGGGGCCACGTGCAGCATCGTCTCGTCCAGGCGGAGGCCGAGGCCCATGGTGATGCTCTGCCCCACCCAGAGCACGCGGTGGTGGTCGAACAGGGCGCCCTTGGGCCGGCCGGTGGTGCCCGAGGTGTAGATGATCAGCGCGTCGTCGTCCTCGGACAGCTCGCGCTCGAACGTCGACTCGTCGCGGGCCAGCGCCGCGGCGAGCACGTCGTCGAACCCGTCCAGCTCGCCGAGGCCGAGGGCCGTCGCCGTCCCCAGCCCGCCGTCGTCGGCCTGCAGTGCGCGGACGCCGTCGCCGGCAGCCGGGTCAACGAGGACCATCGACGACTCGGTGTCGGCGAGGAAGTGCCGGAGCTCGGGCGCGGCGGAGCGGGGGTTGACGGGAACGGCGATGGCCCCGGCGCGCAGCGCGCCGTAGATCCCGACCACGAAGGCCATGGTGTTGCCCGCGACGAGGACCACGCGGTCCCCCCGCTGGACGCCGCGGTCGGCGAGCTCTGCCGCGAGGCGGGTGACGGTGCGGTCCAGCTCCCCGTACGTGAGGGAGGACTCGCCCCACCGCAGCGCGGGGCGGTCCGGGACGCGGCGGGCGGTGGAGGCGAGGACGCCGGGCAGGGTGGGCATGGGGTGCTCCTGGGTCGCGTGCGGAAGCGGGCGGTCAGACGTGTGATGTCCGTCTCATCCGTGGATGCTATGCGACTGTATGGCGATCTGCACGAATGTGCAATGATGACGCGTAGGCGGATCGGACGGACGAGGCGCACGGAGCCCTGGCGTCGCGAGGAGAAGGAGCCGACCGGAGATGCGAGACGACGAGGCACGGATGCGGGGCGCCGGACTGTACGCCGAGGACTTCCCGGTGGGGACGCGGTCATCGATGGGCTCGTACCCGGTCACCGAGGAGGAGGTCATGGCGTTCGCCCGCCAGTGGGACCCCCAGTTCATCCACACGGACCCGGAGCGCAGCGTCACCCACGGGCGCTACGGGGGACTGATCGCGAGCGGCATCCACACCGTGGCGATCCTCCAGCGGCTCCAGGTGCTCGCCCGCACGGACCACTGGCACGTGATCGCGGGGCGAGGCATCGACCGCCTGCGCTTCGTGCGCCCGGTTCGGCCCGGGGACGTCCTCACCGGGGACGCGGTCGTGACCGAGCTGACGCTCGAGCCGGAGCAGGGACGGGGTCTCATGGTGTTCGCGTCCCGGGTGTGCAACCAGGACGGCAAGGACGTGCTCACCATGGAGATCTCCGCGTACCTGGAGATGCGGACCGCGGCGCTCCCGCACTGAGCGGCCGCCGGGGGTCAGGCCAGGCCGAGGATCCCCCGCACCACGCCCATGCCGAAGAACACCACGAACGCGGCGGCGACCAGCCACAGCAGCGGGTGCACCTCACGGGCGCGGCCCTGGCCGGCGCGGATGACCGCGTAGGCGATCATGCCGGCGCCGATGCCGTTGGCGATCGAGTACGTGAACGGCATGAGGATGAACGTGAGGAAGGCCGGCAGCGCGGCACCCCAGTCCGACCAGTCGATGCGCGTCACCTGCGCGCACATCATGAAGCCCACCACCACGAGGGCGGGCGCCACCGCCTCGAACGGGACGAGGTGGATCAGGGGCGTGAGGAACATGGCCAGCAGGAACAGCAGGCCCGTGACCACGGAGGCCAGGCCCGTGCGGGCGCCCTCGCCGATGCCGGTGCCGGACTCCACGAAGATCTGGTTGGCGGAGCCGGACGCGCCGCCGCCGGCGGTCACCGCGAGGGCGTCCACCATGAGCACCCGGTTGAGGTCCGGGATGGTGCCGTCGGGCTCCACGGTGCCGGCCTCGCGGGCCAGGCCCACGGAGGTGCCCATCGCGTCGAAGAACACCGAGAGCAGGATCGCGAAGACGAGCAGCGACGCCATGAGCCCGCCGAGGGTGTCGAAGGCGCCGAAGAGGGACACGTGGCCCAGCAGCGAGAGGTCCGGGGCCGCCCAGTCCGGAACGGACGGCGCCACGAGGGACCAGCCGAGCGGGTTCACGGTGCCGTCCGCGGCCACGGAGGGGCCGATGTGGAACACGGCCTCGAGGATGTTGGCCAGCACGGTGGCCACCACGATGCCGATGAGGATGGCCCCGCGCGTCCCGCGGATGACGAGGATCGCCGTGACCGCCAGGCCCACGATGAACACGAGCACCGGCCAGCCGGCCAGCTCGCCGCCCATGCCCAGGCCCACGGGCACGGTGGTGCCCGCAGCGTCGGGGAGGCGGCGCACGAACCCGGCGTTGACGAGGCCGACCAGGGCGATGAACAGGCCGATGCCGACGACGATGGCCGTCTTCAGCGCCTCCGGCACCGCGTTGAACACCGCCGTGCGGAAGCCGGTGGCCACGAGCACCACCATCACCAGGCCCGCGAGCACCACGAGTCCCATGACGTCCGGCCACGTCATGCCCGGGGTGGTGGCCACGGTGATGGCCACGAACGCGTTGATGCCCAGGCCCGCGGCGAGGGCGAACGGGTGCCGCGCCCACACGCCCATCACGATGGTCGCGACGCCGGCCACGAGCGCGGTCACGGCGGCCACGCGCGGCACGCCGAGCACGTTCCCGTGGGCGTCCGCGCCGGAGAGCACGAGCGGGTTGAGCACGATGATGTAGCTCATGGCCAGGAACGTGGCGAGGCCGCCGCGCATCTCCTGGCCGACGGTGGAGCCGCGTGCCGAGATGCGGAAGAAGCGGTCGAGGCCGGAGGCGGGGGCCGGCGGGCGTGCGGGCCCGGGCGGGGCGGCGGGGGAGGAGGCGGTGCGCGAGGACATGGCACCAGGGTAGTGAGCGGCCTGGACGCGGCGCGCCAGTGCGGGCAGACTCGACCGGTGAGCTCTCCCACCCCCGCGACCCGGTCCCGCCTCGGCGACCTGCGGGGGGCCTTCCAGATCTACGCGCCGTCCGTGGTCTACGCGATCGGCCTCGGCGCCATGACGCCGGCCATCGCCTCCGCGGCGCTCGCCCTCGGCCTCACCACGGCCCAGGCCGCCGCCGTCGTCGTCCTGGTGGGCCTCGGCTCGCTCGTGGCCAACGGCCCGGCCTCGCTCCTCGCCGCCCGCGCGGGGGAGCGGCTCACCATGATCGTCTCGGCGGTGCTCGGCACGGCCGGGGCGGGCCTGGCCTGGGGCACGACGGCGGCCCTCGCCTCGGCCGCCGTCGTCCCGGGCGGCGGGGTGAGCGAGCCGGGCCGGCTCGCCCTGTTCCTGCTGGCCGTGCTCCTGGTGGGCGTCGCGGGGGCGGGGTTCAACCTCGCCCGGCAGGCCTACCTGGCGGTCGCCATCCCGGCCACCCACCGCGCGCGGGCGATGTCCACGCTCGGGGGGACCATCCGCATCGGCGTGTTCTCCGGTCCCTTCCTCGGCGCCGCCGTCCAGGCGGGGCTGGGGCTGTCCGGCGCCTTCGCCGCCGCGACGGCGACCATGGCGGCCGGCGCGGTCCTGTGCCTGCGCATCCGCGAGCTGACGGTGCCCGGGGAGACGGCCGGCGTCGCGGCCCGGGGGACGGCGGCGGGGGCCGGGGGCGGTGCACCCCGGATCGGGCAAGGGCGCCCGCGCGTCGCGGACGTGGCGCGCGCCCAGCGCGGGGTGCTGCTGACGGCGGGCTTCGGCGTCATGGCCGTCTCGGCGGCCCGCGCGGCGCGCAACGCGGTGATCCCGCTGTGGGCCGCCCACCTCGGCCTCGACCCGGCGGCCGCCTCGCTCGCCTTCGGCCTCGCAGGCGCCGCGGACCTGCTCCTGTTCTATCCGTCCGGGCGGCTCATGGACCGGTACGGCCGACGTGCGGTCGCGGTGCCCTGCCTCGCGCTGCTCGGGGCGGGGTTCCTCGCGGTGAGCCTCTCCGCGCACCCGCTCGCCTTCGCGGCGGCCGCGCTGCTGCTGGGGATCGGCAACGGGTTCGGCTCGGGGATCGTCATGACGCTCGGTGCGGACTACTCGCCGGCCAACGCCCGCCCCCAGTTCCTGGGGCTGTGGCGGTCCATGTCCGACGCCGGCATGCTCGCCGGCCCGCTGCTGGTCTCCCTGGTCACCGCGGCGGCCGGCCTCGCGTGGGGCGTCGGCGCGCTCGCGACGGTGTGCGCGGCGGGCGCCGTCGTGTTCCGCATCGTGCTGCCGGCGGGGCCGGGTGCCGTCGCCGAACCGGCCGACGTGGCGGTGCGGCCGCGGGCGTGAACGCGTCCCGCTGGAGCGCGGGTCAGGCGGCCGCCGGGTCCTCCGGGGGGACCGTCTGCCCGGAGGCGTGGTCGTCGAAGATCATGTAGGTCTGGGTGTCGACGACGCCGGGCAGGGTCTGCAGCTCGTCGAAGATGACCCGGCGCAGGTCCGCGTTGTCCCGGGCGCGCACCAGCAGGATCACGTCCATGTTCCCGCCCACGAGGGAGACGTGCCACACCTCCGGGATGGCCAGCAGGGTGGCGCGCAGCTCGCGCCAGTTGTGCTGGCGCAGCTTGAGGGTGACGTGCGCCGAGGCGCCCAGGCCGACCTTGACGGGGTCCACGCGCACCGTGAATCCGGTGATGACGCCGGCGTCCTGCAGCCGGTTGAGGCGCGAGTAGCAGTGCGCGCGGGAGATGTGCACGCGCTCGGCCAGCGCGGCAACGGAGAGGCGGCCGTCCTGGGTCAGCTCGCGCACGATCGCGCGGTCCAGGGTATCGATGGCCATGGGATCTCCTCGAGAGCTGGGGCAGGATGGGGACGGCGGGCCGCGGCCGCTCCGACGGGCAGCTCGGGGGCCGCCGCCGACGCGGGACTGGCGCCTTGCACGGTCCGTCTCCGTGTCACCGGTCACACTAGCAGAACGTCTCCAGCAACAGGCCAAAGCATTCCATTGATCCACTGATTATCCGCCGGCGGGCGACAGAATGCCCTCGACCGGCACACTGTAGGCCACAGATCGAGAGGACCCAACGTGAGTGACTCCACCCCCGCCGTGCCCGGCACGGCCGCCGACGAGGCGGCCAAGGCCGCGGCGAGCGCCAACGCCGGCGCCGCCTTCGGCATCTCCCTCGAGGAGTACCTGCTCCCCGCGACCCGCCGCATCCAGCTCATCGGCGAGGACGGCACGCTGCTCTCCCCGGAGGAGCAGGGCACCGAGCCCGGCCACGAGTACCCGCTGCCCTCGGACGAGACCCTGCTGGAGGCCTACCGCCACCTCGTGATCGGCCGCCGCGTCAACGACCAGAACTACGCGCTGGTGCGCCAGGGCCGCATGGCCGTGTACCCGTCCTCCCACGGCCAGGAGGCAGCCGAGGTCGCCGCCGCGGTGTGCCTGGGCCAGGACGACTGGCTCTTCCCGACCTACCGCGACACCGTAGCCGTGATCGCCCGCGGCGTGGACCCCCTCGACGTCATGGTGGCCTACCAGGGCACGTGGCATCAGGGCTACGACCCCAAGGAGCACCGCGTCTCCGTGCAGGCGACGCCGCTGACCACCCAGATGCTGCACGCCGTCGGCCTGGCCAAGGCGGCCCGCCTGCGCGGCGAGGACGTCGTCTGCCTGGCCATGGTCGGCGACGGCGGCACCTCCGAGGGCGACTTCCACGAGGCGCTGAACTTCGCCGCCGTGTTCAAGCTGCCGGTGATCTTCTTCGTGCAAAACAACAAGTACGCGATCTCCGTGCCCTTCGCGAAGCAGTCCGCCGCCCCGTCCCTGGCCCACAAGGCCGTGGGCTACGGCCTGGCCGGCGAGCGCGTGGACGGCAATGACCTCGCCGCCCTCCTGGCCGTCCTCGGCCGTGCCGTGGACCTGTGCCGCGCGGGTCAGGGCCCCTTCCTCGTGGAGGCGGACACCTACCGCATGCAGGCGCACACCAACACCGACGACCCCACGCGGTACCGCGAGGACGCCGAGGTGCAGATGTGGGCCGAGCGCGACCCGCTGCGCCGCATGACCGCGTACCTGCAGGGCACCGGCGCCCTCACCGACGAGGTGTCCGAGCAGATCACCCAGGACGCCGAGGACGTCGCGGCCCGCCTGCGCGACGCCATGAACGCCGAGGTCGAGCTGGACCCGCTCGAGCTCTTCGACCACGTGTACACCGTGCAGACCCCCCAGCTCGCCGCCCAGCGCGCGCAGCTGGCCGAGGAGCTGTCCCGCACCGAGACCCAGGAGGCCTGAGCATGGCGACCCTGACCTTCGCCGCCGCGCTCAACGCGGCCCTGGCCGACGAGATGGCCGCCGACCCGATGGTGGTCGTGTTCGGCGAGGACGTCGGCACCCTCGGCGGCGTCTTCCGCATCACCGACGGCCTGACGAAGCGCTTCGGGGAGGAGCGCTGCTTCGACACCCCGCTGGCCGAGTCCGGCATCGCGGGCATGGCCGTGGGCATGGCCCTCGGCGGCGCCCGCCCGGTCATCGAGATGCAGTTCGACGCCTTCGCCTACCCCGCGTTCGAGCAGATCGCGAGCCACGTGGCCAAGATGCGCAACCGCACCAAGGGCGCGGCCCCCATGCCCATGACCATCCGCATCCCCTACGGCGGCGGCATCGGCGGCGTGGAGCACCACTGCGACTCCTCCGAGTCCTACTACGCGCACACCCCCGGCCTGAAGGTGTACACCCCGGCCTCGGTCAAGGACGCCTACATGATGCTGCGCTCGGCCATCCGCCTGGACGACCCGGTCGTCTTCATGGAGCCCAAGAAGATGTACTGGACCAAGGCAGAGCTGGACCTGGACGAGCTGCGCGCCGAGTTCGAGGAGCGCTGGGCCCGCGTCGAGGAGAAGAAGGAGCACGGCGAGGCCTGGGCCCAGGCCGCCGTCGTCCGCACCGGCACCGACGTCACCCTGGTGTCCTACGGCCCGTCCGTGCCCACCTGCCTGGCCGCCGCCGCGGCCGCGGAGGAGGAGGGCTACAGCGTGGAGGTCGTGGACCTGCGCACCGTGAACCCGCTGGACGAGGAGACCGTCGCGGCCTCCGTGTCCAAGACGGGCCGCGCCGTCGTCGTCGCCGAGCCCCAGGGCTTCGCGTCCGTGGCCTCGGAGCTCGTGGCGCGCGTCCAGCAGCGCTGCTTCCACTCGCTCGCCGCTCCGGTGCTGCGCGTGACCGGCTTCGACATCCCCTTCCCCGCCCCGAAGCTCGAGGAGCACCACCTGCCGAACGTGGACCGCATCCTCGACGCGATCGACGACCTGAACTGGGACCTGGAGCCCGAGGAGGCCCGCGCATGAGCAACATCTTCCTGCTGCCCGACCTGGGCGAGGGCCTCACCGAGGCCGACCTGGTCCGCTGGCTCGTGGCCGAGGGCGACGAGATCGCCGTCGACCAGCCCGTGTGCGAGGTCGAGACCGCCAAGGCGATCGTGGAGGTGCCCAGCCCCTACGCCGGCACGGTCCTGACGCTGCACGGCGCCGAGGGCCAGACCATGGAGGTCGGCAAGCCGCTGTTCACCGTCGGCGCGGCCGACGATGCCGGCGCACCCGCCGCGGCCCCTGCCGCTCCCGCGGCCTCGGACGCGACCCCCGGCTCCGCGGCCGACGCCGACGCGGCCCCCGCGGCCGACGGCGCCGTGCCCGGCGCGCTGTCCTACCGCGAGGAGGAGCGCGCCGGCGTGCAGCCCGCGCCGGACAAGGCCCGCGGCGGCGACGGCGACGTGGAGGGCTCCGACGAGGAGGCCTCCGGCGCCGTGCTGATCGGCTACGGCACCTCCGGCCACAAGGCCAAGGGCCGCACCCGCCCGTCCAAGCGCTCGCGCAGCGGCGCCCCCGCCGGTCCGGCCCGCTCCGGCGCCGCGCCGGCCACCCCCGGGAAGGCGCCGCGCGTGGCCTCCCCGATCGTGCGCAAGCTCGCCCGGGAGACCGGCGTGGACGTGGCCGCCGTGACCGGCACCGGCCCGGACGGCCTCATCACCCGCGCCGACGTGCTCGCCGCCTCCTCCGGCGCGGCCGACGTCCCCTCCGCGGCCGCCTCGACGGGCGCGCTGGCCGCCTCGGCCGTGCTCGCCGGGACCGCGGCCGAGCAGACGCCGGCCGAGAAGTCGGTCGCCGTCGGCGCCGCCGAGGGCCAGGCCGCGCCCGCGGCGCAGTCCCTGAGCGCCACCGCCGCGCAGGGGCAGGCGGACGCCCGCACGGGCCTGTCCGTCACCGCCCGCACCCCGATCTCGGGTGTGCGCAAGGTGATCGCGGACCAGCTCTCCCGCTCCCGCCGCGAGGTCCCCGAGGTCACCGCGTGGCTGGACGTGGACGTCACCGCCCTGCTTCAGCTGCGCGCGCAGCTGAAGAAGGCGGACCCGGAGAACGCCCCGAGCCTGCTCGGCCTGATCGCCCGCTTCACGCTGGCCGGCCTGCGCCGGTACCCGGTGATGAACGCACGCATCGAGGCCGGCGCCGGCGGCCGTGACGAGATCGTGGAGGTGGACGGCGTCCACCTCGGGCTCGCGGTGCAGACGCCCCGCGGCCTCATGGTGCCCTCCGTGGAGCACGCGGAGCGGCTGTCCGCGGACGAGCTGACCCGCGCGATCAACGAGACCGTCACCCGTGCCCGCGACGGCAAGGCCGCCCCGGCCGAGCTGACCCGCGGCACGTTCACGCTCAACAACTACGGACCGCTCGGCACCGACGGCGCCACCCCCATCCTCAACATCCCCGAGGTGGGCATGCTCGGCATCGGCCGCATCATGGACCGCCCGTGGGTCGTGGACGGGGAGATCGTGGTCCGCAAGGTCACCGAGATGACCGTGACCTTCGACCACCGCGTCACCGACGGCGCCACTGCGAGCGCGTTCCTCACGTTTGTGGCGGACTGCCTCAACGACCCGACGGCGGCCCTCGCCCGGATCTGACGGGCCCGCCCCTCCTGGACGAGTCCTGGGCAGGTGTGCCCCTCCGATGCGGAGGGGCACACCTGCGCAGGGCTCGTCCTGCTCTGGTGTGGCGTTCGTGGACGCACGACGGCGGCGCGTCACGCAGGCTTCATCGGAGCGTCACGCGACCGTCGCCTGGGGGCTCCTCCGCCTGGGGTGCCGCGTGCCTAGCCTGGGGCCATGAACCGCGTTCCCTCCGCGCACGGTCCGTCCTCCTCCATCGACACGCCCGCCGCGGGCGAGGCCGCCGCGCGGCCGCGCATCACGCTGGACCCGGAGTCCCTCATCTCGGCGCGTGAGGCGCTCGGCCCGTTCGGCAACCTCGCCCGCCAGGAGCCCATCGAATGGGCCGCCGAGGAGCCGCTGCCCACGGATCTGGCGGACTTCTACCGCTACGTGGGCCCGGAGTGGCTCGAGATCGACACCGTGGGGCTGCCGCTGCTGTTCTTCCCGCTGGACCGCCTGTGGGACGAGCAGGCCGGCTACCGCTGGAACCATCGCACCGGCGCCCTGCTCGTGGACTGGAACGACGACTGGACGGTGGTGGCGAAGCAGGGCGCCGACCCGTTCATCCACGAGGCCGCCACCGGCCGCATCCTCATGGCTCCCGGCGAGGACGGCTGGGAGGACCGCAGGGACGAGCCCGAGCCGGTCTTCCGGGACGTCACCGAGATGGCCCGCGCCCTCGCCGCGGTCGGCACCGCGTGGGCCCGCTTCGACGATCCGTTCACCCCGGACTGGCACCTCACGGACGAGGTGGTGGCCGCCGTCGTCGCCGGCCTCGAGGGCGTGCTCGGCTCGCATGAGCGGGCCGCGGGCCTGGCCCGCAAGCTCGGCTACCTCGCCGCGCGCTGACCCCGCCGTCGGGGACGCCCGGGAGACGCCAGCCTCCCGGACGCCCGCGCGGGCGACGGCGGCCCCCCGCCCCTAGGCTGGCCGCATGACGTCGCCTGACCCCGCGCAGCCGGACCGTGCGCAGCCCGGCCCCGACGGCCTGCACCCCGCTCCGTCCCTCCCGCCCCTGCCCGGTGCCCCCGGCGGCTGCGCCCTGCCCTCGGTGGAGGAGCTGCTGGCCGGCGCGGTGGCCGTGGAGCTGCCCATGACGGTGCGCTTCCGGGGCACCGCCGCGCGCCAGGCGCTCCTGCTGCGCGGGCCCGCGGGATGGGCCGAGTTCTCCCCGTTCCCCGAGTACGGCCCGGAGGAGTCCTCCCGGTGGCTCGCGGCGGCTGTCGAGGCCGGCTGGCAGGGCTGGCCGGCGCCGGTGCGGGACGCGGTGCCTGTCAACGCGACCGTCCCCGCCGTGGGGGCAGCCGAGGTCGAGGACGTCCTCGAGCGCTTCGGCCCCGTGCCCGCGGTGAAGGTCAAGGTGGCCGAGCACCGCCCCGGCGGCGGCCTGGTGGCGGGCGGCCACGCGGCCGACCTCGCCCGGGTGCGGCGGGTGCGCGAGCTGCTCCCGGAGGCCGCGATCCGCATCGACGCCAACGCCGGCTGGACCGAGGACGAGGCGCTGAACATGCTCACCGAGCTGGCCGACGTCGGCCTCGAGTACGCCGAGCAGCCCGTGCCGGGCATCGCCCCGCTGGCCCGTGTGCGCCGCGCCCTGCGCGAGCGCGGCGTCGCCACCCCGATCGCCGCCGACGAGGCCGTCCGCAAGGAGGACGACCCGCTGGCCGTGGCCGCGGCGGGCGCGGCCGACCTGATCGTGGTCAAGGTGCAGCCCCTCGGCGGAGTGCGGCGCGCCGCGGCGATCGTGGCGGCGGCGGGGCTGCCCGCCGTCGTCTCCTCGGCCCTGGACACCTCCGTGGGACTGGCCGGGGGAGCGGCCCTGGCCGCGCACCTGCCCTCCCTGCCGCACGCGTGCGGCCTGGGCACGGCGGCGCTGTTCGCCGACGACGTGGTCGCGCCCCCGTGGCGTCCGGTGGACGGGACGCTCCCCGCCCCCGGCGTCCGCGCTCCCGAACCGGACCCGGGTGCGCTGCGCCGGCTGCAGCTGGACCGGGAGGGGCGACGGCGGTGGGCCGAACGCGTGCAGCACGCTCACGCGGTCCTCGCGCAGATCTCCGGCTGACCTGGGGCGATGACGCGCCTCCTGGGATCTCGCCCCCCAGGGGGGACCCAGAGGGCAATACGACACGTCGACGAGACGAAATCTCGGTGCCACGCACTGTTTCGTCCCGGTTCACCTTGGTGTCCTTCGCCGCTCGACTCGGGGGGACAGGGTGGGGGAATGTCCGCGGGTGTCCGCGGGCATCGTGGCCCGGGGCCGCCCCACGGGCGGGCCCACCCCCTCTTGAACGACGCGAAGGACTCCCCATGCTCAAGCGCCTCCTGCCCATGTCCGGTCATACCCGCGGCAACCGTTCGGCTGTCACCTGCGAGCTCAAGTGCGGCAACGCGTGCTCGCACCCGATCCCGAACACCTCGGACAACGCCACCTTCCAGCAGATCGCCGAGACCGCGATCTCCCGCCGCTCGGCCCTCATGGGCGGCACCGGCCTGGCCGCGGCCGTCGTGATCGGCGCGAACATGGCCCAGGCCCCCGAGGCCCTGGCGGACAACGGCAACCACCCCACCGGCGGCGGCAAGCTGGACTTCACGGCCATCAAGCCCGTCCCGCGCACCGTGGACGACGTCACGGTCCCCGAGGGCTACGAGTGGGGCACGATCATCCGCTGGGGCGACCCGCTCTTCAAGGACTCCGAGGAGTTCGACATCCAGCACCAGACGGGGAAGTCGGCGGCCGGCCAGTTCGGCTACAACAACGACTACCTGAACATCATCTCCGACGGCGGCAACGACCGCTCGGGCTACCTCGTGTCCAACCACGAGTACACCAACGAGAACATCATGTTCTCCCCGGAGTACATCATCTCCCACCGCAAGGACGTGGTGGACGCCGGCATCCAGTCGCACGGCCTGTCCGTGGTGGAGCTGGAGCGCGCCAAGCGCGGCCAGAAGTGGGAGTACGTGCAGGGCGGCCGTCGCAACCGCCGCATCACCGGCACCACCCCCTTCAAGGTCACCGGCCCGGCCGCCGGCCACGCCCTGCTGAAGACCGTCGAGGACCCCACCGGCACCCGCGTGCTGGGCACCCTCAACAACTGCGCCGGCGGCACCACGCCGTGGGGCACCGTGCTCTCCGGCGAGGAGAACTTCAACCAGTACTTCAAGGGCCGCGGCACCGCCGAGGAGAAGCGCTACGGCATCGACACCAAGGCCACGCAGCGCGGCTGGGAGCTCTTCTACGACCGCTTCGACCTCACCAAGGACGGCTACGAGAACGAGGCCAACCGCTTCGGCTGGGTCGTCGAGGTCGACCCTGAGGACCCCACCTCCACCCCGGTGAAGCACACCCTCCTGGGCCGCTTCAAGCATGAGGCCGGCACCGCCGTCCTCTCCGGCGACGGCCGCGCCGTGGTCTACTCGGGCGACGACGAGCGCCACGACTACCTCTACAAGTTCGTCTCCGCGAAGAAGTTCGTCGAGGGCGACAAGAAGCACAACATGCGCCTCCTGGACGAGGGCACCCTCTACGTGGCCAAGTTCAAGGGCGACTCCCCGAAGTCCGAGATCGACGGCAAGGGCACCCTGCCCTCCGACGGCGCGTTCGACGGCGCCGGCGAGTGGATCGCCCTGGCGACCGACAAGAAGTCCCTCGTGCCCGGCATGTCCCTGGCCGAGGTCCTCGTCTACACCCGCCTCGCCGCGGACAAGATGGGCGCCACCAAGATGGACCGCCCGGAGGACGTGGAGACCAACCCGGTCAACGGCAAGGTCTACATGGCGCTGACCAACAACACGAAGCGCACCGAGGTGGACGAGGCCAACCCGGTCGTGGGCAACCGCGACGGCCACGTCGTCGAGCTGACCGAGAAGGGCGGCGACCACACCGCCACGACGTTCAACTGGGTCATCCTGCTGCTCGCCGGCGATCCGGCGGTCTCCTCCTCGGTCTACTTCGCCGGGTACCCCAAGGAGCTCGTGTCCCCGATCTCCTGCCCGGACAACGTGGCGTTCGACTCCGAGGGCAACCTCTGGATCTCCACCGACGGCCAGCCCGGCACGATCGGCCTCGCCGACGCCCTCCACAAGGTCACCCTGGACGGCCCGGAGCGCGGCCGCGTCGAGCAGTTCCTCGCCGTCCCCCGTGACGCCGAGACCTGCGGCCCGGTCATCCACGACCGCGACAACTCCGTGTTCGTCAACGTCCAGCACCCGGGCGAGGACGGCAACTGGGGCGCCCACACGTCCTCCTTCCCGGACTTCCTGTCCCCGGCCGGCCCCGTGCAGGTCGGCGACAAGGTCGCGGCCCCCCGTCCCTCCGTCGTGCAGGTCTTCAACGTGACTGGCAACAACGGCGTGGGCAAGGGCTCCGGCAAGGAGAAGGGCAACAAGGGCAAGGGCAACAACGGCCACGGCAACTCCGCCTTCGGCCACGCGCAGGGCAACGGCCCCAAGAAGTGACCCGGTGCGGGGAGTGATCCCCGCGCGGACGGGGCCGGACCCGCAGCATGGGGGCCGGCCGAGTCCCCCCTGACGAGGCCGCCACGGCACACCGCCGTGGCGGCCTCGCCGCGTCCGGGGGTCGCGCCGCCCCCGCTGTGCGGGGACGGCACGGGCCGGGGCCGTCCGGCTCTGCCCGCCTAGACTGGGGGCCACCATGACTTCCGCCGACTCCCTCTCCGTGGCGCGCGCCGTCGCCGCCGCCCTGACCGACGCCGGGATGAGGGACGCGGTGATCTGCCCCGGCTCCCGCTCCGCGCCCCTCGTGTACGCGCTGGCCGACCTCGAACGGCAGGGCCGGATCCGGCTGCACGTGCGGGTGGACGAGCGCGCGGCGGGCTTCCTCGCCCACGGGCTCTCCCTGGCCTCGGGCCGCCCCGTGGGGGTGCTCACGACGTCGGGCACGGCGGTCGGGAACCTGCTGCCAGCCCTCATGGAGTCCTTCCACGCCGGCACCCGCCTCGTGGCCCTCACGGCGGACCGGCCCGCGGAGCTGCACGGCTCGGGCGCCAACCAGACCACCGAGCAGGACGGCGTCTTCGGGCACCACACCCGCTTCTCGGCCACCATCGAGGCGGATCCCGCGGCGGGCCGTTCGGCGCAGCAGCACCTGAACGACGCCGGGGCCACCGTGCGCCAGGCCCTGCTGGCGGCGGACGGCTTCGTGTGCGACCCCGACGCCGGGTGCCCGGCCACGCGGGAGGCCGCCGTCCACGTCCGTGACGCCCCCGCGGGACCGGTGCACCTGAACCTGCGCTTCCGCGCCCCGCTGGTGCCGGACCCCCGGGAGGCCGCGGACATGGGCGCCCGCATCCCCGCGCAGACGCCCCCGTGCCCGGACGCCGACCACGGGCTGCCGGACCTCTCGGCCGACTCCCGCGCGCTGCCCGCCGTCGGCGACGCGCGCCGCGACGCCGCGGCCCGGGCCCCGTGGCGACCGGCCGGCGCGGACCTGTCCGGCCTGCCCGACCTCGACGCCTCCCGGCTGCGGGAGCGGCGCACCGTGGTGCTCGCCTGCCACGGCGCCGGTCCGGTGGCGGCCGCGTTCGCCGTCTCCCTGGGCCTGCCGCTGCTGGCCGAGCCCAGCTCGAACGCCCGGTTCTCCGTCAACGCGGTGGCGGCCTATCCAGCGCTGATCGGCTCCCACGGCGGGCGCGGCGCGGACAGCCACCCGCTGGCCGGGCGCATCGAGCGCGTCGTGCTCTTCGGCCGCCCCACGCTCACCCGCTCCGTCACGGCGCTGCTCGCACGCCCGGACGTGGAGACCGCGATCCTCCTGACCGAGCCCGCCCCGTGGTTCGAGGTGGGCCGCCGCGCCGAGCGGGTCGTGGGCTCCCTCGCGGAGCTCGCGTCCTTCGCGGGTCAGGGCGAGCCGGGATGGCTCGCCGCATGGCAGACGGCCTCGATGCGCGCCCAGGCCGCGGTGGAGGACGTCGTGCTGGACGAGGACACCGCGCACGGGCTCAGCCCGCAGAGCGTCGCCCAGGTGTGCGCGTCCGTGACACGGGGTCCGCTCGTGCTGGGATCCTCGTCCCTGATCCGGGACGTGGACCTCGCGTGGCGGCCCCCGACGCTGGCCCACGTGCACGTGTACGCCAACCGCGGCCTCGCCGGGATCGACGGGACGGTGTCCACCGCCATGGGGATCGCCCTGGGCACGGGCCGCCGCACCGTCGCCCTCCTGGGCGACCTCACGGCGCTGCACGACGCCGGCGGGCTGCTGGTGGGGACCACAGAGGCCGACCCTGACGTGGACCTCGTGGTGGTCAACGACACGGGCGGCGCGATCTTCGCCGGCCTCGAGCACGGCACCGTGGCACGGGCCCCGGGGATGGCCGGCGCCGTGGAGCGCTTCTTCGGCACCCCGCACGCCGTGGACCTGGAGGGCCTGGCCGCCGCGTACGGCGTGCCGTACGTCTGCGCCGCGGACCGGGTGGGGCTCGTGCACCTCCTCGCGGTCCCGGTGCGCGGCCGACGGCTCGTGGAGGTCCGCTGCGACCGCGCCGAGCGCCCGCGCGTGGCCGCCGCGATCGCCGCTGCCGTGCGCTCCACCTTCCCGGACCCCGCGTCCGAGCCCGCCAGCCCCGAGGAGGCCGCCCGATGACCGCAGAGACCCCGCGCCCGTCGTCCGCCACGGGCGCCGCCGATCTGCCCCGCCGCGCGGACGTGCTCATCTCCGGCGGCGGCCCCGCCGGGGCCACCGCCGCCGCGCACCTGGCCGCCGCGGGCCTGGACGTGGTGGTGCTGGAGAAGTCCGCGCACCCTCGCGAGAAGGTGTGCGGCGACGGCCTCACTCCGCAGGCCGTCCGCGAGCTGCAGCTGCTCGGCGTGCCCCACCGCGGGGAGGCCGGCGACGACGGCGGCTGGCAGCGCATCCGCGGCCTGCGCCTGCGTGCGGGCCGGCGCGGGGTGGACGTGCCGTGGCCGAGCACGCAGACGTGGCCGGACTACGCCCTGACGCGCACCCGCCGGGACTTCGACGCCATCCTCGTGGACCTCGCCCGAGAGCGCGGTGCCACCGTGCTCGAGCGCCACGCCGTCACAGGCGTCACCCGGGACGGCGCCGGACGCGTCGACGGGCTGAGCGCCGAGCTGATCGGGGAGAACGGCCGCAAGACCGGCGAGAGCGTCACCTGGCACGCCCCGATCGTGCTCTCGTGCGACGGCGTCTCGGCCCGTGCGGCCGTCTCCGCGGGCCTGCACCGGCGCGAGGACCGCCCCATGGGCGTGGCCGTCCGCGCGTACTACACGGCCGGCGCGGCCGTGGGAGGCGCCGCGCCCGTCCTGCCGGGGGACCGGGCGGAGTGGATGGAGTCCTGGCTGCGCCTGCCGGACGAGCAGGGGAATCCGCTGCCCGGCTACGGCTGGCTCTTCCCGCTCGCCGACGGCACGGTGAACGTGGGGCTGGGCATCCTCGACACCTCGCCCCTGTTCGGGACGCTGGACTACCGCGGCCTGCTGACCTCGTGGTCCGGCGCACTGACCGAGGAGTGGGGGATCTCAGAGGAGACCCGGTCCTCGAAGATCCTCGGTGCGGCCCTGCCGATGGCCTTCAACCGCACGCCCCAGCACGTGCCCGGGCTGCTGCTCGTGGGCGACGCCGCCGGCATGGTCTCCCCGTTCAACGGAGAGGGCATCGGCTTCGCGATGGAGGCCGCCCGCCACGCCGCGGACCTGGCGGTGGAGGCGCTCGCGGCGGGCAGCGCCGCCGGTGCGGACAGCGTGCTGGCCCGCTACCCCGTGCTCACGCAGCACCTGTGGGGCCGCCACTTCGCCCTCGGCGCCCGCTTCGCCCGCCTGATCGGCGACCCGCGCGTGATGCGCGCCGCGCTCGGCACGGGCATGGCCGTCCCTCCGCTGCTGCGTGCCGTGGTCAAGGTCATGGGCAACACGGTGGACGCGGAGGGAGGCGACGTCGTCGACCGTGCCGTCCGCCTCCTCGAGGCGGCCACCCCGTCGCTCACCACGGCGGACGACCCGCGGTTGGGTAGGCTGGCCGGGTGAGCACTGACCACGTCGGCATCGCCCTGCCCCCCGGATTCGACCACCTGGCCGAGCACGGCCGCGTGCTGGAGACCGTGCTGTCGGCCCTCGAGCAGGTGGAGGCGCAGCTGGAGGAGGCGCTTGCCTTCGACGACGAGTTCTCGCAGACCGCCACGGCCCACCTGCTGGCCGCCGGCGGCAAGCGCGTGCGTCCCGTGCTCACGGTGCTCGCCGCGCTGCTGGGCGATCCGGAGCTGGCCTCCGGGCAGGTGGCGCCCGTGGGGGCGCAGGCGCGCCAGGCCGCCGTCGTGATGGAGCTGACGCACCTGGCCACCCTGTACCACGACGACGTGATGGACGAGGCGGCCGTGCGCCGCGGCGCGCCCGCCGCGCACCGGCTGTGGGGCAACGCGGCGGCCATCCTGGCGGGCGACCTGATCTTCGCGCGCGCCTCCCAGCTCATGAGCGAGCTCGGACCGCGCGCGGTGCGAATCCAGGCGGAGACCTTCGAGCGTCTCGTGCAGGGGCAGCTGTGGGAGACCCGCGGCCCGTCCGCCGGCCAGGACCCCATCGAGCACTACTACCGGGTGCTCGGCGGCAAGACCGGCTCGCTCATCGCGGCATCGGGCGTGCTCGGCGCGCTGCTCGGCGGGGCGGACGAGTCCGCCGTCGCGGTGATGGGGGAGTACGGGGAGAAGGTGGGCCTGGCCTTCCAGCTCGCCGACGACCTGCTGGACCTCACCAGCACCGCCGAGACGCTCGGCAAGACCCCCGGCACGGACCTGCGTGAGCGCGTGGCCACCCTGAGCACGCTGCTGCTGGACCGCGCCGCGGCGTCCGAGGACGCGGCCGAGGCCGCCGAGGCCCGCCGCGTGAAGGAGCTCGTGGACGGCCCCCTCGACGACGACGCTCAGCTGGGCGCCGCCGTCGCCGCGCTGGTGGCACACCCCGCGTTCACGCGGGCGTGGGAGACGACGCACGACTGGGCGGACCAGGCCAAGGCCGCGCTGGCGCCCCTGCCGGACTCCGTGGTGAAGGAGTCCCTCGCGGGGTTCGCCGACTACGTGGTGGACCGCGCGAGCTGACGCCGGGCCGGGCCGGGCCGGCAGGTCCCGGTCGGCGAGCCGCCCGGGGATGACGGGCTGCTCCGGCGGCGACCCGACGGGCCTCAGTCGAGGAACGTCGGCGCGGGGTCGAGTGCGGCGGCCAGCTCCCGGGCCTTGCGCTCCCGGACCTCGGGGGCGACGGCGTGGCGCAGCTGCCGGTAGAGCAGGTCGCCCTCGTAGCGGGGGAAGACGTGCAGGTGGTAGTGCCACACGTGCTGGTTGCCGGCGGGCTCGTTGTGCTGGCGCGTGGAGATCCCGTCCGGGCTCCAGGCCGCCTTCATGGCCAGCGCCACCTGCTTCTCCATCAGGGCGATCCGCTGAAGCACACGGGAGGGCAGCTCGTAGAGGTTCTCGTGGTGCGCGGCGGGGCACACCATGGCGTGCCCCTCGTGCTCGCCGAAGCCGTCGCACGCGATCAGCACGAGGAGGTCCTCGTCCTGGTAGACGGTGTCCCCGAGCTCGCAGCGGTTGCCCGGGTCCGCCACGTTCCCGGCCACGAGCCCGCAGAACGGGCAGGCGTACCCCTCGGGGGCGTGCGAGCGCAGGGCGGGGGCGCCGCCTCGCGTGGTGTCCTCGGGCCCGCTCATCGGGCCACGCCCCGCTCCGCGCCGTCGTCCTCGTCCCCCGGGTCCTCGAAGGTCCACGCCAGCAGGTCGAGCACGAACTCGCTGAAGGTGCCGCCCTCGTCCTCCCAGGCGCCCTCCTCGGCCTCGGCCCCCGCAGACCGGCGCCACACGAGGGGGTCCGGCAGGGTCAGGTTGGCCACGGGCAGGCCCCACACCACGGTCTCGTCCTCGTCCTCGAGGAACATGAGGTAGCCGTCGCGGGCCTCGAGGTCGTCCGGATCCCAGAAGTAGTGGGCCGTCTCGAGCAGGTCGCCGCAGTTACCCAGGGCGAGGTAGAACTCGCGCAGCGCGGCGGGCAGGACGAAGGCGTCGCCCAGCTGCTCCGCGGCGGGGGCGGAGGGCAGGCGCTCCTCGATCTCCCGCGGGGAGAGGCCGTCGTCGGCGGCCCAGGGCTCCCCGAGCAGATCCGGGACGAGCTGCTGGAACGCGGGCAGGTACACGGGTGCGGGGGGCTTGGCGGGCATGGGGCCAGTCTAGGGGCGGTTCCCGACGGCCGCCCGGGCCGCCCGACGCTGCAGGCGCGAGCGGTGCAGCTGGTCCACCGTGAACACGATCAGGGAGAGCCAGATCAGCCCGAACCCGATCCACCGGGGGAGCGGCATGTGCTCGCCGAGCACCGTCACGGCGGCCAGGAACTGCAGGATGGGCGCGATGTACTGCAGCATCCCGAGCGTGGTGAGGGAGAGCGACTTCGCCGCCGAGGAGAAGAGGATGAGGGGGACGGCCGTCAGGACGCCCAGGCCGGCCATGAGCCAGAAGTGCCCCGGGCCCTCGGTCACCGTGGTCAGCAGCCCGGCCTGGAGCAGCAGGACCGAGCCCACCGCGAACACGGGCAGGAGCACCACGGTCTCCGCCGTCATGGTGGTCACCGCGTGCACCGGCACGGGGAAGCGCTTCTTCACGAAGCCGTACAGGCCGAACGAGAACGCCAGCACCAGGGCGAGCCAGGGGACGGCGCCGAGGGCCGCCGTCATCACGGCGACGGCGAGCACGGCGATCCCCACGGCGACCCATTGGAGCCGGCGCAGGCGCTCGCCCAGGAACAGCACGCCGAGGAGCACGTTGACGAGCGGGTTCATGAAGTACCCGAGGGAGGCCTGCAGCACGTTCCCGCTCATCACGCTGGCCGCGTAGACGAGCCAGTTCACGCCGATCACGCCGGCGGCGAGCGCCGTGGTGCCCCAGCGGGCCGGGGAGGACAGGGCGGTGCGCAGCTCGGGCAGCCGCCGCATGGCGGTCAGCAGCAGGAGGCAGAACACGAGGGCGAAGCCGATGCGGACCACCACGATCTCCACGGCGCCGGCCGGGGCGGTGGCGGCCATGTAGAGCGGCATCCCGCCCCACAGGAGGTAGGCCGTGAACCCCAGGGCGAGGCCGCGGGAGTCGTTGGCGGCAGCCGGGTCCACCGTGGGCAGGGCGCCCGTGTCCGGGGCGGAGGGCGAGGAGGCGGTCACCGGACCACTGTAGGGCCGCCCCCCGCCGTCGCGGCGGGAGCGGGGTCGTGAGGGGGCTCACCCGGGCGGCCCCCGCCCCGCCGGTAGACTGGGAGGTCGATCCCCGCGCGCCGCGCGCCGGCCCGCCCGCGGGCCTGACGCGGGCGCCGCCGTCGTCTTCCGGAAGGACCACCCCGACGTGACCGAACGCCCTGACCGCCCGCTGCGCATCGCCATCGTGGGAGCCGGCCCCGCCGGCGTCTACACGGCGGACATCCTGACCAAGGAGGAGCGGGACTTCCAGGTCAGCATCGACCTCTTCGACCGCTACCCGGCCCCCTTCGGCCTCATCCGCTACGGCGTGGCCCCGGACCACCCGCGCATCAAGGGCATCATCACCGCCCTGCACAAGGTCATGGACCGCGGCGACATCCGCTTCCTCGGCAACGTGGACTACGGGACGGACCTCACCCTCGAGGACCTGCGCCGCCACTACGACGCCGTGGTGTTCTCCACCGGCGCCGTGCGCGACGCGAGCCTGGACGTGCCCGGCGTGGAGCTCGAGGGCTCGTTCGGCGGCGCCGACTTCGCGAGCTGGTACGACGGCCACCCGGACGTGCCGCGAGAGTGGCCGATGGACGCGACCGAGGTCGCGGTGATCGGCAACGGCAACGTGGCCCTGGACGTGGCCCGCATCCTCTCCAAGCACGCCTACGACCTCCTGGTCACGGAGATCCCCGAGAACGTGTACCGCGCGCTCACGTCCTCGCCGGTCACGGACGTGCACGTGTTCGGCCGCCGCGGCCCGGCGCAGGTGAAGTTCACCCCGCTGGAGCTGCGCGAGCTGGCCCACTCCCGCGACGTGGACATCGTGCTCTACGAGGAGGACTTCGACTTCGACGCCGGCTCGGAGAAGGCGATCGCGGAGAACAACCAGGTGCGCACCATGGTGGGCACGCTCACCAACTGGCTCATGGAGCAGGAGGACCGCACGGAGCAGGCCTCCCGCCGCCTCCACCTGCACTTCCTCCAGGCCCCGGAGGCGTTCCTCGACGCCGACGGCGACGGCCGCCTCGACGGTCTGCGCATGCGCCGCATGGAGCTGGACGGGGAGGGCGGGGTCCGCCCGACCGAGGAGACCGCGGACTACCCCGTGCAGGCCGTCTACCGCGCGGTGGGCTACTTCGGCTCGCCCGTGGACGGCGTGGAGTTCGACGACGCCCGCGGCGTCATCCCGAACGCCGAGGGCCGCGTGCTCGACGCGGACGGGAATGCCGTGCCGGGGCTCTACGCCTCGGGCTGGATCAAGCGCGGCCCCGTGGGCCTGATCGGCCATACGAAGGGCGACTCGCTCGAGACCATCCAGCACCTGATCGAGGACGTGGACGCCCTCTGGACCGCCGAGGACCCGTCCGAGGACGCGGTGCTCGCGCTGCTCGCCGAGCGCGGCGTCCCCGTGACCACGTGGGAGGGCTGGCACGCCCTCGACGCGCACGAGAAGTCCCTCGGCGCGGCGGCCACCGAGGCCGGCCCGGTGGCCCGCGAGCGCGTCAAGGTCGTGGACCGCGACGAGATGACGCGCATCAGCCGCGGGGAGTGATCCTCCCGGCCTGACCCGACCACGACGGCGGGCACCCACCGCGGGTGCCCGCCGTCGTGGTGTGCGGGGGCGGCTACTCTGGCCCGGTGCCCCGCCTCCTCGCCGACCTCACGCCGCTGAAGGTCTCGCCCGCCTACCGGCGGCTGTGGGTGGGCAACCTGCTCTCCTCCGTGGGCACCCAGCTCACGCTCATGGCGGTGTCCCTCGAGGTCTTCGCGCTGACCGGCTCGTCCTTCGCGGTGGGCCTGCTGGGACTGGCGGCGCTCGTGCCGCTCGTCGTCGCGGGCCTGTACGGGGGCGCCGTGGCCGACCGCCACGACCGCCGCACCGTGGCGCTGTGCTCCTCCGCCGTCATGTGGGCGACGACCGTGGGCATCGCGGCGCACGCGTGGGCGGGGACCGAGTCCGTGCCCCTGCTCTACGCCCTCGTGGCCGTGCACTCCGGGGCCTCCGGCATCAACCAGCCCACGCGCGGCGCCATCGTCCCCGCGCTCGTGGGGCTGAAGCTGCTGCCCGCCGCCAACGCCCTGACCATGATGACCTTCTCCGTGGCCATGATGGTGGGCCCGGTGCTCGGCGGAGTCCTCGTGGCCACCGCCGGGTACGCGTGGACGTACTCGATCGACGTGGTCACGTTCCTCGCCGCGCTCTACGCCCTGTGGCGCCTTCCCCCGCTGTCGCCCGCGCGCGAGGAGGGCGAGGCCGCGCCGACGGGGCGCGTGGGGCTGGGCTCGGTGGTCGAGGGGCTCCGTTTCCTCGCCTCCCGGCCCACCCTGCGCATGACGTTCCTCGCGGACATCGTGGCCATGGCCACCGCATTCCCACGCGCCCTGCTGCCCGCGATCGGCGGCGTGGTCCTGGGCGGCGGCGAGTCCGCCGTCGGCATCCTGCTGGCCGCGATGGCCGCCGGCGCGTTCCTCGCCGGCCTGTTCTCCGGCTCCTTCACGCGTGTCACGGCGCAGGGCTGGGGCGTGTACCTCTCGATCTGCGCGTGGGGAGCCGCCGTGGCCGCATTCGGCGGCGTCGTGTGGTGGGCGCGCTCGATGCCCGAGGGCGACCCGCGCCTCGGTCTCGCGATGGCGCTGTGCGTGGCGTGCATGGCGGTGGCCGGCGCGGCGGACTCGGTCTCGGGCGTCTTCCGCAGCACCATCCTGCAGGCCGCGACGCCGGACCGGCTGCGCGGGCGGCTGCAGGGCGTGTTCGTGGTGGTCGTGGCCGGGGGCCCCCGCGTCGGCGAGATGATCACGGGCGGCGCCTCGACCCTCCTCGGGGAGGGGCTCACCCTCGTGGCCGGCGGCGTGCTGTGCGTGGTGGGCGTGAGCGTGCTGATGCGGCGGCAGCCGGGCTTCCTGGCCTACGACGCACGGAACCCCACGCCCTGAGCGGGCGCGGGGTTCCGGTGGGGGAGGGGCTCAGCGGTCGGCGTCGGAGCGGCGGTCGGCGGCGATCGTGGCCGGGATCCGGCCCCCCAAGCGGGTCCAGTGGCCGACGAGCTCGTCCTTCGGCTCCGCCTGGAGGGTCTCCCGCGCCTCCTCCTCGGCCTTCTCGATCCGCTTGGCGAGCTTCCGGTGGGCGCCCTCGTAGACCGCCTCGTGGCGGCTCTTCTTCACGGAGTCCTCTTCCGTGCGGCGCTGCACCGGCTCGAGCTGCTCGGCGATCGCGTCCTGGTTGCGCTGCTGGAACGTCAGCTTCGACGGGGCCAGGGCGCGCTCCACGAAGCCGTGGTCCAGGAGGATGCCGCGGGGGGCGGCCACGCCGTGGCGCAGCGCCAGGTCCACGAAGTCCTCCTGGTCCAGGACCATGGCGGCCTTCGTGAAGGGCAGGTCGTCGACGGGCCGGCCGTCCACGCGGGCGCGGGCCCGGGCGCGGCCCAGGGTGACGTCGGCGGACCACACGGCGCCGCGGGGGTCGATCAGGTAGAGCATGGGGTCTCCTCGTCGGGGCGGAGCGGGGCGGTCAGGCCGGGGGCTCGATGGGGGATCGGCGGGGCGGACGGTCAGCGGAAGTTGACGAACTGCAGGTCGGCGTCCGCGAAGTCCTTGAGCATCGCGATGACGGCCTGCAGGTCGTCGCGCGACTTGGAGGACACGCGCAGCTCGTCGCCCTGGATCTGGGCCTTGACCGCCTTGGGGCCCTCGTCCCGGATCAGCTTGGTGATCTTCTTCGCGGTGGCCTGGTCGATGCCCTCCTTGATGGAGGCCTCGATCCGGTACTCCTTGCCGGAGGCGAACGGGTCCCCGGCGTCGAGGGACTTCAGGGAGATGCCGCGCTTGACGAGCTTGGACTCGAAGACGTCCTTGACGGCCTTCACGCGCTCCTCGGAGTTCGCCTTCATGAGGATCTTCTCGCCGGAGAAGTCGATCTCCGCGCCGACGCCCTTGAAGTCGTAGCGCTGGACGATCTCCTTCTGCGCCTGGTTCAGGGCGTTGGACACCTCCTGGCTGTCCACCTTGCTGACCACATCGAACGTGGAATCACCGGCCATCGCTGTCTCCTCCTGCTGCTCGCGTACGGCTGTCCGTGCCTCGGGGCAGGTCGCGCGAGGCGCCCGGCGCGCCCCGGGGCGCCTGCGGGCCAGCCTACCGGGGTCCGACGACGCCGCGCCCCGGCCCGATTGGGCGTCTCCTGCGCCCATGCGGTACAGTCGTCTCTCGCCTGAACGGTGCGGTGCCTCGAATGAGGCGAGCGCGTCCGTCCAGTCGCCCGGCAGATTACCCGAGCGGCCAAAGGGGGCTGACTGTAAATCAGCTGGCACTGCCTTCGGGGGTTCGAATCCCTCATCTGCCACGGGACATGAGAAGACCCCGGGACCGAGTCGTCGGTCCCGGGGTCTTCTCATGTCCGGCGCTGGGTGGCGGAGAGGGCTGGGGAGGACGTAGCCTGCACGTGATCCGCATCACATGCAGAGGAGTCCCAGCGTGACGCAGCCCACCGATCCCGCCCGCCCGGAGGAGACGGCGTCCACGCGGGGTCCGGACGACGTGCCGCTCCTGGAGCAGACCCTCGCCCAGAACCTGGACGAGACCGCCGCTCGCCTGCCGGACGCACCCGCCGTCGTCGAGTGCGGACCCGGCGGCGACCCGCACACCGGCCGCTCCTGGACCTTCGCGGAGCTGGCGGAGCACTCCCGCGCCGTGGCCAAGGCGCTGATCGCCGCCGGCTACGGCCACGGCGACCGCATCGGCATGTGGAGCCCCAACGTGGCGGAGTGGACGTCCCTGCTCTACGGCGCCGCGCGCGCCGGGGTCATCCTGGTCAACCTCAACCCGGCGTACCGCAGCCACGAGCTCACCTACGTGGTGGAGCAGTGCGCGATGCGTGGCCTCGTGGTGGCCTGCCCGGATGCCCGCATGGACCCGCCGGCGATCGCGCGGCAGGTGGCCCGTGAGGGAGCCCCCGCGCTGGAGCAGCTCATCATGCTGCCCGCCGGCGCCCCGGGTGATGAGCCCTTCGCGCACGCCCGCCCGGGGGAGGTGGCCGGCCGCGCCGCCGCCGCGGCCGAGGAGGCCACGTGGGAGGCGTTCCTGGCACGGGCCGCGGAGGTCTCGGACGAGCAGCTCGCCGAGCGCGAGGCCGCCACCGGAGCCGAGGACCCCGTGAACCTGCAGTACACCTCGGGCACCACCGGCTTCCCCAAGGGCGTCACGCTGACCCACCGCAACATCCTCAACAACGGGTTCCACATCGGCGAGCTGCTGGGCTACTCCGAGGCGGACACCCTCGTGATCCCGGTGCCCTTCTTCCACTGCTTCGGCATGGTCATCGGCGTGATCGCGGCCGTCTCCCACGGCACCGTGAGCGTCATCCCGGGCCGGGCGTTCCATCCGCTCGACTCCCTCACAGCGGCGGCCGCCACGCGCGCCACGAGCCTCTACGGCGTGCCCGCCATGTTCATCGCGATGCTGGCCCGCCCCGAGGCGGCCTCCCTGGACCTGAGCACCCTGCGCACCGGCGTCATGGCCGGGTCCCCGTGCCCCGTGGAGGTCATGCGACGCGTGATCGACGAGCTGCACATGTCCGAGGTCGCCATCTGCTACGGCATGACCGAGACCGCCCCCGTCTCCACCATGACCCGCCGCGACGACACCCTCGAGGCGCGCACCCAGACCGTCGGCCGCTCGATGCCGCACGTGGAGACCAAGGTCGTCGACCCCGTCACCGGGCAGACCCTGGCCCGCGGCGCCACCGGAGAGCTGTGCACCCGCGGCTACTCGGTGATGCTCGGCTACTGGAACGCCGAGCAGAAGACCGCGGAGGTCCTCGACGAGGACGGCTGGATGCACTCGGGCGACCTCGCCTCGATGGACGCGGACGGGTTCGTCCGCATCGAGGGACGCATCAAGGACCTCGTGATCCGCGGCGGCGAGAACATCTCTCCGCGCGAGGTGGAGGAGTTCCTCTACGCCCACCCGGACGTCCAGGACGTGCAGGTGGTCGGCGTGCCGGACGAGCGGTACGGCGAGCAGCTCATGGCCTGCCTGATCATGCGCGAGGGTGCCGAGCCGCTCACCGTCGAAGCGGTCCGCGAGTTCGCCACCGGGAGGATCGCCCACTTCAAGATCCCCGCCTACGTGCGCATCATGGACGCGTTCCCCATGACCGTCTCCGGCAAGGTCCGCAAGGTGGAGCTGCGCGAGGAGGGCGCCGCGGTGATCGGCGCGGCGGGGGCCTGAGGCCCCGGCTCAGGCGGCGGGGAGGGGTCGGACGTCCCACACGGTGCACAGCGCATCCGGGGCGGCCTCGGTGACGGCCTGCCGGTAGAGGTCCCTCCAGGCGGAGCCGGAGTGCCCGCCCTCGCCGCGCAGCCGCCACCGGCCGTGCAGCAGCACGGCGTCGATGAAGTCCGACGGGTCCCGGGCGGCGTCCCCCTCCGCGGCGTCCTCCGCGTCGGGGCGGCGCAGGTCGGACGCCGGCGCCACGGCGTAGAGGCTCGTCTCGTCGTGGTCGAGCACGAGACCGCAGTCGTCCTCGAACGCGGTGATCCAGGACATCGAGTCCCGCAGCGCGGCCTCCGCGTCCGGTTCCGCCGAGACGATCAGCACCGAGGCGCGCACGCCTGGGCGCAGCGGGCCGGGCCGGCCGGGGCCGTGGGGCTCGTGCCGGGCTCGCCCGTGCGTGCGGCGGCTGTCCTCGAAAGCGGTGGTCATGGTCGGCTCCCTCCGTCGGGGGCCGGCCTCGGCCCCGCCTCGAGCGCACCGGTCGGCGCGCTCCAGGCCGACGCTAGGAGGCCCGTTCGGAGCGGCGGTCGCACCGTGGCTGTTCAGGGGACGACGCGCGGGGCCGCAGCCGCCTGTGCAGGAGCCGACGCAGCGGGGGTCAGTACCGCCGGTGGTCCGCCGGGGCGAGCTTGGGCCCGAAGGCCTGCTTGCGCTCGCCGCTGAGCGAGATGAGCCGCACCACCCGGTGCCGATGCCCGGCCCACGGGGCGAGCAGGCGCAGCATGCCGGCGTCGTCCGTGCGCCGTCCCGTGAGGACCTGGCCCACGAACTGGGCGAGGTGGAAGTCCCCCACCGAGACCAGGTCGGCCGCGCCGTGGCTGCGCTGCAGCGCCTCGGCGGTGCTCCACGGGCCGATCCCAGGAATCGATTCCAGGCGTCGGGCCAGTCGTGCCAGGCCTGCGGTGTCGCCGGGGGAGACGTCGCGCCCGAGCCGGTCGATCGTCTCGGCGCGCCGGGCGACCTCCAGCACCGTCCTCGACTGCGAGGGCTGCACCCACGCCCGCGCGTGCCAGTCCCACGAGGGGATCCGCAGCACGGCCTCCGCGGTGGGCGGCAGCAGCATGCCCGCGGGAGCGGGGCCCGGGGCGGGCTCGGCGTCGTGGGCGGCGGCCAGCCGCACGAGGGTGCGCCAGCCGTGGCGTGCCTGGTCGTGCGTGACCTTCTGCTCCAGCACCACGGTCATCAGCTGGGTGGCGAGCGCGCCCGCGGCGGGCAGCCGCAGCCCGGGCCGGAGGCGGCGGACGCGCCACACGTGCGCCGGAAGCGGCGGGCCCACCCCCGGCGGGTCCGCCGACGGATCGGCCACGGCGTCGAACTGCGGCCAGCCCGCGTCCGCCAGCCCCAGCAGGGCCTCTGCGTTCCCGACCGCGGCGCGGGCCCCCGGGCCCCACGCGCGGGCGGTGATGCTCCAGCCCCCGGCCCCGTCCGGGGCGCGCACCGCGGGAGAGACCAGGAGGGTGGCCGGCCCGGCACCCGCGTGGACGTCATCGGGCCCGGCCGGCTCGCGGCGCGTGAGCCACACGCCCTGGGGGGTGGCACGGACGGTCGGGTCGGCGGCCCCGCGCTGCAGGGGCCGCAGGGTGAGGGCCACGTCGACGGGCGTGGACACCCGGAGGTGGCGCACGGCGTCCGGGGCGGTCATGCCGTGCACCGTACACCGCACGTTGCCCCGCGTGTCCTCGACGCCCCTGACGGCGTCCGGCCCCTGGCGTAGCGTGGAGCACGTGACTGAGCAGACCTCCCCCGTCCCGGGCGCCGCCGCGTCCTCCGCCACCCCCGTGCCCACGCCCGAGCGAGGCGGCATGCGCTATGCCGAGACCGTCCTGGAGCTGATCGGGCGCACCCCGCTCGTGAAGCTCAACGCGGTGACCGAGGGCGTCGCCGCCACGGTGCTCGTGAAGGTGGAGTACCTGAACCCGGGCGGCTCCGTGAAGGACCGCATCGCCCTCAGGATGATCGAGGAGGCGGAGAAGGACGGCCGGATCCTCCCCGGCGGCACCGTGGTGGAGCCCACCTCCGGCAACACCGGCGTGGGCCTCGCCCTCGTGGCCCAGCAGAAGGGCTACCGCACCGTGTTCGTCACGCCGGACAAGGTCGGCCAGGAGAAGCGGGACGTGCTCTCCGCGTACGGCGCGGAGCTCGTCGTCGTGCCCTCCTCGGTCGCCCCGGACTCGCCGGAGTCGTACTACGGCGTGGCCGACCGCCTCGAGCGGGAGATCCCGGGCGCGTTCCAGCCGAACCAGTTCTTCAACCCGGCCGCGCCGGCCTCGCACTACGAGACCACGGGGCCGGAGATCTGGGAGGACACCGCCGGCCGCGTCACCCACGTCGTGATGGGCGCGGGCACGGGCGGCACCATCACCGGCACGGGCCGCTTCCTCAAGGAGGTCTCCGCGGACCGCGCGTCGGGCCCCGTCCGCGTGATCGGCGCGGACCCGGAGGGCTCCGTCTACTCCGGCGGCACGGGGCGCCCGTACTTCGTCGAGGGCGTCGGCGAGGACATCTGGGTGGACAACTACGACCGCTCGGTGCCGGACGAGGTCATCGCCGTCTCGGACGAGGAGGCCTTCGCCATGACCCGGCGGCTCGCCGCCGAGGAGGGCCTGCTCGTGGGCGGCTCCTCCGGCCTCGCCGTGGCCGCCGGCCTGCGGGCCGCGCGCGAGCTCGGTCCGGACGACGTCATGGTGATCGTGCTGCCGGACTCCGGCCGCGGCTACCTCGCCAAGATCTTCAACGACGCGTGGATGGACGAGCGCGGCTTCGCCCGCGACGGCCAGGACACCGTGCTGCCCGGGTGGGCCCGCGGCCGGACCCGCTCCGCCGTCCCGCACGCCGCGCAGGCCACGACGACGGCGCCCCGCGGCGGGCGCTGGGACGCCACCGTGGGCGCGCTGCTGGAGGACAAGGAGGACCTGTTCCCCGGCTCGGTGCCCACGATCGTGACCGCGGCGCCGACCACGTCGGTCTCGGACGCGGTGGACACCATGACGCGCTACGGCGTGGACGCGCTGCCCGTCGTCGCCGAGCCCCGCCACGACCTGCGGATCGGGGAGGTGCGCGGCACCGTGTCCGCCCACGATCTCGCGGCGCGCCTCGCGGACGGCCGGGTCAGCCCGGACTCCGAGGTCGCGGACGCCATGGGCGCCGCCCTGCCGCTCATCGGCGCGGCCACCGGCCTGCGCGAGGCGGCGCGCCGCCTGCTGGAGGACCCCACCCTGCTCGTCGCCCGCGGCGGGACCGTGGTGGGCGTGCTGACCTTGCACGACGTGCTCGCCTACGCCACCGCCTGATCCCACCGACCCGGCCGATCGACCCGACGCCGCCCCGACGCGAGAGGACGCACCCATGACCACCGAGGACCCCACGCAGAGCTTCACCGGCGAGACCGCCCCGGAGCACGACTCCACGCCGGACACCCGTCCGCGCGGCGCCGGCTTCGGCACCCGCGCCGTGCACGCCGGACAGGAGTTGGACGAGGTGTTCGGCGCCGTCGTGCCGCCCGTGCACCTGTCCACCACCTACGCGCCGACCGCCATCGGCGAGCTGCGCCGCGGCTACGACTACGGGCGGGGCACCAACCCGACGCGCGATGCCCTGCAGACCCAGCTGGCCGCGCTCGAGGCCGGCGTGGGGGAGGACGGCACCCCGAACGCCACCGCCCTGACCTTCGCCTCCGGGCTCGCCGCCGAGACCGCGCTCATCATGGGCGCCGCCGAGCCGGGCGTGACCGTCGTGCTGGGCAACGACGTCTACGGCGGCTCCTACCGCCTCATCTCCACGGTGCTGGCCAAGTGGGGCGTGCGCCACGCCGTGGTGGACATGGCCGACGTCGCCGCCGTGGGCGCAGCCGTCGAGCAGGCGAAGGCTGAGGGCCCCGTGATCGTGTGGCTCGAGACCCCCTCGAACCCGATGATGAAGGTCTCCGACGTCGCCGCGATCGCCGAGGCGGCCCATGCCGGGGGCGCGCTGCTCGTCGTCGACAACACGTTCGCCACGCCCTACCTCCAGACCCCGCTCGCGCTCGGCGCGGACGTGGTGGTGCACTCCACCACCAAGTACATCGGCGGGCACTCGGACGTCGTGGGCGGAGCCGTGGTCATCAAGGACCCGGAGATCGCCGAGGCCGTGAAGTTCCAGCAGTTCGCGGCCGGCGCCGTGAACGGCCCGTTCGACGCCTACCTGACCACCCGCGGGCTCAAGACCCTCGGTGTGCGCATGGACCGCCACCAGGCCAACGCGCAGGCCGTGGCCGAGTGGCTCCTCGAGCAGCCGGCCGTGTCCCACGTGCTCTACCCGGGCCTGCCGGACCACCCGGGCCACGAGCTCGCCCAGCGCCAGATGCGGGGCTTCGGCGGCATGGTCTCCGTGCGCTTCCATGGGGGCGCGGCGGCCGCCAGGAAGGTGGCCGAGTCCACGCGCCTCTTCCAGCTGGCCGAGTCCCTCGGCGGCATCGAGTCGCTGATGAACTACCCGGCCGAGATGACCCACGCCTCCGTGGCCGGCACCGAGCTCGCCGTCCCGGACGACCTCGTCCGCCTCTCCGTGGGCATCGAGGACGCCGCGGACCTCATCGCGGACCTCGAGCAGGCCCTCGCCGGCCTCCAGGCCTGAGCGCACGCGTCCCGCGCCGTCCACGACGCCGGCCGGACCCCTTGCCGGGTCCGGCCGGCGTCGTAGTGTGGGTCACATGAGCATCATCGCCTTTACGAACGCCCATGTCGTCCCCGTCGAGTCCGAGCCCTTCGACGGCGTCCTCCTCGTGGAGGACGGGAGGATCACCGCGCTGGGAGCCGACGTCGAGGTGCCCGCGGGCGCCGACGTCGTGGACTGCGAGGGGAGGTGGCTGCTGCCCGGCTTCGTGGACGCCCACGTGCACCTGGGCATGCACGCGGAGGGCGAGGTGGGCGCGACCGCGGACGTCAACGAGATGACCGATCCCGTGATGGCGGGCGTGCGCGCGATCGACGCGGTGGACCCCAACGAGCCGGGCTTCCGGGACGCGCTCGCGGGCGGCGTCACCACGGTGAACGTGAACCCGGGCTCCGGCAACCCGATCGGCGGGCAGGCCGTGGCCCTGCACACCCACGGCCGCACCGTGGACGAGATGGTGCTGCGCAGCCCCTCGGGCGTGAAGTCCGCGCTGGGGGAGAACCCCAAGAACGTGTACAAGGAGAAGGGCCGCACGCCGTCCACGCGTCTCGGCACGGCGCTCGTCATCCGCGAGGCGTTCCTGAAGGCGCAGGGCTACATGGCCCGCCGCGCGGAGGCGGAGGCCGAGGGAAAGCCGTTCACCGCGGACCCGCACATGGAGGCCCTCGCCCTCGTGCTGGAGCGGAAGATCCCGTGGCGCCAGCACTGCCACCGCACGGACGACATCGCCACCGCCCTGCGCATCGCCGACGAGTTCGGCTACGAGCTCGTGCTGGACCACGGCACCGAGGCCCACCCGATCGCCGACCTGCTCGCGGAGCGGGGCGTGCCGGTGCTCATCGGCCCGCTGTTCACCACGAAGTCCAAGCCGGAGCTGCGCGGCCGCTCGATGCGCAACCCGGGGCGCCTGGCGCGCGCGGGCGTGGAGATCAGCATCATCACGGATCACCCCGTCATCCCGATCGACTTCCTCGTCTACCAGGCGGCGCTGTCCGTCAAGGAGGGCCTGGACCCGGAGACCGCGCTGCGGGCCATCACGCTGAACCCCGCGAAGGTGCTGGGCCTCGCGGACCGCATCGGCTCGCTCGCCCCGGGCAAGGACGCCGACCTCGTGCTGTGGAGCGGGGACCCGCTGGACGTCATGCAGCGCGCCCTGCGGGTCTGGATCGGCGGGCGCCCGGTCATGGAGTACGACACCGCGGCGGCACGCCCCGTCGTCGCGCCCACGCGGCCCGTGGAGGACTGAGCGCGGACGGCGCTCAGCGCCGCACGCGCGAGCGCACGGGCGGCAGCCACACGAGCGCGGTGCCGATGATCAGCAGTACCGCGAGCGCGATCAGGAGCGCGTTGCCGCGCAGGAACGAGGGGACGGCGACCACCAGGGTGAGGAACGTGAGGGAGGAGATCGCCCCGCGGCGGCGGCGCAGCAGCCCGATCCAGCCCCATAGGGCCGCCAGCGCGAGGATCCCGGCGAGCCCGCCCAGCATGTACTGGCCCGTGGCGCCGCCGAGCGGTCCCACGGACTCGATCCCCGTCAGCGGGTCGGTCACCGGACCGCCCTCACGCTCCGCCTGTGCGCCCCTCCAGAGCAGCGCGGCGGACAGGACCGCGAGGAGGACGGCGACGGCGATCCACCAGATCCGCGCCAGGCGCAGGAGCGGGTGCACGAGACCGGCCTCGGCGGCGTCGCGCTCGTCCAGCGCGCGGACCCGGGCCGCGCGACGGTCCGCGAGCCGTTCCTCGTCCTCGCGCCGCAGGCGGGCGCGCTCCTCGCGCAGTCGCGCGTCGTCCGCGCGCTGCCGCTCCTGGAAGGCCCGGGTGGCACGGCCGGCGGCACGTGCGAGACGGTGGTCACTGCTGTTGTCTGCCACACTCCGAGCCTAGCGTCGCCGCGGACGGTGCTGCACGGCACACCGTCGGGTCTCGCCCGAGCGGACGCGGGGGCGTACAGTGGTGGGGACCGGTATCCGGACTTACCCCCCCTGAGTGAATGAGCGTGGACGCGTGTGCCACGCCGGTGTTGCAGATGTCGTGCAGATGTGTGTGAGGACCACGAACGTCGTGGTCCCGGGGGCTCGCCGGGTGAACGGTTTTCCCATTCCCCCAGCAGACCCGCACCCTCGACGACGACCCGCGACCGTCGCCGCTGAGTGCCGCCTGCGCATCCCCTCAGGAGGACACCCATGTCGATCCATGACACCCCCCAGGCCGCCGAGAACCAGGATCCGATCGTGTCGGACGAGGCCCTCGCCGCCCCGCCGTCGGACGAGACTCCCGAGTCCCTGGCCGCCGACGCCCCCGAGGCCTCGCCGGAGGCCGACCTCGCCTCCGAGCAGGACGACACCGGCTCGGTCGAAGCCGAGCAGGACGAGCCGGCCGGCCCCACCTTCCTCGACCTGGGCCTGGACGCACGCGTCCTCGCCGCGATCGAGGACCTGGGCTACACCGCGCCCTCGCCCATCCAGGAGGCGACCATCCCGCTGCTGCTCGAGGGCCGCGACGTCGTGGGCCTCGCCCAGACGGGCACCGGCAAGACCGGCGCGTTCGCGCTGCCGGCGCTCTCCCGCCTGGCGGAGGCCTCGGACGTCAACGGGCGCGCCGACGCCCCGCAGATCCTCGCCCTGGCCCCCACGCGCGAGCTGGCGCTCCAGCTCGCCGAGGCCTTCGACGCGTACGCGAAGCATCTCGGCGACGTGTCCGTGCTGGCCGTCTACGGCGGCTCGCCCTACGGCCCCCAGCTCTCGGCGCTGCGCCGCGGCGCCCAGGTCGTCGTCGGCACCCCCGGCCGCGTGATCGACCACATCGAGCGCGGCTCCCTGGACCTGTCCCAGCTGCAGACCCTTGTGCTGGACGAGGCGGACGAGATGCTGCGCATGGGCTTCGCCGAGGAGGTGGACCGCATCCTCGCCTCCACCCCCGCGTCGAAGCAGACCGCGCTGTTCTCGGCCACCATGCCGCCGGCCATCCGCCGCATCTCCGCGCAGTACCTGAACTCCCCGGAGGAGGTGGCCGTGTCCCGTCAGTCCACGACGTCCGCCACCATCCGCCAGCGCTACCTGCAGGTGGGCCACCAGTACAAGCTCGAGGCCATGACCCGCATCCTCGAGACCGAGGACCACGACGGCGTCATCGCCTTCGTCCGCACCCGCGCCGCCACCGAGGAGCTGACCCAGCGCCTCACCCGCGCCGGCTTCAAGGCCGTGGCCATCTCCGGTGACATCGCGCAGAAGCAGCGCGAGAAGACCGTGGAGGACCTCAAGGCCGGCCGCGTGGACATCCTCGTGGCCACCGACGTCGCCGCCCGCGGCCTGGACGTGGAGCGCATCTCCCACGTGGTGAACTACGACATCCCGCAGGACGCGGAGTCCTACGTGCACCGCATCGGCCGTACCGGCCGCGCGGGCCGCACGGGCGACGCCATCCTCTTCATGACTCCCCGCGAGCGCTACCTGCTGAAGCAGATCGAGCGCACCACGCGCCAGGAGGTCGAGGAGATGGCCGTGCCGTCCGTGGCGAAGGTCAACGCCGCCCGCCTCAAGCGCTTCTCCGACACCATCACCAAGACGCTTGAGCGCGCCGGCGACCAGGAGCTCGAGACCTTCGCCGGCCTCGTCGACGAGTACGTGGAGCAGCACGAGATCGAGCCGTCCCGCGTGGGCGCGGCCCTCGCCATGATGGCGCAGGGCGGCCGCCCGCTGCTCTCCACCGAGCAGGACATCCCCACCCACACGGGCCGTGCGCGCACCGAGCGCGAGGGCCGTGGGGGCCAGGACCGTCCCGAGCGCAGCGGCAGCGCGGACGGGCGCGGCTCCCGTGGCCCGGCCCGCGAGCCCGCGGCCGGCAACGCCACGTACTGGATCGGCGTGGGCCACACGGACCGCGTGAAGCCCGGCAACATCGTGGGCGCCCTCGCCAACGAGGTGGGCCTGCCCGCCTCCCAGATCGGCGCGATCGACCTGCGCGGAAACCACTCGCTCGTCGAGCTGCCCGCCGACCTCACCCCGGCCCAGCTCGAGGCCGCCGGGCGCGCTGAGATCAACGGGCGCCGGCTCAACATGCGCAAGGACACCGGGCGCCCGACGCGCGGGGAGCGCGACGGCGATGACCGTGGCGAGCGCGGCGGCCGGGGCGGGTTCCGCAAGGACCGTGACGACCGCGGCCACGGCGGCGGGTTCCGGAAGGACCGTGACGACCGCGGCCACGGCGGCGGGTTCCGCAAGGACCGTGACGACCGCGGCCACGGCGGCGGGTTCCGCAAGGACCGTGACGACCGCGGCGGCTTCGGCGGCCGTGAGGAGCGCACCGGCGGCTTCAGGAAGGACCGCGAGGACCGCGGCGGGTTCCGCTCGGACCGCGGCCCCTCGGCCGGCCCGAAGAAGCCCCGCTGGGGCGCCCAGGAGCGTCGCGACGGCGGCCCGCGCCGCTGATGCCGGGGCGGCGCCGGGCCCCGTCTCGGCGCCGCCCACCTGCGAGTTGGAACTCTGCGCGAACACCTGGTAGGGTTTCACCTCGTTGCCCCGATAGCTCAGTGGTAGAGCGCCATCTTGGTAAGATGGAGGTCCCGGGATCGATTCCCGGTCGGGGCTCTGACATGAGAGCCCGTTCTCTCGGCATGCGCCGCGAGCGCGGGCGCTCTCATGTCGTGGCGGTGTAGCTCAGCTGGTTAGAGCGCACGACTCATAATCGTGAGGTCGGGGGATCGAGTCCCCCCGCCGCTACGAACACGAAGGACCCGGCCTCCACGGAGGCCGGGTCCTTCTGCGTCGGCACCCCCGCGCGGGGTGCCGACGCCCCTCAGCGCAGGCGGCCCCACCCCGCGCGGTCCAGGTCGGCCGCGAGCAGCGCCCGGAAGTCGTCGCCGGCATGCCCGCCCGTGGGGTACACGTTCAGCCGCGTCCGCAGGTAGGAGGAGCCCTCTCTGTATCGCCGCTCTCCTGCCGTCGCGGCGCTCAGGGCGGACCAGGTGGGCGGGATCGTCTCCCCGGCCACGTCCCCGCCGTTCACGTGCCAGGTCGCCTGGACGCGTCGGAAGGACGGGCTGGTGGAGTCCACCGAGGCAGGGGGGGGTTCCGCCGCCCACGATGGTCGCCCCCGCTCCGCGCCAGACCTCGAACTGGCGCTCGGCCATGAGGTGCATGGAGATGAACTCGGCGCCGCCGGAGTAGCCGATCATCCACTGGCGGGCGGCGGAGATGAACGGGAACCGACCCCTCAGGTGGGCGTTGAGCTGCCGGTGCCAGGCGCCGTTGCGTGGGCGGTTGCGCCACCACGTGTAGCCGTAGCCGGTCTCGTACGGGGCGGGGGTGACCACGGCCACGAGGACGCAGTTGCGACGGCTGGCCTCCGCGGCGATCCCGCGCATCTCGGTGTCGTCAGGCCGCAGCACGCGGGAGCGGTCGGCCGAGAAGTAGTCGCCGTCGAAGAACCACGCCAGGCCCACGGGCTTCTCGAGATCCAGGCCGTCCGCGTAGACGTGGTAGACGGAGGACGCGTCGCCCGCGGTGAAGGGCTGATGGAACCGGGTGGTGGGCGCCTCGGTCAGGGTCCGCAGCTGGGGGCCGTAGGCCCAGCCCCACGTCCCGGCGCAGCGGACCGACTGCCACTCGCCCGACATCACGCCGGTGGTCGCCACGACCGCCCCGCTGGGGATCACCCCGACGGTCGCGGCGGTGGAGCGCGGGCGTTCCCGCAGGATGGCGGCACTGGTCGCGTACACGCGGGCGGCGGCGTCGCCGGCCGGCACGAGATGGGTCCCGTAGGCCCAGCCGACCGTCCCCTGGTGGCTCACGAGGATCCACTCGCCCTCGCGCGGGCCGACCGCGGTGGCGATCGACCCGGCGGGGATGGTCCCGATGACGGTTCCGTAGGACCGGGGACGGGACTTCAGGGCGATCGGGCTCAGGGCGAGCAGCTGGGTGGTGGCGGCGGCCGGGACGGCAGCCGCGAGGCTGGCTCCGGCGGTGACGGTGCCGGCCGCGGCCAGGGTGAAGCCGCGGCGGGAGATCAGGGTGCGGGGGGCGTCGCCTCACGGCTCGCGGAGATCATGGTGACAGCCGGATGGAACCGAGACGTTCCGAATGTGCAGGGATCTCCCAGGTTTAACCGTGCCGTCACGAAATGATCACGAGGAGGTCACGATCCCGTCGCGGACCGGTAGCCTGACGGCATGTCCTCGCGCCCCCGTCAGAGCCCCTCGCGCGGCGGCGCGGCCCGTCCGGCCGCCCGGCCCGCAGGTCGCAGAGAGCCCGCCGGCTTCGTCTCCCCGTGGGAGCACGGCTCCTCCCTCTACCGCCGCATGGTGCTGACCGGCTCCGGCCTCTTCCTCGTGGGGATCGTGCTCTCCGTCGTCGGCTCCGCCACGCACCGGCTCCCGCTCTCCCAGGCCGCCCTCGTCGTGCTGGGCCTGGGCGTCCTGGTCCATCTGGCGGCCCAGATGGTCCGCTTCCGCGAGGCCGCGCGTCGCCAGGGCGGGCGTCCTCGCGGCTGAGGTCCGCACCGTCGCCGCCGATCCCGGCGCCGACGGCTCCGGCCGTCGGGTCGCCCTCCCCGGCTCTCGGACCGCCGCCG
The DNA here is from genome assembly GCF_033790745.1 of Micrococcus sp. M4NT. Taxonomy (NCBI): domain Bacteria; kingdom Bacillati; phylum Actinomycetota; class Actinomycetes; order Micrococcales; family Micrococcaceae; genus Micrococcus; species Micrococcus sp. M4NT. The sequence continues at coordinate 130,436 of NZ_JAMYEH010000001.1, forward strand.
TGTCCGGCCCCGGCGGTAGGCTGGTGCGCAGTCCGGACCCCGTCTGATCAGGAGCCACGCGTGCCCGTGAACCCCAGCGTCGCCGGGCGGAGCTATCCGCCCGCGCCCCCCTTCCAGGTGGGCCGGGAGGCCGTCCGCGCCTTCGCCTCCGCCGTCCAGGCGCAGCACCCCGCCCATCACGACGTCGAGGCCGCCCGAGCCCTCGGCCATGCCGACCTCGTCGCCCCGCCGACGTTCGCCGTCGTGATCGCGCAGCGCGCCGAGGCCGCCGCCGTGAACGACCCGGAGGCGGGCATCGACTTCTCCCGCGTGCTGCACGCGGAGGAGCGCTTCACCCACCATCGCCCGCTCGTGGCCGGGGACGAGGTCACCGCCACGGTGAGGATCGCCTCCGTGAAGTCGCTCGGCGGCAACGACATGGTCACCACCGTCACCGAGATCGCCGACGCCGCCGGCGCCCCGGTCTCGACCGTGACCTCCACCCTGCTGATCCGCGGAGAGGAGGTCTGATGAGCGCGCAGCACATCGGCCCGCAGAACGCCCCGCGCCTGTCCGACCTCGCCAAGGGCGACGTCATCGGCTCCCGGACCGTCGCGCTCACGCGCGCCGACCTGGTGGCCTACGCGGGCGCCTCCGGCGACCACAACCCGATCCACTGGTCCGAGTCGTTCGCCACGGGGGTGGGACTGCCCGGTGTGATCGCCCACGGCATGCTCACCATGGGCGCCGCGGTGCAGCTCGTCACCGACTGGGCCGGGGATCCCGGGGCGGTGGTGGACTACCAGACGCGCTTCACGGGCATGGTGCCCGTCGCGGACACCACGGGCCGGGCCGACGACGACGGCGCGCCCCTGGCCGGCGCCCGCCTCGAGGTTACCGGCACGGTGGGCGTCGTGGACGAGGCCGCCGGCACCGTCCGGATCGACCTCACGGTGAACGACCCCGCCCTGGACAAGCCCCGCGTGCTGACCAAGGCCCAGGTGCTCGTCCGCCTGGCCGAGCCCGCAGCCCCGACCTCGAAGGAGACCGCGTGAGCGAGCGCCTGGCCGACCACACCACCACCCGCGTCGGCGGGCCGGCCCGCGCCTGGGTCACCGCCCGCACGGAGCAGGAGGCCGTGGAGGCCATCCGCGTGGCCGACGCCGCGGGGGAGCCCCTGTTCGTGCTCGGCGGGGGCTCCAACACCCTCATGGCGGACGCCGGCTTCCCGGGCACCGTGGTGCAGACGGCGTTCGAGGGCATCGAGGTGCTGGAGGACGCGCACCGCGCGGAGGGTGCGGGCGAGGCGGAGGGCGACGCCGTCGTCGTGCGCATCGGCGCCGGCCAGCCGTGGGACGCCGCCGTGGCGTGGACCGTGGAGCGGGGCCTGGCGGGCATCGAGGCGCTCTCGGGGATCCCGGGGTCCGCCGGCGCGACGCCGGTGCAGAACGTCGGCGCCTATGGCGCGGACGTGTCCCAGGTGCTGATCTCCCTGCGCGCGTGGGACCGGCAGGCTCCCGGCGGCGGGGCTGTCGTCGAGCTGTCCGCCGAGGAGCTGCGCTTCGGCTACCGAGACTCGATCATCAAGCGCTCGATGCTGGAGTCGGGGGAGCCGAGCCCGCGCTGGGTCGTCCTCTCGATCGACCTTCGGCTGCGTCGCGCGGCCGAGGGGGCCGCGCCGACGTCGCCGGTGCGGTACGCGCAGCTCGCGCGGGCGCTCGGCGTGGAGGAGGGCGCGCACGCCGCGCTCCGGACCGTGCGGGAGGAGGTGCTCGCCCTGCGCGCCTCGAAGGGCATGGTGTGGGACGTCGCGGACCAGGACTCGTGGTCCACGGGCTCGTACTTCACCAATCCGATCGTGCCGGCGGCCGTGCGCGCCTCTCTTCCCGAGGGTGCGCCCGCGTTCGCCGCGGGGACGGACGAGCAGGGAGGTGAGCTCGTGAAGCTCTCCGCGGCCTGGCTCATCGACCACGCGGGCTACGGCAAGGGCTTCGGCCTGCCGGACGTGGAGCCCCGCGAGGACGGGCCCGATGGCCGCGGTGAGGACGGGACGGGACTGGCCGGGGGCCGCGCGTCGCTGTCCACGAAGCACACGCTCGCCGTGACGAACCGCGGCGCGGCCAGCACCGAGGACATCCTCACCATCGCGCGCGAGGTCCGCGACGGCGTCCGCGCGCGCTTCGGCGTGGACCTGCACCACGAGCCGATGATCATCGGCACCTACCTCTGATCCACCCCACCACCACGCGAGACGAGTCGTCACTTCTTGTGGGTATCCGCGGCGGATACCCACAAGAAGTGACGACTCGTTCAGCTTGGGGTCGGGTGCGCTCAGAGGTTGCCGGTGGCGATCATGAGCATGCGGCGCACGGGTTCCGCGGCGCCCCACAGCAGCTGGTCGCCCACGGTGAAGGCGGAGAGGTACTCCGGGCCCATCGCCATCGTGCGCAGGCGGCCCACGGGGATCTGCAGGGTGCCGGTGGCGGCGATCGGCGTGAGCTCGCGCATCGACGCCTCCTTCTCATTCGGCACCACCCGCACCCACTCGTTGTCCGCGGCGATGATCGCCTCGACCTCGTCCAGCGGCACGTCCCCGGTCAGCTTGAGCGTCAGCGCCTGGGAGTGCGAGCGCATGGCGCCCACGCGCACGCACAGCGAGTCGAACGGGATCCGCTCCTCGCCGCGCAGGCCGAGCACCTTGTTGGTCTCGTCGAAGGCCTTCTGCTCCTCGCGGGAGACGCCGTTGCCGAGGTCCGCGTCGATCCACGGGATGAGCGAGCCGCCGAGCGGCACGCCGAACTGCGACGCATCCAGCCGGCCGCCGCGCTGCAGCTCGATGACCTTGCGGTCGATCTCCAGGATCGCCGACGCCGGATCGGCCAGCTCGGCCTCGACCGCGCCGGACAGCGCCGCGTACTGCGTGAGCAGCTCGCGCATGTGGCGGGCGCCGCCGCCGGAGGCCGCCTGGTAGGTCATGGCCGTGCCCCACTCCACGAGGCCGGCCTTGAACAGCCCGCCGAGGCCCATGAGCATGCAGGACACGGTGCAGTTGCCGCCGATGAAGTCCTTCGTCCCGGCCGCCAGGGCCGCGTCGATCACGGAGCGGTTCACGGGGTCCAGCACGATCACGGAGGAGTCCTCCATGCGCAGCGTCGAGGCGGCGTCGATCCAGACGCCGTCCCATCCGGCGGCGCGCAGCTGCGGGTAGACGGCCTTCGTGTAGTCCCCGCCCTGCGCGGTGAGGATCACGGGCAGCTTCGCCAATGCCTCGACGTCGTACGCGTCCCCGAGCGCGCCCGGCTCACCGGACATCCCCGCGAACACCGGGGCGGCGCCACCCGCGTTGGAGGTGGAGAAGAAGACGGGGTTCACCCGCGCGAAGTCGCCCTCCTCCGCCATGCGCTGCATGAGCACGGAGCCGACCATGCCGCGCCAGCCCACGAGGCCCACGGTGGGCACGGCGGCGGCGTCGGGGGCGGTCATGGGGGAGGGGGCGGCAGAGGTCATGCCCTCCAGGCTACCGGTCCCGCTGCGCGCGCTTCCGGCGGTTCCCCAGCATGAAGCCGCCGATCGCGAACGCCTGCGTCAGCACCAGCAGGAACACGAGGCCGGCGATCGTCTTGCCCTGCAGCACGAGGATGAGGCCGAACACGGCGCACACGAACGCGAGCACGGGCAGGGCGATGAGGGCGAGGAACGTCAGGGCGTCGCCGCTGAGTAGCCCGCCGGGGGCCGGGGTGTCGCGGGACGGCGTCGGGCCGGTGCTCATGCGGGGTCCTCTTCTCTCTCCCAGCGCTCCATGCGGTAGCGCGGTCCCGTGCGCGAGGCGTGCCAGTCGTCCGGGGCCGGGTCGGCCGCGGTCATGCGCCAGCGCGGGTCGAGGGCCGGGGCATGCGTGTCGCCGTCCTCGTCCTCGTCGATCACGGTGATCTCGGCGCGGGTGGCCACGTCGAGGGCCTGCTCGTACATCGTGGCACCGCCGATCACCCAGACGAGGTCGCACCCGTCGGCGTCCGCGGCCGCGTCGAGGCCGGTGCCGAAGTCGGGCACGACGACGGCGCCCGCCGCGCGGACCTCCGCTCCGGCGTCGTCGGCGGCCGTCAACGAGCGCGAGACCACGATGTTGGTGCGGTCCGGGAGCGGGCGGAAGGCCTCGGGGAAGGACTCCCACGTGCGGCGGCCCATGATCACGGGGTGCCCCTGCGTCAGGCGGCGGAAGTGGGCGAGGTCCTCGGGCACATGCCAGGGCATCGTGCCGTCGCGGCCGATCACGCGGTCCGGGGTCTGCGCCCAGATCATGGCGATCGTCGGCTCGGCCGGGGTGCCGTGCACGGGGGAGGTCGGGGCGGGGTGGTCCATGGGGGTCGGGGTCACCTCAGACGGCGATGGGGGCGGCGATGGCGGGGTGGTGCCGGTAGTCCAGCACCTCGAGGTCCTCGTACGCGTAGTCGAAGATCGAGTCGGGCCTCCGGACCAGGCGCAGCCGAGGGTACGGGTACGGGGCGCGGGTCAGCTGCTCGCGCACCTGGTCCTCATGGTTGGCATAGATGTGGCAGTCGCCGCCGGTCCACACGAACTCGCCCGGCGTCAAGCCGGTCTGCTGCGCCACCATCACGGTGAGCAGGGCATAGGAGGCGATGTTGAACGGCACGCCGAGGAAGAGGTCCGCCGAACGCTGGTACAGCTGGCAGGAGAGCACGCCGGGGCCGCCGTCCTCACCGGGGGAGACATAGAACTGGAACAGTGCGTGGCACGGCGGCAGGGCCATCTCGTCCACTTCGGCGGGGTTCCAGGCGGTCACGATGTGCCGGCGCGAGTCCGGGTTCGCCCGGATCTGCTCCACGACCTTCGCGATCTGGTCGATGTGCCCGCCGTCGGGGGTGGGCCACGATCGCCACTGGACGCCGTAGACGGGGCCGAGCTCGCCGTCCGCGTCCGCCCACTCGTCCCAGATGCGCACGCCGCGCTCCTGCAGCCAGCGCACGTTGGAGTCCCCGCGGAGGAACCACAGCAGCTCGAGCGCGACGGACTTGAAGTGCACCCGCTTGGTGGTGATGAGAGGGAAGGACGCGGACAGGTCGAAGCGCATCTGGCGGCCGAAGACGCTGCGCGTCCCGGTGCCGGTGCGGTCCGTCTTGACGGCGCCGTGGGCCATGACGTCGGCCAGCAGGTCCTCGTACGGGGTGGGGATGCTCACCCGGTCCACTCTAGCCAGAGACGACTCCGCCGAGGGCGCCGTCCACCGACCGCCGGACCCGCTCGGCGTCCCAGCCCGCGGCGCGGGCCAGGGCGACCGCGCTCCGCAGCGAGGCCTCGACCTCTGCGTGGTCCGGGGGCGGAGGGGCCTCGGCCACCACGGTGCCGCGCCGACCCTCCTTCTGCACGAGTCCGGCGAGCTCCAGCGCGTCGTACGCGCGGACCACCGTGTTCGGTGCGATGCCGAGGTCGGCGGCCAGCGTCCGGACCGAGGGGAGCCGATCGCGAGGAGCGAGCACCCCGCGGCGCACGAGGTCGGCGATGCGGGCTCGGATCTGCTCGAAGGGCGGCACGGGGGAGTCGAGATCCAGGTCGACGCCGACGGGGTCAGTCACGCGCACCGCCTCTCGCCGCCGGTCCGTCCGCGCGGGTCCCGTCGGCCGCGCCGCGGAGGATCCGCTGCTCGCGGGCGGGCCGGACGAGCACGAGCAGCACCCCCACGACCGTCGAGCCGACCAGGAGGAGCATCTCGGCCGGGGCGCCGTTCGCGACGGGGGTCAGCCACCCGGCCATCTCGGCCGCCGGGATGCGCCCGGCTTCCCACGCAGAGTAGGCGGCCGCGGCCTCCTGGGCGGCCTGACGGCGCTCATGCGCCTCGAGGGCACCGGCCAGGCCGGCCAGTCCGATCCAGGCGAGCAGGGCCGCCCCGATGCGGCAGGCGTGGTCCACGGCGATGCGCCGTGCCGCCAGGTCCTGTGCCGGGTCCAGTCCGCTCAGCGCCCTCCGACGGTGGCAGATCGCCAGCACGGCGCACAACGCCAGGAGCACGGCCGCCGCGCCGGCCGCGTACCAGGGCGCGACGGCGGACCCGGCGGGCATTCCGGCGAACCGGGCGCTGAACGGCGTGGCCTGTTCGGAGAGGTGCTGCCGGTACTCCGCGCCCTGCACGCCCGGGGTGGCCGCGGCGGCTGCGACACCGGCGAGCGCCAGGATCGCTCCCGGGGCCAACAGCAGGAGGAGGCGGGGCGGGACGAGGGACTGCCATCGGCGGGCGATCAGGGCGGCGCTGCGCCGGGGCCCCGTCGCCGGGGGCCAGGTCACCTGGCCGAGGGCGGGGATCACGAGGAGCCACAGAGCCGGGAGGAGGATCGCCGCCGCCAGCAGCGGCGCATCGACCGGAGCGGCCTCGAGTGTCTCCCTGCTCCAGTGCCCCGAGGGCGCTCCGCCCCCGGCCCGGACCCAGCCGCCCGCGCCGTCGGTCACCCACAGTGCCGCGAACGGGGTCGGGCCGGCCCAGACGGCCGTGGCCACCAGGGTGAGCGCCGCCGTCGCGGTGAGATGGCCACGCGCGGCCAGCGGCGCCGCGGTCCACCGGGCCCGGCGAGCGAACCAGTAGAGGATCGCGAGGACGAGGAGGACGAGAGCACTGGAGGTCCAGACGACCTCGAGGGGGAGAGCGGGCACCGGGCACCTCTTCTGTCCATGCGTGCGCGACCGCCGCGCACGTGCTCACTGTATCAATGGAATGATACAGACGGCGTGTCGCGGGTGCCCGGCCCCGGCTCAGCCGCCGTACACCAGGTCCTGGTACTCGGGGTAGCGGCGCAGGTAGTCGTCCACGTAGGTGCACTCGGCGAGGATCTGGTCGCCCTCGGCGCGGATGCGGTCCAGCACCATCGTCACAAGGGCGCGGGCGTAGCCGCGGCGGCTGAAGGCCTCGTCGATGATCGTGTGCTGCAGGCGCACCACGGTGACGTCCTCGCCCTCGTCGGCGGGGCGGGTCTCCTGCGTGTAGCCGAGGAAGCCGATGTACCTGCCGTCGTGGCGCAGCTCGAAGCGCTCGCGGTCGGGATCCCGGGTCACCGCGAGGCGCTCGTGGACGATCTTCTCGGGCTGGTGCGTCGATGCGGTCTCCATGGACCGAGCCTAGGCCTGTGGGGCGCGGGTCTCAATGCCCGCTCAGTCGTCCGGTCCCGTCAGTCGTCCCAGGGGTCGTAGACCTCCACGGCCACGACGGCGCCGTCGCGCTCGACCGCCTGGTGGAGCACGAGGACGGCACCGGGGCGCAGGTACGGGTCCTCGCGTGGGAGGGCACGCAGGATCTCCGCCGCGGGGCGGGCCGCCGCATCCCGGATCTCCTGCAGCAGCTCGGGCAGCACGGGGCGGTGCGTGCACAGCACCTGGGGGCGTCGGCGGCCCAGCACGTCCCGCATGGCCCGGCGGGTCTTCTTCGGCCTCTCCCGCGCGGTCGCCTCCGTGAAGGCGCTCTTCGTCTTCAGGGGCAGGCCCGACGTCTTCACGAGGGGCGCCACGGTCTCCACGCAGCGCCGCCACGGGGAGGAGACGAGGCGCTCCGGCCGCCACGCCCACACCAGGCCCTGCACGGAGAGCGCCTGCCGTCGGCCGGTGGCGGCGAGGGGCCGCTCCTGCTCGGCCCGGGACCAGGAGGAGCGCGGCTTGGCCTTGGCGTGGCGCAGCACGATCGTGGGCGTGGTGCGCAGCCGTCCCTGTGCGTGGGCGCGCTCGAGCAGCTCGAGCGGCTCCCGGTCCGTCTCGTTGGCCAGCATCTGCGCGGCGCGGGCCGGGCTCACCCAGCGGATCTCGTCCACCTCGTGGCCGTCCGGGGTCGCGGTCAGTCCCGCGGCGTCGGCGGCCCAGTACCAGACTTCCTTGGTCTGGCCGCCGCCGCTGCGGCGCGCGGGCACCTCGTAGCGGGTGACGCACAGCGGGACGCCGGGGCGCAGGGTGAGGCCCACCTCCTCCTGGACCTCGCGCACCGCGCACTCCGGGAGGGTCTCGCCGACGTCGAGCTTGCCCTTGGGCCAGGACCAGTCGTCGTACCGCGGGCGATGGATGACCATCACCTCGAGTCCGTCCGCGGTCAGGCGCCACGGGAGCATGCCGGCCGCCAGCACGTCCGTAGAGGGTCCCGTCACGGCGCGGTCCGGGGTGGACCAGGTCGCGATGCGGTCGGACTGGGGCGAGGCCATGCGGCTCCTGAATCTCTGCGGTGGGGCGGGGGCGCCCGATGCGGTGCGGTGCGTTCCGGTGGTCGGTGGGCCGCACCAGGATACGGCCCGCATGACCGGCCGAGCCCCGCCCGCCCTCCCGCGTCAGCCGGTCCGTTCGGCGCGGTACTGCGCGTCGGCGGCGAGCAGCCGGAAGCCCAGCGACTCGTACAGGGCGACGGCCGCCGCGTTCTCCGCGTCCACGTACAGGTCGACGGCGTCCACCGGGACGGCGGCCAGGTGCTGGAGGCCGGCGAGGGTCACCGCCCGGCCCAGGCCCATCCCCTGTGCGTGGGGGGACACCCCGACGACGTATACCTCGCCCAGCCGCGGCCGTGTGACGCGGTGCCCGCCCTCGTCGGCGACGGAGCCGACGTCGTCATGGGCCGGCTCGACCTTGGTCCAGTGGAAGCCGAGCAGAGCGCCGTCGGCCGCGCGCTCGGCCAGCAGGAAGCCGGACGCGTCGAACCAGTCCTGCTCCATCCGGTCCTGGAGGTCGGCGCGGGTCAGGCCGCCCTGCTCGGGGTGGTCGGCGAAGGCCGCACCGTTGAGCTCGAGCCAGGCCTCCTCGTCCCGGCCGGGCTCGAAGGCGCGCAGGCGGACCCCGTCCGGCAGGCGCGGCGCGGGCAGCGCGGCCATCTCCTCGCCCTCCAGCCGCATCCGGCGCAGCTCGCGCACGGGCGCGAGGCCGTGCCGTCGTGCCAGCTCCGCCGAGCCCGGCAGCATGCCGTGCGCCCAGACGCTCGTGGTCCCCTCGAGCCCGCCGCCCCGGACCGCCGTCGCGGCGGCGTCGGCCAGACGGGTGCCGTTGCCGGCGCGCCGCGCGGCCGGGTCCACCACGAGCTCGAGCACGGATCCGGCGGCCTCGGAGCCCTCGGGGGCGAGCACCGCCGCGCCGATCAGGCCTCCCTCCTCCGCGCGCAGGAGGCCCAACCAGCGCTGCCGGCCCCGGGAGAGCACCCCGCGGGTCTGGTCCGACAGGGGAGGATGCCCGTCGGCGGCGTGGGCGCGGTCGGCCAGCGCGAGGACCTCGCTCACCTGCTCCGGTCTCGTACCGGAGCCGTCCTGAGCGGCGACGTCGACGGCGGCCGAGGAGGGCGCGATGGGCGGGACGGGGCGGGGAGCGGGGGAGTCGGCCATGTCCTCAGCGTAGGGGGACAGCTGGCAGGATGGACCTCGTGATGCGACTGCCCATGGCCCTGAGCGCGGCCCTCGCCGCCTTGGTGCTGGCCGCGGCCACCCTGCTGGGCCCCGCGCCCGCCGCCGTCGCCGCCGTGGCCGTGGTGCTGGTGATCTCGTGGGGCTGGCCCCGGCAGATGGGCGCCCCCGCGCGCCTCTCCCTGTCCGCGACCATCGCGTCCACCGGCGTGCTCGGCGTCCTGCTCATGCTCCTCTGGCCGGCGCCAAGCACGGGGCACGGAGACGCCTGGGCGCTCCTCGAGCCCCTGGCCGTGCTGCTCGCGTGGGGCACCATGGCGGCCTTCGTGGTCCAGCTCGTCCGCGGCACAGGGCGGCCGCTGCGCCTCGAGTCCACGGTCGCCACGATGGGCGGCGTGGTGATCGCCGTGATGTCGGCCAGCTGGGTCGCGATGGCCCGGTGGTCCGCGGTGCCGGAGGTCCGCGGACTCGTGCTGGCCCTGGCCGTCACGGTCGCGGTCGTCTCGCTCCTGGGCCTGACGCCCTGGATGCAGGGCCGCCCGGGCGTCCTCGCCCTCGTGGTGATCCCGGCGAGCGCCCTCGCCGCGTGGGCCATCGGGGCGCTCGCGGGCACGGCGCCCCGGGAGCTCGCCGCCCTCACGCTCTCGTCGCTCTCCGCGGCGACGCTCGTGGCGCTCACCGCCTCCACGGCCCCGTCCTCGCGCCCCCGGCCGGAGGACCGCCCCGTGGCCACCACGCTGCGCCCCCGCCGCGCCGGCTACGCCCTCGCGATGGCGCCCGTGGGTGCCGCCGGAGTGATCGGCCACGTCATGGTGGGGCTGCTGGCCTGAGCCGGCCTGCGGCAGTGGCTAGGATGGTCGGCATGGATACGCTCATCGCCCTCGAGATCTTCTTCCTCGGCCTCGTCGTCCTCGCCAGCCTGGCGATGGCCGCCGTCGCCGCCGTCGTCGTCTCGGGCCTCTTCAAGGGCCAGCGCTGACCGAGCGCGGCCCCGCCGCGGGCCGCGCCGTGACGACTCATGGCCACTGAACTCCCCTTCGACCTCACCCCCGAGCTCGCCCCGCTCTCCTGGCTGATCGGCAGCTGGGAGGGCCAGGGCCGCCTGGGCGACGGCGCCGACGGCACGGAGATCTTCTACCAGCGCGTGGACTTCACCGAGCACGGCCAGCCCTTCGTGGAGTACCGCGCGGAGTCCTGGCTGTGCGAGGAGGACGGCACCCTGTTGCGCCCCCTCACCGTGGAGACCGGATTCTGGCAGGTGGACCGCCCCCGCCGGGACGGCGACGTGGGCCCGGGCATGGTGCCCGCGGACATCGTCCCCGCCTACCGCTCCGCCGAGGACGTCGAGTCCCTGCGCGGCGAGGGCGGCTCGTTCGGCATCACCGCCACCATCACGCACCCGGGCTCCCTCTCCGAGCTCTACTACGGCCGCATCAAGGGCCCGCAGCTGCAGCTCGTCACGGACGCCGTGCTGCGCGGCTCTGCGGCCGGTCCGTACGAGCGCGCCACGCGCATCGCGGGCCTCGTCAACGGCCAGCTGTTCTGGCGTTGGGACGCCGCGGCGACGGCGGAGGGGGAGCTGGAGGTCCACGCCTCCGCGATCCTGGACCGCATGCCCAGCCCCGCTGAGGGCCGCCTCGCCCCCGGCGCGGAGCGCCCCCGCTGCTCCGGTTCGGACCGCCCCGCATGACCATGCCCGGGCGCAGCCCGATCCTGAGCCTCGCCGCCTCCGCGAGCCCCGGCCCAGCGGCCGGCGCCGTGGAGGGGGAGGGCCTGGAGGAGGGCGTCGCCGCCCACTACGGCCGTCCCCTGCCGGAGCAGCGCGCCCTGGCCCGCGGCCGGGCCCTCGTGGACCTCTCCCACCGCGCCGTCCTCTCCCTCACGGGCCCGGACCGTCTCGCGTGGCTGCACACCCTGGGCAGCCAGCACGTCGAGTCCCTCGCCCCGGGCACGAGCACCGAGACGCTCCTGCTCGATCCGCAGGGCCGCATCGAGCACGCCGCGCATCTCCTCGAGGACGGTGCCGCCGCGTGGCTCATCGTGGACCGCTCGCGCTCCGAGGACCTCATCGCGTGGCTGACCGCCATGCGCTTCTCCCACGACGTGCGGATCCGCGACCACTCCGGCGCGGTCGCCGTCGTGGGGTCCATGGCGCCCGTGCCCGGCTGGGAGGACCGCACCGTGTGGGTGGACCCGTGGCCCGCCGTCGCCGAGGGCGGCTGGGCGTACTCGGCGGAGCCGGACCCGGCCCGTCACCCCGGCGCGGACTGGAGCTGGCGCGAGTACCTCGTGACCCGCGCCGACCTCGCGGAGACCGCCGCGCACCTCGGTGAGGGGGAGCTGAAGGGCTGGAGCCTGGCCGGCGTCTCCGCCGCGGAGGCCCTGCGGCTCGCCGCCGGGCGCCCCCGTCCCGCCCTGGACGCGGACGCGCGGGCCCTGCCGCACGAGCTCGACCTGCTGCGCACCGCCGTGCACCTGGCCAAGGGCTGCTACCGGGGGCAGGAGACCGTGGCACGGGTGCACAACCTCGGGCGTCCTCCCCGCCGCCTCACGCAGCTGCTGCTGGACGGGTCCTCCCATGCGCTCCCGCCCCACGGCGCGCCCGTGATCGTGCGCCCGTCCCCGGACACCCCCGAGGGCCGGGCGACGGCCCGTCCCGTCGGGTCCGTCACCGGTTCCGCGCTCCACCACGAGGCCGGGCCGATCGCGCTGGCCGTGCTGAAGCGGGCCGTCCCCGTGGACGCGGAGCTGCTCGTCCGCGGTGCGGAGGACGGCGTGGCCGCGGAGTGGATCGCCGCCGCGCAGGAGCCGCTCGTCTCGCCCGACGCCGGCCAGGTCGTGGGCCGTCCCCCGGGGCTCGGGCGCCTGGGCTGACCGGGACTCTCGTCCCGTCCGGCGCGGTGGCCCGCCGCCCGTCAGGCCGCCCCTGAGCGGTCAGCGCCCGGCTGTCAGCTCGATCCGCGTGAGGGACCCCGCCCGCGCGAACCCCAGGGCCATGGCGATCGCCTGGCCCGCCCGGTCCTGCGTGCGCACGCGCGCCTCGGGCACGAGGCCGTCCAGGAAGGCCCGCTCGGCCGCGACGGCCGCGGCGTAGGTCCCGAGTCCGCGGACGCGGTGCTCCGGGACCGTGAGGATCCCCATCCGGGCGACCAGCCCCTGCCACACCGTGTGCCCCGCCCCGGCGAGGGGGTCGCCCAGCGCCTCCCCGTGGCCGTCGTCGGGCACGAGGGTCAGTGGTGCTGGGCCCAGGTCCGCCGCGTGGACGTCGTCGGCGGGGCACAGGGCCGTGAGCCGCGCCGCGTGCTCGGGGGCATCGGAGACCGCCACCGAGGAGGAGGGGCTGATCTCCGGCGCCTCGGCCGCGTAGAGCAGGTCGGCCTCGCCGAGCGAGCGCGGGGCGTGCCGCGCCGTGAGCCGCAGCAGGGTGGACTCGAGGGCGAGCACCTCGTCCGGGAGGTCCCGCGCCGCGCCGAGCACGTCCGCGGGAGCCCGCAGCGCCGTGGCGCCGGCCAGCTGCAGCACGACCACCGCGTCCGCGGGCCCCGCCACCTCGAGACGGGAGCCGTCGGAGGGGTCGTCCAGCGATCCCTCCGGCAGGCCGAGCTCGCGGCACCACGCCCAGCGGACGAGGCCGAGGACGTGGTCGTCCAGGCGGGGGAGCTCGCTCACGGGATCAGCGGCCGAAGAGGACGGCGGCCTCGTCGTACCGGGAGCGCGGGACGGACTTGAGACCCTTGAGCGCCGCACTCATGGGGATGGAGATGATCTCCGTCCCGTTCGCCGCCACCATCTGACCCCAGCGCCGCTGCGCCGCGAGGTCCACGGCGCCCATGCCGAAGCGCGTGGAGAGCACGCGGTCCGTGGCCGTCGGGGCGCCGCCGCGCTGGATGTGCCCGAGCACGGTGCTGCGGGTCTCGATGCCGGTCATGGTCTCGATCTCGCGCGTGACCCACTCGCCGATGCCGCCGAGGCGGGGGCGCCCGGAGGCCTCCAGACCGGCGTCCGCCAGCGGGTCGTCCTGGCCCTCGGGGATGAAGCCCTCCGCGACGACGACGAGCGGCGAACGGCCCTTCTCGTGCACCTGCGTGACCCACTCGGCCACCTGCGCCATGGGCGTGCGGACCTCGGGGATGAGGATCGCATGGGCGCCGGCGGCCATGCCGGAGTGCAGGGCGATCCACCCGACATGGCGGCCCATGACCTCGGCCACCATGCAGCGGTGGTGGGACTCGCCGGTGGTGCGCAGGCGGTCCATCGCGTCCGTGGCGATCTGCACGGCCGTGTCGAAGCCGAACGTGTAGTCGGTGCCCTGGAGGTCGTTGTCGATGGTCTTCGGGACGCCGATGATCGGCAGGCCGTCCTGGGCGAGGCGGTTGGCGCCGGCCAGGGTGCCCTCGCCGCCGATCGCGATCACGGCGTCCAGGCCCAGCTCGCGCACGCTGCGCAGCATGTTCTCCGGGCCGCCGCCGTCGGCGTCGTACGGGTGCGTGCGGGACGTGCCGATGATGGTGCCGCCCTGCTTCGCGAGGCCGCGGACCCGCGTGCGGGGCAGCTCCTCGACGTCCTTGCGGATGAGGCCGGCCCAGCCGTCCCGGATGCCCACCATCTCCATGTCGTAGGTCTTGATGCCGTGAAGGACGGCCGCCCGGATGACGGCGTTGAGGCCGGGGCAGTCGCCTCCGGAGGTGAGCATTCCGACGCGCATGGGGGTCCTCTCGAGGGTGTTCTGCCGGGGTCCCCCTCACCCTAGGCATGTCGGAGGACGGCCGTCAGGGGACGGCCGCCCGTCGGGCCCCACTCGGAGAGCGGCGCGCCGGTGCGCCCTCGTCGGATGTCAGGCCCCGAGAGCGCTCGCTCGGCGGGGATCGTGGACGCCTGGCTCACGTGAGGGGGGCGAAGAGGAGGTGGGCGGCCATCTGCACGGCGGTGACGCCCACGAGGACCCCGCTCACCGGGGCGAGGGTGCCGGGGCGGCGGCCCCGCAGCAGGCCGACGGTCATCGCGACGACGATGACGGCCAGGGCGGCCGAGGTGGGTGGCACGGGGAGCAGCGTCGCGCTCGGCACCGCGTTCCCCAGGAGCATGGACAGCAGGACCGTCAGGGCGGTTCCCGCCGCCAGGAGGTAGGTGACCGCCTGCGCGCCGCGTCCGAGGACGGGCTTGCCGCCGGGTCCGTGGGACCCGCCCTTCGCCCGCATCGGCCTGCGCCCGGAGGCCCGGAATGCGGGGGCGACGGTGCGCGCCTGCTCCTCGGCCAGTCGGGCGGCCGCGCGGTGCTCGCGGGAGTGCGTCTGCTCTCGCCACGCGCCGGTGTCCGGGTCGATCCAGTCCGCGTGGAAGCCGTGCTCGTCGGCGGAGGCGGGCGCCGCCGAGGTCTCTCGGCGCCGCGCATACCAGGCGGGCTCGCTGTGCACGCGCCCGCGCTCCGGCGTCGCCGTGGGGGTGACGCGCTGCTGCGCGTCGGCGTCCCACCGCGTCACGAGCCACCAGACCAGCACCGCGACGGCGGCGAGGCCGAGCAGCGAGCCCGGCCCGCCGACGGCCGGTGCGAGCAGGGTGAACCCCGCGCCCACGAGGACGTTGAGGGCGCCGATGCCGCCGATCACGGCGATCGCCACGGTCGCGTCGGTCCACTCGCCGCGGCGCAGGCGGCCGTACTGCACCCGCCCCTGCGCGTCCGGGAGCACGGCCCAGGCGGCCGCGTAGGCCAGCAGGCCCAGCCCGGCGGACACGACGCACAGGGCCACGAACGCGCCGCGGGCCAGCAGGGGGTCGATCCCGTAGCGGCGGGCGACGCCGCCGAGGACGCCGGCCACCCAGGAGGAGTCGTCGCGGCGGACGCCCCACGACTCGACCGCGCGGCGCAGCCAGGAGGGGAGGGCGCCGGCGTCGTCCTGGACGTCGGCGGGGGAGGGGGGCCAGGATCCGTGGGCGGTGCTCATGCCTCCATCGTGGTCCGCCGCCGCCCCGGGCACATCCGGGATGTCCCGGATCCGGTCCCGGATGTGCCCCGTGCACGGGACGGGCAGGATGGAGCCATGAGCCCCGCCGTCCCCACCGCGCCGACACCGACGGGTCCCGTGCGTCCGGCCTCGCCCGCGCGCCCTCCGCTGGCCCGGCATGGCGCCGACCGGCCGGTGGCCGGGGTCGCCGCCGGCGTCGCCCGGCACCTGGGCCTCTCCACCGCGGCGGTGCGCTGGGGGTTCGTGCTGCTCACCCTGGCCGGCGGCGCCGGGGCGGCGCTCTACGCCTGGCTCTGGCTGCTCATGCCGGAGGACGCGCCCGGCACCCCCGCGGCAGACGGCGCCGCCGGCCCGGCCCCCACGCTCGCCGCACGCCTGCCCGAGGTGGCCGAGCGCGTCCGGGAGGGCGGCTGGCCGCTGCTGCTCGCCGCGGTCCTGCTCGGCGTCGGCGGGATCGTGGCGGCCGACGGGCTGGGCGTGGACGTGGACTGGGCGCTCGTGGGCCCCGTGGCGGTGCTCGTGATCGGCCTCGGGCTCGCGTGGATGCAGCTGGACCTCGGCCGGGGCGGGCGCGGGGAGCGCGGCGGCCGCCTCGTGCGCCTCGCCCTCGGATCGGGGCTCGTGCTCCTCGCCGTGCTGGCCCTCGCCGTGGGCGCCGTCGGCTCGGGCGAGCTGTGGCTGGGACTGGTGGTCGCCGTCGCCATGCTGGCCGGGGCGGCCCTGGTGGCCATGCCCTACCTGCTGGCGTGGCAGCGCCGCCGGGACGAGGAGCGCACGGCGCTCGCGGTCCACGCCGAGCGCGCCGAGATCGCGGCGCACCTGCACGACTCGGTGCTGCAGTCCCTGGCGCTGATCCAGCGGCGCGCCGAAGACCCGGAGACGGTCGCCCGGGTGGCCCGCGCCCAGGAGCGCGAGCTGCGCCGGTTCCTCTTCCCCGAGGCGGCCCGGCTCGGCGGGACCCTGCGCGAACGGCTCGAGGAGACGGCGGCCGAGGTCGAGGACGCCCACGGCCGCCGCGTGGAGGTGGTCGCGGTCGGCGAGGCCTCCGGGGCCTGGCTCGAGCCGCTCGTGGCCGCCGCCCGGGAGGCCGTCCTCAACGCCGCGCGCCACGCGGGGGACGTCCAGGTCTTCGCCGAGGTGACCGACGACGACGGCGCACCGCGGCTCGCGGAGGTCTTCGTGCGTGACCGTGGGGCGGGCTTCGACCTCGACGAGGTCCCCGCCGACCGGATGGGCGTGCGCGAGTCGATCCTGGGCCGCATGCGCCGGGCAGGAGGGTCGGCCCGTCTCCGCTCCGGGCCGGGCGGCACCGAGGTGCACCTGGCCCTTCCCGAGCCCGCCGACCCCGCCCACCCGACCGATCCGCGGGAGGAGACCGCATGACCATCCCGCTCACCGCCGTGATCGTGGACGACCACGCGATCTTCCGCGCCGGACTGCGCGCCGACCTGGATCCGGCGCGGGTCGAGATCGTGGGCGAGGCCGGGGACGTCGACGCCGCCGTCCGCGAGGTCCTCGAGCGGGAGCCCGACGTCGTGCTCCTCGACGTGCACCTGCCCGGCGGAGCGGGCGGCGGCGGGGCCGAAGTGGCCGCGCGCGTGCTGGAGCGGCGGCCGGGCACGCGCTTCCTGGCGCTGTCCGTGTCCGATGCCGCGGAGGACGTGGTCGCCGTGATCCGCGCCGGGGCCCGCGGCTACATCACGAAGACCGCCTCGGGGGCCGACGTCACAGAGGCGGCCGCGCGGGTGGCCGGCGGCGACGCCGTGTTCTCGCCGCGCCTCGCCGGATTCGTCCTCGACGCGTTCCGCGGGAGCCCGCCGTCGCCGTCGGCGCCGGCACCGGAGGCCGGGGAGCCGGCCCGGGACGGGGACCTCGACCGCCTCTCCTCCCGCGAGCGGGACGTCATGCGCCTCGTGGCCCGGGGCTACACGTACCGGGAGGCCGGCGCCGAGCTGTTCATCTCGGACCGCACGGTGGAGAGCCACGTGTCCTCCGTGCTGCGCAAGCTCCAGCTCTCCAACCGCCACGAGCTCACGCGCTGGGCCGCGCGCCGCGGATACGCCTGAGCCGGATGCGGGCGAGCCCCGCGCCGGGCGGCGCGGGGCTCGCAGGTCTGCGGCCGGCGAGGACCGCGATCACTCGGAGAGCAGTGCGCGGATGCGCTCGACTCCCTCGGCCAGGTCGTCGTCGCCCAGCGCGTAGGACAGGCGCAGGTAGCCCGAGGGGCCGAAGGCCTCGCCGGGCACGACGGCGACCTCGGCCTCATCGAGGATGAACGCGGCGAGCTCGGCCGACGTCGTGGGGGTGACGCCTCCGCGGTACGTCTTCCCGAGCGCCTCACGGACGTCCACGTACGCGTAGAAGGCGCCCTCCGGCGTGGGGCAGTGGAAGCCGGGCACGGCGTTCATGGCCGCGACCATGGCCGTCCGGCGGCGGTCGAAGGCCGTCGTCATCTCCTCGACGGCGTCCAGCGGCCCCGCGACGGCGGCGAGGGCCGCGCGCTGGGACACGTTGGCCACGTTGGAGGTGGCGTGCGACTGCAGGTTCGTGGCCGCCTTGATGACGTCCACCGGGCCGACCATCCATCCGACGCGCCAGCCGGTCATCGCGTAGGTCTTCGCGACGCCGTTGACGACCACGGCCTGCTCCGCCAGGCCCGGGACGGCGGCGACGATCGAGGTGAAG
The DNA here is from genome assembly GCF_033790745.1 of Micrococcus sp. M4NT. Classification (NCBI taxonomy): domain Bacteria; kingdom Bacillati; phylum Actinomycetota; class Actinomycetes; order Micrococcales; family Micrococcaceae; genus Micrococcus; species Micrococcus sp. M4NT. The sequence goes on from NZ_JAMYEH010000001.1 coordinate 148,425, forward strand.
GGCGCGCCGTCGTAGGTGAGGTGCTCGTAGATCTCGTCGGTGACGACCCACAGGCCCCGCTCGAGGGCCCACTCGCCGATGGCCTTCGTCTCCTCGGGGGAGTAGACCGCGCCGGTCGGGTTGGAGGGCGAGACGAAGAGGAGCGCCTTGGTGCGGTCCGTGACGGCGGCCTCGAGCTGCTCCACGGTGACCTTGTAGCCCGCCTCGGGGCCCGCGAACACGTCCACCGGCACGCCGCCGGCCAGGCGGATGGCCTCCGGGTAGGTGGTCCAGTACGGCGCGGGGACGAGGACCTCGTCCTGCGGGTCCAGCAGGGCGGCGAACGTGTTGTAGACGGCCTGCTTGCCGCCGTTCGTCACGAGCACCTGGGAGGCCTCCACGGCGACGCCGGAGTCCCGCAGGGTCTTGGCCGCGATCGCCTCGCGCAGCTCGGGCAGGCCGGCGGCGGGGGAGTAGCGGTGGTTCTTCGGGTCCTGCGCGGCGGCGACGGCCGCGTCGACGATGTAGCCCGGGGTGGGGAAGTCGGGCTCGCCCGCGCCGAAGCCGATCACGGGGCGGCCAGCGGCCTTGAGCTCCTTGGCCCGCGCGTCGACGACGAGGGTGGCGGACGGGGCGATGGCGGCGAGGCGGGTGGACACGCGGCGTGCGGGGGAAGCCATGGGGACCTTCTTCGGCGGTTCGAGGGCGGGAGCGAGGTGCGGAGGGCACGCCTCCGCACGCCAGCGTAGTGAGTGCGCCGCCCCGGTTCGACTCCCGGCCCGGCATGGCGTATTCTGAACGCTCGGTACCGCGATGACGGTCCTGGGCGAGCGCCCGGGAGTCGACAGGCGGACACCTAGGGTAGTGGCGCAATTGGTAGCGCAGCGGTCTCCAAAACCGCAGGTTGCAGGTTCGAGTCCTGTCTGCCCTGCTCGGTGCCGGGCTGAAGTGCCCGGCACAGGCGTGCAAGCGTTTCGGCGATCCGATTGAGTGAGGCCACGTGACTGAGTTGGCGGCGAACGGCGGGGGCTCCACCCCGGCGCCGGACAGGCAGCGCCGTGGGCTCTTCGCGCGGATCGCCCTGTTCCTGCGCCAGGTGGTGGACGAGCTCCGCAAGGTGGTCACCCCCACGAGCGAGGAGCTGCTGCGCATGACCGCAGTGGTGCTCGCCTTCGTGGCGGTCATGATCCTCCTGGTGATGGGCCTGGACTGGCTGTTCGGCACCCTGGCGGGTCTGACGTTCGGCACGGGCGGCCGCTGAGCGGACCGCGAGCCGGGCCCCGCGGCGCAGGAGGCGTCCACACGCCCGCACGCCAAGGCCCCCCGTCAGTGGAGGGTCGTCCGACCCCCGTCAGCAGAAAGCAGGAAGCCGTGTCCGAGCAGGAAATGGATCGTCAGTCCCCCGAGGACTCCGTCTCCGTCGAGGAGACCGCCGCCGCAGAGGGCGTCGTCGAGCCCGAGACGGACGAGGCCGTGCCGGGCGAGGCCGCCGACGGCGACGAGGCCGCCGAGGCCACCGTGCAGAAGGCCGACCTGGCCGCCGACGCCGAGTCCGCCGCCGACGTCGACGTCGAGGCCGCCCCCACGGAGGACGTCGACGCCCAGGCCGCGGAGACCGCTCCCGCTGAGGACGCCGCCCCTGCCGAGGAGGAGCCCGTCGTCGACCCCGCCGAGGAGCTGCGCACCCGCCTGCGCCGCCAGCCCGGCGACTGGTACGTGGTGCACACCTACGCCGGCTACGAGAAGCGCGTGAAGACCAACCTCGAGACGCGCATCCAGACCCAGGACATGGAGGACGCGATCTACGAGATCGAGGTCCCCATGGAGGAGGTCGTGGAGATCAAGAACACCACGCGCAAGATCGTCTCGCGCGTGCGCATCCCGGGCTACGTCCTCGTCCGCATGGACCTCGACGACGCCTCGTGGGGCGTCGTGCGCCACACCCCCGGCGTCACCGGGTTCGTGGGCAACGACGCGCACTCCCCGCAGCCGCTGACCCTCACCGAGGTCTACGACATGCTGGCCCCGTCCGTGATCCAGGAGGCCACGCGCGCCGCGGAGAAGGCCGGCCTGGCCGTCCCGGCGTCCGACCTCCCCTCCGCCGCCCCCGCCGTCCACGTGGACTTCGAGGTGGGCGAGTCCGTGACCGTCGACGACGGCCCGTTCGAGACCCTCCCGGCGACGATCTCCGAGATCAAGCCGGAGTCCCAGCAGCTGGTGGTCCTCGTCTCGATCTTCGAGCGCGAGACCCCCGTGACCCTGTCCTTCAGCCAGGTGACCAAGGTCATCTGAGGACACCCCCGCTTCCGCCCCGAGCCGGCCGCCTGCCGGCCCGGGGGCGGCACCGGCCGCCGCGCCACGGCGGCCACACTCCCACGGTGCGCTCCTGCGCCGTGGGTCCCCGAAGTGAGAGAAGGATCCACTCATGGCTCCCAAGAAGAAGGTCTCCGGTCTGATCAAGCTTCAGATCCAGGCCGGCGCCGCCAACCCCGCTCCGCCCATCGGCCCCGCCCTGGGCCAGCACGGCGTGAACATCATGGAGTTCTGCAAGGCCTACAACGCCGCCACCGAGTCGCAGCGCGGCAACGTGGTGCCGGTGGAGATCACCGTGTACGAGGACCGCTCGTTCACGTTCATCACCAAGACCCCGCCGGCCGCCGAGCTCATCAAGAAGGCCGCGGGCGTCCAGAAGGGCTCCTCCACCCCGCACACGGACAAGGTCGGCAAGCTGACCCACGCCCAGTGCGAGGAGATCGCCGCCACCAAGATGGAGGACCTGAACGCCAACGACGTGAAGGCCGCCGCCAAGATCATCGCGGGCACCGCCCGTTCGATGGGCATCACCGTCGAGGGCTGACGCCCTCCCCCCTCATCACCCCCTCAGTGGCAGGGCCGAGCGCGGCCCGACAGACCACGACTGCACAAGGAGAAGCACGCAGATGGCACAGCGCAGCAAGGCATACAAGGCGGCCAAGGCCGCGATCGGCGAGGAGATCTACGCTCCCGCCAAGGCGATCGCCCTCGCCAAGGAGACCAACCCCTCCACGTCCGACGCCACGGTGGAGGTCGCCCTCCGCCTGTCCGTCGACCCCCGCAAGGCCGACCAGATGGTCCGCGGCTCCGTGAGCCTGCCCCACGGCACCGGCAAGACCGCCCGCGTCGTCGTGTTCGCCACCGGTGAGCGCGCCGAGGCCGCCCGCGCCGCCGGCGCCGACGTCGTCGGCGACGACGACCTGATCGCCAAGATCTCCGAGGGCTGGGTGGACTTCGACGCCGCCGTGGCCTCCCCGGAGCTCATGGGCAAGGTCGGCCGCCTCGGCAAGGTCCTCGGCCCCCGCAACCTGATGCCGAACCCCAAGACCGGCACCGTGACCCCGGACGTGGCCAAGGCCGTGTCCGACATCAAGGGCGGCAAGATCGACTTCCGCGTCGACAAGCACGCCAACCTCCACTTCATCATCGGCCGCACCTCCTTCGAGGAGAAGGCCCTCGTGGAGAACTACGCCGCCGCCCTGGAGGAGATCCTCCGCCTGAAGCCGTCCTCCTCGAAGGGCCGCTACATCTCCAAGGCGACCGTGGCCACCACCTTCGGCCCCGGCGTCCAGATGGACCCGAACGTGACCACGGTCGAGTTCGAGCAGGCCTGATCCCCGGGGCGGGCCCGCGGGTCCGCACGCGACGACGGCCGGTCGCCCTCACGGGCGGCCGGCCGTCGTCGTCCCTCGGGGCCGCCGACTTGCGGCCGGGGGAGGGGCCGGGTAGTCTTGACGGACCGAAGACCGCCGGTCGTGATGTCGGCATGCCGCCATCACCGAAGGACCTCCGCAACGGAGGCGGCCCGCGCAGGTGCAGCAGAGCTCCGTCCCAGGACGACGGCCGTCGGGCCCGATCCGTCCCGTGTCGCCACGCCCCGTGCACCCGCACGGGGCGTTTCTCGTTGTCCGGGGCTCAGGCGGTCCCCACGATCATCGAGAGGAGTGCCATGGCGACGTCCGCGAAGGAGTCGGCGGTGGCGGAGCTCACGGACCTGTTCCGTGAGTCCAACGCCGCTGTTCTGACGGAATACCGTGGCCTGACGGTGTCCGAGCTCAAGCAGCTCCGTGACTCCATCCGTCAGGATGCGACCTACGCCGTGGCGAAGAACACGCTGGCCGAGATCGCGGCCAAGGAAGCCGGCATGGAGGGCCTCGAGGCCCACCTCGCCGGTCCCACCGCGATCGCGTTCGTGACCGGAGACCCGGTCAACGTCGCGAAGGCCCTGCGTGACTTCGCCAAGGATCACGAGAAGCTCGTCCTCAAGGGCGGCTTCATGGATGGCCAGCCCCTGGACGAGGCCGGCATCAAGAAGCTCGCGGACCTCGAGTCCCGCGAGGTGCTGCTGGCGAAGTTCGCCGGCGCGATGAAGGGCAGCATGTCCAAGGCTGCCGCCCTGTTCCAGGCTCCGCTCTCCAAGACCGCCCGCACGGTCGAGGCGCTGCGAGCCCAGCAGGACCAGGCTGCCTGAGCAGTCCACCCCGGGCTGCACGGCCCACCACTTCACACGTAGTCAAGACGTACACGTAAAGGAGCCATCATGGCCAAGCTGACCACCGAAGAGCTGCTCGCCGCGTTCGAGGAGCTGACCCTCATCGAGCTGTCCGAGTTCATCAAGGCGTTCGAGGAGAAGTTCGACGTCACCGCCGCCGCCCCCGTGGCGATGGCCGCCGCCGGCGCCGGTGCCCCCGCCGCCGAGGCCGCCGAGGAGAAGGACGAGTTCGACGTCATCCTCGAGGCCGCCGGCGACAAGAAGATCGGCGTCATCAAGGAGGTGCGCGCCCTCACCTCCCTCGGCCTGAAGGAGGCCAAGGACCTCGTCGACGGCGCCCCCAAGCCGGTCCTCGAGGGCGTCAACAAGGAGACCGCCGAGAAGGCCAAGGAGCAGCTCGAGGGCGCCGGCGCCACCGTCACCCTCAAGTGATGATCGCGGCCTGAACCGCATCTCACCGCTTCACCCCGGGACCCCCGTCGCGCATCGCGCGACGGGGGTCTCGTGCGTGGGTGGACAGGACTGGACCCCGGGGTTAGGATGGATCTTTGCATCTCCCCTGTTCCGTGCTGCCTGGAGGACGGCCTGACCGCCGACGGCCCGCACGGTGACGTGTGGCCTTCATATAGCGGTGGGCCCGCACCGTCCGCATCATGCGCACGGGGAGCGAACGGAACCCCAGAAGGCCTGTGGAAGGATCCTACGTGGTCGCCTCGAGCACCCATGAAACCGCTACTGTCTCCCCGCGATCCGGCGCATCCGCCGGACGCATCTCCTTCGCCAAGATCTCCGAGCCGCTGGACGTGCCGGACCTGCTGGCGCTGCAGACCGAGTCGTTCGACCGCCTGATCGGCAACGAGCGCTGGTCCGCGCGAGTGGAGCAGGCCCTCGCGGTCGACGACCACTCGGTGCCCGTGACCTCCGGGCTCACGGACATCTTCGAGGAGATCTCCCCGATCGAGGACTTCCAGGGCACCATGTCCCTGTCCTTCTCCGATCCGGAGTTCGCCGACGCGAAGATGACGGAGGAGGAGTGCAAGGACCGCGACGCGACCTTCGCCGCCCCGCTGTACGTCAAGGCCGAGTTCATGAACAACACGACCGGCGAGATCAAGCAGCAGACCGTGTTCATGGGCGACTTCCCGCTCATGACGCGCAACGGCACGTTCATCATCAACGGCACCGAGCGCGTCGTCGTGTCCCAGCTGGTCCGCTCCCCGGGCGCCTACTTCGAGCGCACCCCGGACAAGACCTCGGACAAGGAGATCTTCTCCGCCAAGATCATCCCCTCGCGCGGCGCGTGGTTCGAGCTCGAGGTGGACAAGCGCGACCAGGTCGGCGTCCGCCTCGACCGCAAGCGCAAGCAGCCCGTGACGGTGCTGCTCAAGGCCATGGGCTGGACCGAGTCCCGCATCCTCGAGGAGTTCGGCCAGTACGACTCCATCCGCGCGACCCTCGAGAAGGACGGCACCGCCGACCAGAACGAGGCGCTGCTGGACATCTACCGCAAGCTGCGCCCGGGCGAGCCCGCCGCCGTCGACGCGGCCCAGGCGCTGCTGAACAACCTGTACTTCACCCAGAAGCGCTACGACCTGGCGAAGGTGGGCCGCTACAAGCTCAACCGCAAGCTGGGCGTGGACGTGCACCTGGCCGACCCGAACGCCTCCGTGCTGACCGAGGACGACCTCGTGCAGATGGTGCACTTCATCGCCGCGCTGCACGCGGGCGAGAAGTCCATCAAGGGCACGCGCGACGGCGAGACCGTCGACGTGCGCGTCGAGGTCGACGACATCGACCACTTCGGCAACCGTCGCATCCGCGCGGTGGGCGAGCTGATCGAGAACCAGATCCGCACCGGCCTGTCCCGCATGGAGCGCGTCGTGCGCGAGCGCATGACCACGCAGGACGTCGAGGCGATCACCCCGCAGACCCTGATCAACATCCGCCCCGTGGTGGCGGCGATCAAGGAGTTCTTCGGCACCTCGCAGCTGTCGCAGTTCATGGACCAGAACAACCCGCTCGCGGGCCTGACCCACAAGCGCCGCCTCTCCGCGCTCGGCCCGGGCGGCCTGTCCCGTGACCGCGCCGGCATGGAGGTCCGTGACGTCCACCCGTCGCACTACGGCCGCATGTGCCCCATCGAGACCCCGGAAGGCCCGAACATCGGCCTCATCGGCTCGCTCGCGACCTTCGGCCGCATCAACTCCTTCGGCTTCATCGAGACCCCGTACCGCCGCGTGGTGGACGGCCGCGTCACCGACGACGTCGACTACCTGACCGCGGACGACGAGCTCGAGTTCCAGATCGCCCAGGCCAACGCGCCGGTGGACGCCGACGGCACCTTCGTCGAGGAGCTCGTCCTCTGCCGCCAGCGCGGCGGCGGCGGTGAGCCCGTGCTCTCCACCGTGGACGACATCGACTACATGGACGTGTCCCCGCGCCAGATGGTGTCGGCGGCCACGGCCCTCATCCCGTTCCTCGAGCACGACGACGCGAACCGCGCGCTCATGGGCGCCAACATGCAGCGCCAGGCCGTGCCGCTGCTCCAGTCGCAGGCCCCGTACGTCGGCACCGGCATGGAGAAGTACGTGGCCGTGGACGCGGGCGACTCCGTGACCGCGACCGCCCCCGGCGTGGTGACCGAGGTGGCCGCGGACCTGGTGACCGTCATGAACGACGACGGCACCACGACGCACTACCCGATCATGAAGTTCTCCCGCTCCAACCAGGGCAACGCGTACAACCAGCGCGTCCGCGTGTCCGAGGGCGACCGCGTCGAGCGCCTGAGCATCATCGCCGACGGCCCCGCCACGGACCACGGCGAGCTCGCGCTCGGCAAGAACCTCCTCGTCGCGTTCATGCCCTGGGAGGGCCTGAACTACGAGGACGCGATCATCCTGTCCCAGCGCATGGTCTCGGAGGACGTCCTCACCTCGATCCACATCGAGGAGCACGAGGTCGACGCCCGCGACACCAAGCTGGGCGCCGAGGAGATCACGCGCGACATCCCCAACGTGTCCGAGGAGGTGCTGGCCCAGCTCGACGAGCGCGGCATCATCCACATCGGCGCCGAGGTGGAGGCCGGCGACATCCTGGTCGGCCGCGTCACCCCGAAGGGCGAGACCGAGCTGACCCCGGAGGAGCGCCTGCTGCGCGCCATCTTCGGCGAGAAGTCCCGCGAGGTCCGCGACACGTCCCTGAAGGTGCCCCACGGCGAGTCCGGCACCGTCATCGGCGTGCGCATCTTCGACCGCGAGCAGGACGACGACCTCTCCCCGGGCGTCAACCAGCTCGTGCGCGTGTATGTCGCCCAGAAGCGCAAGATCACCGACGGCGACAAGATGGCCGGCCGCCACGGCAACAAGGGTGTCATCTCCAAGATCCTGCCCCTGGAGGACATGCCGTTCCTGGCGGACGGCACCCCGGTGGACATCGTCCTGAACCCCCTGGGCGTGCCCGGCCGCATGAACCTGGGCCAGGTCATGGAGCTGCACCTCGGCTGGGCCGCCTCGCGCGGCTGGGACATCGAGGGCGAGCCCGAGTGGATCGGCAACCTGCCGAACTTCCCGCGCCAGTCCGGCCCGGTCAACGTCGCCACCCCGGTGTTCGACGGCGCCGAGGCGGAGGAGATCACCGGCCTGCTGGGTCACGTGAACAAGACCCGCGACGGCGACCGGCTCATGGGCACCAACGGCAAGGCGCAGCTGTTCGACGGCCGCTCCGGCGAGCCGTTCCCGGACCCGATCTCCGTGGGCTACATGTACATGCTCAAGCTGCACCACCTGGTGGACGACAAGATCCACGCCCGCTCCACGGGCCCGTACTCGATGATCACGCAGCAGCCGCTGGGCGGCAAGGCCCAGTTCGGCGGCCAGCGCTTCGGCGAGATGGAGGTGTGGGCGCTCGAGGCGTACGGCGCCGCGTTCACCCTCCAGGAGCTGCTGACCATCAAGTCGGACGACATCCACGGCCGCGTGAAGGTCTACGAGGCCATCGTCAAGGGCGAGAACATCCCCGAGCCGGGTGTGCCGGAGTCCTTCAAGGTGCTCATCAAGGAGATGCAGTCCCTCTGCCTGAACGTGGAGGTCCTCTCCGCCGACGGCCAGACCATCGAGATGCGCGACGCGGAGGACGAGGTCTACCGCGCAGCCGAGGAGCTGGGCATCGACCTCTCCCACGCCGAGCCCAGCTCGGTCGAGGAAGTCTGATCCCGCTGACTCCCGCATCCCACCAGACGTCTACTGAGAACCACCGAACCAAGGAGTTCACCGGAGCATGAGCGTGAACAGCATGTCCACAGACAACTCTTTCGGCCTGATGCGCATCGGCCTGGCCACGGCGGAGGACATCCGCCGCTGGTCGTACGGCGAGGTCAAGAAGCCGGAGACCATCAACTACCGCACCCTGAAGCCGGAGAAGGACGGGCTCTTCTGCGAGAAGATCTTCGGCCCCACCCGTGACTGGGAGTGCGCGTGCGGCAAGTACAAGCGCGTGCGCTTCAAGGGCATCATCTGCGAGCGCTGCGGCGTCGAGGTGACCCGCTCCAAGGTGCGCCGTGACCGCATGGGCCACATCGAGCTGGCCGCCCCCGTCACCCACATCTGGTACTTCAAGGGCGTCCCGTCCCGGCTGGGCTACCTGCTGGACCTCGCCCCGAAGGACCTCGAGAAGGTCATCTACTTCGCGGCCTACATGATCACCTCGGTGGACGAGGAGGCGCGTCACCGCGACCTCCCCAACCTCCAGGCCGAGCACGACCAGGAGACCCGCGTCCTCGCCGACCAGCGCGACGCGGACGTCGCCGCCGTCGCCGCGGACCTCGAGAAGGACCTCGCGAAGCTGGAGTCCGAGGGCGCCAAGGCCGCGGAGAAGAAGAAGGCGCGCGACGCGGCGGACAAGACCATGTCCCAGATCCGCAAGCGCGCCGACGCCGAGCTGGACCGCAAGGAGCAGGTGTGGGACCGCTTCAAGAACCTCAAGGTCGCCGACCTCGAGGGCGATGAGGGCCTCTACCGCGCCATGCGCGACAAGTACGGCCAGTACTTCGAGGGCTCCATGGGCGCCGAGTCGATCCAGCGCCGTCTGCAGACCTTCGACCTGCAGGCCGAGTCCGAGATGCTCCGCGAGACCATCAAGACCGGCAAGGGCCAGCGCAAGACCCGCGCCCTGAAGCGTCTGAAGGTCGTCAACGCGTTCCTCACCACGGACAACTCGCCCACGGGCATGGTCCTGGACGCGGTCCCGGTGATCCCGCCGGAGCTGCGCCCCATGGTCCAGCTCGACGGCGGCCGCTTCGCGACCTCCGACCTGAACGACCTGTACCGCCGCGTGATCAACCGCAACAACCGCCTGAAGCGGCTGCTCGACCTCGGCGCGCCTGAGATCATCGTGAACAACGAGAAGCGCATGCTCCAGGAGGCCGTGGACTCCCTGTTCGACAACGGCCGCCGCGGCCGTCCCGTCACCGGGCCGGGCAACCGGCCGCTGAAGTCGCTGTCCGACATGCTCAAGGGCAAGCAGGGCCGCTTCCGCCAGAACCTGCTCGGCAAGCGCGTGGACTACTCGGGCCGTTCGGTCATCGTGGTGGGCCCGCAGCTGAAGCTGCACCAGTGCGGCCTGCCGAAGCAGATGGCGCTCGAGCTCTTCAAGCCGTTCGTGATGAAGCGCCTCGTGGACCTCAACCACGCGCAGAACATCAAGTCGGCCAAGCGCATGGTCGAGCGCTTCCGCCCGCAGGTGTGGGACGTGCTCGAGGAGGTCATCACCGAGCACCCCGTGCTGCTGAACCGCGCGCCCACCCTGCACCGCCTCGGCATCCAGGCGTTCGAGCCGCAGCTCGTGGAGGGCAAGGCCCTCCAGCTGCACCCGCTCGTCTGCGGCGCGTTCAACGCGGACTTCGACGGCGACCAGATGGCCGTGCACCTGCCGCTCTCCCCGGAGGCGCAGGCGGAGGCCCGTCTGCTCATGCTCTCGAGCCACAACATCCTGAAGCCCTCGGACGGCCGCGCGGTCGCCGTGCCGGCCCAGGACATGATCATCGGCCTGAACCACCTCACCACGGTGCGGGCGGACGAGGCCGGCGCGGGCACGCAGTACTCCACCGTCGCGGAGGCCATCATGGCGTTCGACGGCGGCGACCTGCACCTCAACGCCCCCGTCACCATCGGCGTGGACGGCTTCGTGCCGTCGGCGGCGGTCCCGGCCCCCGAGGGCTGGAGCGAGGGCGAGCGCGCGTTCATCGAGACGACGCTGGGCAAGGTGCTCTTCAACGAGCTCCTCCCGGCGGACTACCCGTGGCTGGACGCGCAGGCCACCAAGGGCACCCTCGGCCAGCTGGTCAACGACCTCGCCGAGCGGTACCCGATGGTGACCACCGCCCAGACCCTGGACAACCTCAAGGACGCGGGCTTCCACTGGGGCACGTGGTCCGGCGTGACGGTGGCGATCTCGGACATCACGTCCGACTTCGACAAGGCCTCCATCATGGAGGGCTACGAGGCGCAGTCGCAGCGCGTGCAGAGCCAGTACGACAAGGGCCTCATCGCGGACGACGAGCGTCGCTCCGAGCTGATCGACATCTGGAACAAGGCCACCGACGAGGTCGCCGCGGCCATGAAGGCCGGCCTGTCCGAGCTGAACACGATCAACCGCATGGTGTCCTCGGGCGCCCGAGGCAACTGGCTGCAGGTCCGCCAGATCGCGGGCATCCGCGGCCTCGTGGCCAACCCGAAGGGCGAGATCATCCCGCGCCCGATCAAGTCCTCGTACCGCGAGGGCCTGTCGGTGCTCGAGTACTTCTCCGCCACCCACGGCGCCCGCAAGGGCCTCGCGGACACCGCGCTGAAGACCGCGAACTCGGGCTACCTGACCCGTCGTCTCGTGGACGTCTCCCAGGACGTCATCGTCCGCGAGGAGGACTGCGGCACGGAGCGCGGCCTGTCCGTGACCATCGCCGTGCCCAACGCCGACGGAGAGCTCGTCATGCACGAGCAGGTGGAGAACTCGGCCTTCGCCCGCACCCTCGCGCAGGACGTGACGGGTGAGGACGGCACCGTGCTGGCCACCGCCGGCGCGGACGTGGGCGACGTGCTCATCGGCGAGCTGGTGGACGCCGGCGTGTCCGAGATCAAGGTCCGCTCCGTGCTGACCTGCGAGTCGGCCGTCGGCACGTGCGCCAAGTGCTATGGCCGCTCCATGGCCACGGGCCAGCTCGTGGACATCGGCGAGGCCGTGGGCATCATCGCGGCCCAGTCGATCGGCGAGCCCGGCACCCAGCTGACCATGCGCACGTTCCACACCGGCGGCGTCGCGTCGGCGGACGACATCACCCAGGGCCTTCCCCGCATCCAGGAGCTCTTCGAGGCCCGCACGCCCAAGGGCGTGGCCCCGATCTCCGAGGTGGCGGGCCGGGTGCAGATCGAGGACACCGAGGCGTCGGTGCGCCTGATCCTCACCCCGGACGACGGCTCCGAGGAGATCGCCTACCCCGTGCTGCGCCGTGCGCGCCTGCTCGTGGAGGACGGCGAGCACGTGGCCGTGGGCACCCAGCTCGTGGCCGGCGCCGTGGACCCCAAGCAGGTCCTGCGCGTGCTCGGTCCGCGTGCCGCCCAGCGCTTCCTCGTGGAGGAGGTGCAGGACGTGTACCAGTCGCAGGGCGTGGGCATCCACGACAAGCACGTGGAGGTCATCGTCCGCCAGATGCTGCGGCGCGTCACCGTCATCGAGAACGGCGACACGGACCTGCTGCCGGGCGAGCTGACGGACCGGCCGCGCTTCGTGGCCGCCAACCGGGCCGCCGTGGCCGAGGGCCGTCAGCCGGCCTCCGGGCGCGACGAGCTCATGGGCATCACGAAGGCCTCGCTGGCGACCGACTCGTGGCTCTCGGCCGCGTCCTTCCAGGAGACGACCCGCGTCCTCACGCAGGCGGCCATGGAGGGCAAGTCGGACCCGCTGCTGGGCCTGAAGGAGAACGTGATCATTGGCAAGCTGATCCCGGCCGGCACCGGCCTGGACCGCTACACGAAGACCACGGTGGAGCCCACGGACGAGGCCAAGGCGAACCTGTACGCCTCGCCGGTCGGCTTCGCGGACTTCGACTACCCGGGCCTGGACCAGCCGCTCGGCGAGAGCGAGTTCCACGCCGTGTCGCTCGACGACTACGGCCGTGAGGGCGATTTCCGCGCCTGATCCGCTCCGGGCGGGCCGCTGCGGCGGTCCGCCCGGTCCCGGATGCGACGAGGGCCCGTCCCTCCTCCGCCTGAGGGCGGGGGAGGGGCGGGCCCTCTCGCGTGCGGCCTCGCGGGTCCGGTCAGCGGCGGGACATGTACACGTCGAAGGCCTTCGCGAGCGGGCGGTTCAGCGGCAGGTCCCACTCCCCGAGGGTCTGCACGATGTCGGCGCCCTGCGTCGTCTTGAACTCCGTGAGCCCGGAGAGCTTGTGCTCCTGGTCCACCGAGCCGCTCACGCCGCCCAGGTCCAGCCACAGGCAGCCCGCCTCGATGGCGGCCTCGACCTGCTTCAGCTGCAGCAGGCGCGGGGCGTCCCGCTGCCGCTCGCGCTGGGATGAGGCGCTGTAGGGGCGCCACGCCATCTGGCCCTGCTGGAAGTGGAACGCCGCCGCGACCGGCTCGCCCTCGTGCTCGGCGAGGAAGAAGGTCACGTCCGCGATCGGCGAGGAGCCGAGGTTCTGGATGATCTTGGCGAAGTAGTCCTGCGGGCGGCCCGTGAACTTGTCGCGCTCCGCGGTCTCGTCGTTGAGGCGGTCCCAGTCGTCGAGGCGCTCGGGGCCGGCGGTCACGACGTCCAGGTCGTTGCGCGTGGAGCGGCGGGTGCGCTTGCGGCTCGACCCGCTCATCCGGGCCAGCCAGCCGTCCACGTCCAGTCCCTCGAGCGGGATGCGGGCCTGGAACATGGGCTGGCCGGCGGCGAAGTCGGCGCTGACCTCCGGCTCCTTCCAACCCGCCTCGCGCAGGGACTGCTGGGTGCGCAGGGCGTCCTCGGAGACCTCGCAGGGCAGGTCCGTGAGCATCGAGGACTCGGGGTCCGGGAGCGCCTTGCGCACCACGTCCGCCTCCCAGCGGCGCACGACGCCGGGCGGGCCGACGCGCACCAGGAAGGCGCCCTGGGACTTCAGCTCGGCCACGAGCGGGGTGAGCGCGTCGACGAGCTCGACGCCCTCGTCCAGCACGGGGCCGTCCGCCACGTAGGCGAGGAACGCGCGCCCCAGCACGGGGACGCGCGAGGGGACCGGCAGGGGTCGGCCGAGCACGAGCGCCGCGCCCACCAGCTCGTCGCCGCGGTGGATGCCCAGCGACTGGGCGCGCCACTCGGACTTCACCTTCGCCCAGCTCGGGTTCTGGAGGAAGGAGGTGAGGGGATGCCGGGCCAGGAACTCGGTGTGCTCGGCGGCCGTGATCGCGCGCACCGTGAGGGGGGCGCCGGGCGCGGAGGAGGGGGGATTCGAGGCGGAGGCTGGTTGTGACATCACGGCGATCAGTCTACGCAGGAGGCCCCGGAGCGTCCCGGGTCTGTCCCGGGATCGGCCCCGGGCCCGGGGCGGGCAGCACCCCTGGTTGGTCGGTGCGAGGCGGCGTGGTAGCCTGATGGACGATTGTTTTTCGTGTGGCACAGTGGACTCGGTCCGGTCGCGGGGTTCTTGCGCGACAGATGCCACACTTTTGCACGCCTGCGGACGTTTGCTCGAAGCACGCCCCCACAGGAGAGGCAGAGCCGAGGAACGAGCAGAGCCGGCGCCCGCCACGGGCCAGCCGGCGGATCACGTCAGCGATCACCGAACAGGAAGACTGAAGAGTGCCTACGATTCAGCAGCTGGTCCGCAAGGGCCGCTCACCGAAGGTCGTCAAGACCAAGGCCCCTGCGCTGCAGGGGAACCCGATGCGTCGTGGCGTGTGCACCCGTGTGTACACCACGACCCCCAAGAAGCCGAACTCCGCCCTGCGCAAGGTCGCCCGCGTCCGCCTCAACGGCGGCGTCGAGGTCACGGCCTACATCCCGGGCGAGGGCCACAACCTGCAGGAGCACTCGATCGTGCTCGTCCGCGGCGGTCGTGTGAAGGACCTCCCCGGCGTGCGCTACAAGATCGTGCGCGGCGCGCTGGACACCCAGGGCGTCAAGAACCGCGGCCAGGCCCGCTCCCGCTACGGCGCCAAGAAGGAGAAGAAGTAATGCCTCGTAAGGGTCCCGCGCCGAAGCGCCCCCTCGTCGTCGATCCCGTCTACGGCTCCCCCCTGGTCACGCAGCTGATCAACAAGGTGCTCATCGACGGCAAGAAGTCCACCGCAGAGCGCATCGTGTACGGCGCGCTCGAGGGTGCCCGCGCCAAGAACGGCGCCGATCCCGTGGCCACGCTCAAGAAGGCCATGGACAACATCAAGCCGGCCCTCGAGGTCCGCTCCCGCCGCGTCGGCGGCGCCACCTACCAGGTGCCCGTCGAGGTCAAGCCGGGGCGTTCCACGGCGCTGGCCCTGCGCTGGCTCGTGGGCTTCGCGAAGGCCCGCCGCGAGAAGACCATGACCGAGCGTCTGATGAACGAGATCCTGGACGCCTCGAACGGTCTGGGCGGTGCGGTCAAGCGCCGCGAGGACACCCACAAGATGGCCGAGGCCAACAAGGCCTTCGCCCACTACCGCTGGTGATCCCCCCGGCCCGGGGTGCGTGACGCGCGCACCCCGGGCCGCAGGCCGTCGGCCCCCGGGCTCGACGTCCCATCCGAACCCATCCCTCGAGCCCCCAACACCACCCGAGCAAGGGAGACACCGTGGCACAGGACGTGCTGACCGACCTGACGAAGGTCCGCAACATCGGCATCATGGCCCACATCGATGCCGGCAAGACCACCACCACCGAGCGCATCCTGTTCTACACGGGTGTCAACCACAAGCTCGGCGAGACCCACGACGGCGCCTCGACGACCGACTGGATGGAGCAGGAGAAGGAGCGCGGCATCACCATCACCTCCGCCGCGGTGACCTGCTTCTGGAAGAACACCCAGATCAACATCATCGACACCCCCGGGCACGTCGACTTCACCGTCGAGGTGGAGCGCTCCCTGCGCGTGCTCGACGGCGCCGTGGCCGTGTTCGACGGCAAGGAGGGCGTGGAGCCCCAGTCGGAGACCGTGTGGCGTCAGGCGGACAAGTACAACGTCCCCCGCATCTGCTTCGTCAACAAGATGGACAAGCTGGGCGCGGACTTCTACTTCACCGTGGACACCATCGTCTCCCGCCTCGGCGCGAAGCCCCTCGTGATGCAGCTGCCGATCGGCTCCGAGAACGACTTCGTGGGCGTCGTGGACCTGCTCTCCATGAAGGCCTTCGTGTGGCCGGGCGACGCCAAGGGCGACGTGACCATGGGGGCCGAGTACGAGACCCGCGAGATCCCCGCGGAGCTCCAGGAGAAGGCCGAGGAGTACCGCGCGCAGCTCATGGAGGCCGTCGCCGACGTCTCTGAGGAGCTCATGGAGAAGTACCTCGAGGGCGAGGAGTTCACCGCCGAGGAGATCGAGGCCGGCGTCCGCCACCTGACCGTGAACGCCCTGGCGTACCCGGTCTTCTGCGGCTCCGCGTTCAAGAACCGCGGCGTCCAGCCCATGCTCGACGCCGTCGTCTCCTACCTGCCGAACCCGCTCGACGCGGGCGCCGTGGTGGGCCACGACGTCAACGACGAGGAGAAGGAGATCACCCGCGAGGCCTCGAAGGAGGAGCCGTTCTCGGCCCTGGCCTTCAAGATCGCCACGCACCCCTTCTTCGGCACCCTCACCTTCATCCGCGTGTACTCCGGTCGCCTGGAGTCCGGTGCGCAGATCCTCAACGCCACCAAGGGCAAGAAGGAGCGCATCGGCAAGCTGTTCCAGATGCACGCCAACAAGGAGATGCCCGTCGACGAGGTCGTCGCCGGCCACATCTACGCGGTGATCGGCCTGAAGGACACCACCACGGGCGACACGCTGTGCAACCCGGCGCACCCGATCATCCTCGAGTCGATGACCTTCCCGGAGCCCGTGATCTCCGTGGCCATCGAGCCGAAGACCAAGGGTGACCAGGAGAAGCTCTCCACCGCCATCCAGAAGCTCGTCGCCGAGGATCCCACGTTCCGCGTGAACCTCAACGAGGAGACCGGCCAGACCGAGATCGGCGGCATGGGCGAGCTCCACCTGGACGTGTTCGTGGACCGCATGAAGCGCGAGTTCAAGGTCGAGGCCAACGTGGGCAAGCCCCAGGTCGCGTACCGCGAGACCATCAAGCGCAAGGTCGAGAAGCTCGACTACACGCACAAGAAGCAGACCGGCGGCTCCGGCCAGTTCGCCAAGGTGCAGCTCTCCTTCGAGCCGCTGGACACCGCGGACGGCGAGGTCTACGAGTTCGAGAACGCCGTCACCGGCGGTCGCGTGCCCCGTGAGTACATCCCCTCCGTGGACGCCGGCATCCAGGACGCCATGAAGTTCGGCGTCCTCGCGGGCTACCCCATGGTGGGCGTGAAGGCGATCCTGCTCGACGGCGGGTACCACGACGTCGACTCCTCGGAGATGGCGTTCAAGATCGCCGGCTCGCAGGCCTTCAAGGAGGGTGTCCGCAAGGCCAGCCCCGTGCTCCTCGAGCCGCTCATGTCGGTCGAGGTTCGCACCCCGGAGGAGTTCATGGGCGACGTCATCGGCGACCTGAACTCCCGCCGCGGCCAGATCCAGTCCATGGAGGACGCCACCGGCGTGAAGGTCGTCAAGGCCCTCGTGCCGCTGTCCGAGATGTTCGGCTACATCGGCGACCTGCGCTCCCGCACCCAGGGTCGCGCGGTGTACTCGATGACGTTCCACTCCTACGCCGAGGTCCCCAAGGCCGTGGCCGACGAGATCATCCAGAAGTCCCAGGGCGAGTGACCAGCAGCCCCACTCGCTGAACGGCATGCCCCGCCCGGAGACCGAGAGGTCCCCGGGCGGGGCGCCCCGGACGGGACGACCGGCCGGGATTTCCCCAACCCCGCACCATCCCAGTAGACTCAGTCGAGTTGTCAGCACGTCTCACGCGCGGCTGAACCGTCTTCTGACGATGAACCAGTTCTTAGGAGGAACTAGTGGCAAAGGCAAAGTTCGAGCGGACCAAGCCGCACGTCAACATCGGCACCATCGGCCACGTTGACCACGGCAAGACCACGCTGACCGCCGCCATCTCGAAGGTCCTGTACGACAAGTACCCGGACCTGAACGAGGCCCGTGACTTCGCGACGATCGACTCGGCCCCCGAGGAGCGTCAGCGCGGCATCACGATCAACATCTCCCACGTGGAGTACCAGACCGACAAGCGCCACTACGCGCACGTCGACGCCCCCGGTCACGCCGACTACATCAAGAACATGATCACCGGCGCGGCCCAGATGGACGGCGCGATCCTCGTGGTCGCCGCCACCGACGGCCCCATGGCCCAGACGCGCGAGCACGTGCTGCTCGCCCGCCAGGTCGGCGTGCCGGCCCTGCTCGTGGCCCTGAACAAGTCGGACATGGTCGAGGACGAGGAGCTCCTCGAGCTCGTCGAGATGGAGGTCCGCGAGCTGCTGTCCTCCCAGGAGTTCGACGGCGACGACGCTCCCGTCATCCGCACCTCCGGCCTCAAGGCCCTCGAGGGCGACGAGAAGTGGGTCAAGACCGTCGAGGAGCTCATGGACGCCGTGGATGACTTCATCCCGGATCCGGTCCGCGACAAGGACAAGCCGTTCCTCATGCCCATCGAGGACGTCTTCACCATCACCGGCCGTGGCACCGTGGTGACCGGCCGCGCCGAGCGTGGCACCCTGGCCATCAACTCGGACGTGGAGATCGTGGGCATCCGCCCCGTGCAGAAGACCACCGTCACCGGCATCGAGATGTTCCACAAGCAGCTCGACGAGGCCTGGGCCGGCGAGAACTGCGGTCTGCTGCTCCGCGGCCTGAAGCGCGACGACGTCGAGCGCGGCCAGGTCGTGGTGAAGCCGGGCTCCATCACCCCGCACACCAACTTCGAGGCGAACGTCTACATCCTGTCCAAGGACGAGGGTGGCCGTCACAACCCGTTCTACTCGAACTACCGCCCGCAGTTCTACTTCCGCACCACCGACGTCACCGGCGTCATCACGCTGCCCGAGGGCACCGAGATGGTCATGCCCGGCGACACCACCGAGATGTCGGTCGAGCTGATCCAGCCGATCGCCATGGAGGAGGGCCTCGGCTTCGCCATCCGTGAGGGTGGCCGCACCGTGGGCTCCGGCCGCGTCACCAAGATCACTGCGTGATCTGACGTCCGCTCACTGAGCGGGCGGCCACGCGAGGGCCCCCTCACCCGTACGGGTGAGGGGGCCCTCGCGCGTCCCCGCGCGGCGAGGCCGGAGTCGCGTCCGGCGGCCGGGCGTCGTGGAGGGCCTCCGACGCCCGGCTATGGTGGGGGCATGGACCTCCTCATCACCCTCCTCGTCGTCCTGGCCGTCGTGGCCGCCGTCGTCTGGGGCCTGCGCACCTTCCGCCCCGAGATCGAGCGGGCCCGCCGCATCCGCCGTGCCGAGCGCGGGGGAGAGCTGCGCCGGTGAGCGCTCCCGGCCCGCGCACGCTGTTCCGCCTGGCCGCAGGCGCGGAGATGGTCACGTGGGCGCTGCTCCTCGCGGCCATGGCGCTCAAGTACAGCGGCACCACGGACGCCCTGATGGCGGCCGCCGGCGGCGTGCACGGGTTCGTCTTCCTCTGCTACGCCCTGATCACCGTGGCGGTGTGGATCGACGGCCGCTGGTCCGCGGGCCGGGGGCTGGCCGGCCTGGCCTCCTCCGTGGTGCCGTTCATGACGGTCCCCTTCGAGCGGTCCGCGGCCCGTCGCGGAGAGCCGGCGGAGTCCTGGCGCGCCCCGGCCCGTGCCGAGCACGAGCGCACCGCCCCTGAGCGCCTCGTCGTGGCCGTCCTGCGCCACCCGCTCGTCAGCGCCCTCGCCGCCGTCGTCCTCGTGGCCCTCGTCTTCACCCTGCTCCTGAACGCGGGACCGCCGACCGAGTGGGGCCGCTGAGGCCGTACGACGGGCCGCCCTGCGGCCGCGGGGGAGGGGCTCACCGGCCGATTGGCGCGGTGGGCCCTTCTCTGTCATACTGGATCAGTTGCTCAAGCGCCATTGTGCGGTCGTCGTGTGTCTCGCGGCGTCGCTCGGCCCAGACGCAGCGCATCCACTCCGACCGCGCCTTCAGGGCGCGTGCCTCCTCACCGAGGCGACACGCCCGAGTGCGTGGACCGGAGGCCGGCGGCGGCGAGGAACCCGGTGGAACCGGATTCGCCCCGCGCGGACGATGGACAAGAAGGCGGGCCCCCCGGGGTGCGCCGCACAGGGACAGGAACAGCACACCCGACGAGAGAGGCGTGACGCCATGGCGGGACAGAAGATCCGCATCCGGCTGAAGTCGTACGACCACGAGGTCATCGACGTCTCGGCCCGCAAGATCGTTGACACGGTCACGCGCGCAGGCGCGACGGTGGTGGGCCCCGTGCCCCTGCCGACGGAGAAGAACGTGTACTGCGTTATCCGTTCTCCCCACAAGTACAAGGACAGCCGCGAGCATTTCGAGATGCGCACCCACAAGCGGCTCATCGACATCATCGACCCGACCCCCAAGGCCGTCGACTCGCTCATGCGACTGGACCTGCCCGCGGACGTCAACATCGAGATCAAGCTCTGAGAGGGAGGTGCTGAGAGACTATGACCAACAACACCCAGAACGTGAAGGGCCTGCTGGGCACGAAGCTCGGCATGACCCAGGTCTGGGATGAGGAGAACAACCTCATCCCCGTGACCGTGGTCCAGGCTGACGCGAACGTCGTCACCCAGCTGCGCTCGGCCGAGACGGACGGCTACAGCGCCGTCCAGATCGCCTACGGCCAGATCGACCCCCGCCGCGTGACCAAGCCCCTGGCCGGTCACTTCGAGAAGGCCGGCGTCACGCCGCGCCGCCACCTCGTCGAGCTCCGCACCGCGGACGCCGCCGAGTACACGCTCGGCCAGGACGTGACCGTCGAGGTCTTCCAGGCCGGCCAGAAGGTCGACGTCGTCGGCACCACCAAGGGCAAGGGCTTCGCCGGCGCCATGAAGCGCCACGGCTTCTCCGGCGTGGGCGCCTCGCACGGTGCGCACAAGAACCACCGCAAGCCCGGCTCCGTGGGCGGCGCGTCCACCCCCGGTCGCGTGTTCAAGGGGCAGCGTATGCCCGGTCGCATGGGTGCCGTCCGCCAGACCACCATGAACCTGACGCTCCACGGCATCGACGTGGAGAACAACCTCCTGCTGATCAAGGGCGCCGTGCCCGGCTCCAAGGGCCAGGTCGTTCTCGTCCGCAGCGCCGTGAAGGGAGCCTGAGACCATGGCTGAGAACTCCGTGAAGACCGTCCAGGTCGAGCTGCCCGCCGAGATCTTCGACGTGCAGGCCAACGTCCCGCTGATGCACCAGGTCGTCGTGGCCCAGCTGGCCGCGGCCCGCCAGGGCACGCACAAGGTCAAGCGCCGCGGCGAGGTGTCCGGCGCCGGCCGCAAGCCGTTCAAGCAGAAGGGCACCGGTCGCGCCCGTCAGGGCTCCATCCGCGCCCCGCACATGACCGGCGGCGGCATCGTCCACGGCCCCACGCCGCGTGACTACTCGCAGCGCACCCCCAAGAAGATGAAGGCCGCCGCCCTCCGCGGCGCCCTGTCGGACCGCGCCCGCAACGGCCGCGTCCACGTCGTCGAGGCCCTCGTGTCCGGGACCACCCCGTCCACCAAGGCCGCCAAGGCGGGTCTCGAGTCGCTGAGCACCGGCCGGAAGAACATCCTGCTGGTGATCGATCGCGCCGACGACCTCACCGCCCTGTCCGCACGCAACCTGCCCGCGGTCCACACCCTCTACGCCGACCAGCTGAACACCTATGACGTGCTCGTCTCCGACGACGTCGTGTTCACCCAGGCGGCCTACGAGCAGTACGTGGCCCAGGCCTCCGGTGCCAAGAAGGAGGATGCCCAGTGAGCGGCTCCATCAACAAGGATCCCCGCGACGTGATCATCGCTCCCGTCGTGTCGGAGAAGAGCTACGGTCTGATCGACGAGGGCAAGTACACCTTCCTGGTCGACCCGCGCTCCAACAAGACCGAGATCAAGCAGGCGGTGGAGCGCATCTTCAACGTCGACGTCGCCTCGGTCAACACCCTGAACCGTCCCGGCAAGCGCCGCCGCACCCGCTTCGGGTGGGGTCAGCGCAAGTCGACCAAGCGAGCCATCATCTCGCTCAAGGACGGCGCGACCATCGACATCTTCGGAGGTCCGCTCGCCTCTTGAGGCGACGCGGAGACCACTTAATCGAGGAAGACACCCATGGCTATCCGTAAGTACAAGCCGACCACCCCGGGCCTTCGCGGCTCGTCCGTGGCCGACTTCGCAGAGATCACCCGGTCCACGCCGGAGAAGTCCCTTCTCCGCCCGCTGCACAAGACCGGCGGCCGCAACAACACGGGCCGCATCACGACCCGTCACAAGGGCGGCGGCCACAAGCGCCAGTACCGTCTGGTCGACTTCCGTCGCCACGACAAGGACGGCGTGCCCGCCACTGTCGCGCACATCGAGTACGACCCGAACCGCACCGCCCGCATCGCGCTCCTGCACTATGCGGACGGCGCCAAGCGCTACATCCTGGCCCCGGCCAAGCTGCAGCAGGGCGACACGGTGGAGGCCGGCCCGAACGCCGACATCAAGCCCGGCAACAACCTGCCGCTGCGCAACATCCCCGTGGGCACCACGATCCACGCGGTGGAGCTGCGTCCCGGCGGCGGTGCCAAGATGGCCCGCTCCGCCGGCGCCTCCGTGCAGCTCGTCGCCCGTGAGGGCAAGTACGCGCAGCTGCGCCTGCCCTCCGGCGAGATCCGCAACGTCGACGTCCGCTGCCGCGCGACGATCGGCGAGGTCGGCAATGCCGAGCAGTCGAACATCAACTGGGGCAAGGCCGGCCGCATGCGCTGGAAGGGCGTCCGCCCGACCGTCCGCGGCGTCGTCATGAACCCCGTCGACCACCCGCACGGCGGTGGCGAGGGCAAGACCTCCGGTGGTCGCCACCCGGTCAACCCCAACGGCAAGCCCGAGGGTCGCACCCGCCGCCCGAACAAGGAAAGCGACAAGCTCATCGTGCGTCGCCGCCGTACCGGCAAGAACAAGCGATAAGGGAGCTGAGAAGACATGCCTCGTAGCCTGAAGAAGGGCCCCTTCGTGGATCAGCACCTTTACCTCAAGGTTCTGGCCGAGAACGACAAGGGCAGCAAGAACGTCATCAAGACCTGGTCCCGCCGGTCGATGATCATCCCGGACATGCTGGGTCACACCATCGCCGTCCATGACGGCCGCAAGCACGTCCCGGTGTTCGTCACCGAGTCGATGGTGGGTCACAAGCTGGGCGAGTTCGCCCCCACCCGCACGTTCCGCGGCCACGTGAAGGACGACAAGAAGGGCAAGCGTCGCTGAGCCTCACGGCTCGCGGTGCTTGACCTTCGAGAGAAAGAGAGAAGCAATGGAAGCCAAGGCAATTGCGCGCCACCTGCGCGTGACGCCGATGAAGGCCCGGCGCGTCGTCGACCTGGTCCGTGGCAAGCAGGCCACCGAAGCGCTCGCCATCCTGAAGTTCGCCCAGCAGGGCGCTTCGGAGCCGGTGTTCAAGCTCGTGACCTCCGCGGTGGCGAACGCCCGAGTCAAGGCCGATCGCGAGGGCGTCGCCTTCAACGAGGACGCCCTGTACATCACGGAGGCCTTCGTGGACGAGGGCCCGACGATGAAGCGGTTCCAGCCCCGTGCTCAGGGCCGCGCGTTCCGCATCAACAAGCGCACCAGCCACGTCACCGTGGTGGTCGCATCCAAGGACGAGAAGGGTGGGAACTGACCAATGGGACAGAAGATCAACCCCAACGGGTTCCGCCTCGGCATCACCACCGACCACGTCTCGCACTGGTTCGCGGACTCCCACAAGGAGGGCCAGCGCTACGCTGACTTCCTCAAGGAGGACATCAAGATCCGCGAGCTGATGACCCACGGCATGGAGCGCGCCGGCATCTCCAAGGTGGAGATCGAGCGCACCCGTGACCGCGTGCGGGTGGACATCCACACCGCCCGCCCGGGCATCGTGATCGGTCGCCGCGGCGCAGAGGCCGACCGCATCCGCGGTGAGCTCGAGAAGCTCACCCGCAAGCAGATCCAGCTGAACATCCTCGAGGTCAAGAACCCCGAGACCGATGCGCAGCTCGTCGCCCAGGGCGTCGCGGAGCAGCTCGCCTCGCGCGTGGCCTTCCGCCGCGCGATGAAGAAGGCCATCCAGTCCGCCATGCGGGCCGGGGCCCAGGGCATCCGCATCCAGTGCGCCGGCCGTCTCGGCGGCGCCGAGATGAGCCGTTCGGAGTTCTACCGCGAGGGCCGCGTGCCGCTGCACACCCTCCGCGCGAACATCGACTTCGGCAAGTTCGAGGCGAAGACCACCTTCGGCCGCATCGGCGTGAAGGTCTGGATCTACAAGGGCGACCTGACCGCCAAGGAGCTCGCGGCCAAGGAGGCGGCCCAGCCGTCCGGCCGCGGCCGTGGCCGTGACGACCGTCGCGGCGGCGCCCCCGCCGGCGGCGAGCGCCGCCGTCGCAATGACCGTGCCGAGCGTGCTCCCCGCCAGGAGAACGCCGGCGCCGGCGCCGAGACCCCGGCCGCCGCTCCCGCTGAAGGAGGCAACGCCTGATGCTGATCCCCCGTCGCGTCAAGCACCGCAAGCAGCACCACCCCAAGCGTTCCGGCGCCGCCAAGGGCGGCACCACCGTGACGTTCGGCGAGTGGGGCATCCAGGCGCTCACGCCGGCCTATGTGACCAACCGTCAGATCGAGGCCGCCCGTATCGCCATGACCCGCTACATCAAGCGTGGCGGCAAGGTCTGGATCAACATCTACCCGGACCGCCCGCTGACCAAGAAGCCCGCCGAGACCCGCATGGGCTCCGGCAAGGGCTCCACGGAGTGGTGGGTCGCCAACGTCAAGCCCGGACGCGTGCTGTTCGAGCTCTCGGGCGTCTCCGAGGACGTGGCCCGCGAGGCGCTGCGTCTGGCCATCCACAAGCTGCCGCTGAAGGCCCGAATCATCCGTCGAGAGGGTGGTGAGTGATCCATGGCCATCGGTACCAAGGATCTGAACGTCGAGTCCCTGGACGGACAGGACAACGCGAGCCTGCTGGAGGCCCTCAAGGCCTCCAAGGAGGAGCTGTTCAACCTGCGCTTCCAGGCCGCCACCGGCCAGCTGGACAACGCCAGCCGGCTGAAGACCGTCAAGCGTGACATCGCGCGCATCTACACGATCCTGCGCGAGCGCGAGCTGGGCATCCGTGGCGATGTCCCCGCCGCGGCGCAGGCTGAGCCGAAGAACGAGGAGGCTGCCCAGTGACCGAGCAGACCGCTGCCAGCACCGAGGAGCGCGGCTACCGCAAGGCGCTCCGCGGCGTCGTCGTGTCCGACAAGATGGACAAGACCATCGTCGTCGAGGTCGAGGACCGCAAGAAGCACGCCCTGTACGGCAAGGTGCTCAAGTCGTCGAAGCGCGTGAAGGCGCACGACGAGGAGAACACCGCCGGCGTGGGCGACCGCGTCCGCATCGCCGAGACCCGCCCGCTGTCCGCCTCCAAGCGGTGGCGCCTGGTGGAGATCGTCGAGCGCGCCAAGTGATGCCCGCGGTCCGGTGAGTCCGGACCGCACCACAGAGCCGCCCCGTGCATCAGCACGGGGCGGCTCTGTGCTAGAGTGGAGTGTTCGTGCGCCCTTTGTTGGCAGGACCATCCATCCTGCGTGCCGAGGGTGTCGCACGCCGATCCCGGATCCGCCTCGGCCCTGCCCCGCGCATCGATCCGCGTCCATGAGCCCGCAGCTGTCTGAAAACGCTGTGCGGCCCGTGCCGCGGAGACGTCCGCCACGGGGGCAGGGGTAAGCGTCCCGGGATGACCGTTCAACCGTTCCGCAAGGCTCGCCCAACAGTGGGGGAGAACCGGCGCGACGCTAGGAGAGACAAGTGATCCAGCAGGAGTCGCGGCTCAAGGTCGCCGACAACACCGGTGCGAAGGAGATCCTGACCATCCGTGTTCTCGGTGGCTCAGGACGCCGCTACGCAGGAATCGGCGACACGATTGTCGCCACCGTCAAGGACGCCATCCCCGGCGGCAACGTCAAGAAGGGCGATGTCGTCAAGGCCGTGGTGGTGCGGACCCGCAAGGAGTCCCGCCGTCCCGACGGCTCGTACATCCGCTTCGATGAGAACGCGGCCGTGATCCTCAAGACCGACGGCGAGCCCCGTGGCACGCGCATCTTCGGTCCCGTGGGGCGCGAGCTGCGCGACAAGCGCTTCATGAAGATCGTGTCGCTCGCCCCGGAGGTGATCTGACCCTCATGGCCAAGATCAAGAAGGATGACCTCGTGCAGGTCATCGCAGGCAAGGACAAGGGCAAGCAGGGCAAGGTCCTGCGCGTCTTCCCCGCCGACGAGCGAGTGCTGGTGGAGGGCGTCAACCGCGTCACCAAGCACCTGCGCGCCGGCCAGAACAACAACGGCTCCACCGAGGGCGGCCTGCAGGTCGTCGAGGCCCCGATCCACATCTCGAACGTGGCCGTCGTGGACCCCGAGACCCAGAAGCCGACCCGTGTGGGCTACCGCTTCGAGACCGTCCAGAAGGGCGGCGAGGACGTCACCGTGAAGGTGCGCTTCGCCAAGTCCTCGGGGAAGGAGCTGTGATGACCGAGGTGCAGCAGACCGAGAAGGTCACCCCGCGTCTGAAGGCCAAGTACCGCGACGAGATCCGCGGCGGCCTCCAGGAGCAGTTCCAGTACGCGAACGTCATGCAGGTGCCGGGCCTCGTGAAGGTCGTCGTGAACATGGGTGTCGGCGAGGCCGCCAAGGACTCCAAGATCATCGACGGCGCCGTCACGGACCTCACCGCGATCACCGGCCAGAAGCCGATGGTCACCAAGGCCCGCAAGTCCATCGCGCAGTTCAAGCTGCGTGAGGGCATGCCGATCGGCACGCACGCCACCCTCCGTGGCGACCGCATGTGGGAGTTCCTGGACCGCCTCGTCACGCTCGCGCTCCCGCGCATCCGTGACTTCCGCGGCCTGTCCGACCGCCAGTTCGACGGCAACGGCAACTACACCTTCGGCCTGTCCGAGCAGACCGTGTTCCACGAGATCGATCAGGACAAGATCGACCGCGTGCGCGGCATGGACATCACCGTGGTGACCACCGCCAAGAACGACGACGAGGGCCGCGCGCTGCTGAAGGCGCTGGGCTTCCCGTTCAAGACCGACCAGTAAGACCTCCGCGCCACAGGTCCCCCACCGGTGAACCGGTGCGGGAAACCACGGCGAGAAAGGGCGGAAGCCCACATGACCATGACCGATCCCGTCGCAGACATGCTCACCCGTCTGCGCAACGCCAATTCGGCCTACCACGACACCGTGTCCATGCCGTCCTCCAAGCTGAAGACCCGCCTCGCGGAGATCCTCAAGGCAGAGGGCTACATCCAGGACTGGCGTGAAGAGGAGGCCGAGGTCGGCAAGAAGCTGACCATCGACCTGAAGTTCGGCCCGCAGCGTGAGCGCGCGATCGCCGGCCTGCGTCGTATCTCCAAGCCGGGCCTTCGCGTGTACGCGAAGTCCACCACCCTGCCCCACGTGCTGGGCGGCCTCGGCATCGCCATCCTGTCCACCTCCTCGGGTCTGCTCACGGACCGCCAGGCCGCCAAGAAGGGCGTGGGTGGGGAAGTCCTCGCCTACGTCTGGTGACGGGCGAGACGGAAGAAAGGCTGAACTGATATGTCGCGAATCGGACGTCTGCCGATCACCATCCCGAGCGGCGTCGATGTCACCATCGACGGCGCCCGCGTCTCCGTGAAGGGCCCCAAGGGCCAGCTGGAGCACACGCTGCCCACGCCCATCACGGCCACCCTCGAGGAGGGGCAGGTCATCGTGGCCCGTCCCGACGACGAGCGCGAGTCCCGCTCCCTCCACGGCCTGTCCCGCACCCTGATCAGCAACATGGTCGAGGGCGTGACCAACGGCTTCTCCAAGCAGCTCGAGGTCGTCGGCACCGGCTACCGCGTGCAGGCCAAGGGTCAGGACCTCGAGTTCGCCCTGGGCTACTCCCACCCCGTCCCGGTGAAGTGCCCCGAGGGCATCGCGTTCACCGTCGCGGGCAACACGGTGACCGTCGCCGGCATCGACAAGCAGAAGGTCGGCGAGACCGCCGCCAACATCCGCAAGCTGCGTCGCCCTGACCCGTACAAGGGCAAGGGCGTCCGCTATGCGGGCGAGCAGATCCGCCGCAAGGCCGGAAAGGCAGGTAAGTGATGTCTACTCTGAAGGTGAAGGGCAAGGGCAAGTTCAACGCCCGCACCCGCCGCCACCTCCGGGTGCGCAAGCGGATCTCCGGCACCACCGTCCGTCCCCGCCTCGTCGTCAACCGCTCCGCGCGCCACATGTTCGTGCAGATCGTGGACGACACGCAGAGCCGCACGCTCGCCTCTGCCTCCACCATGGAGGCTGACGTGCGCGCGCTCGAGGGCGACAAGACGGCCAAGGCCAAGCGCGTCGGCGAGCTCGTCGCCCAGCGTGCCCAGGCCGCCGGCATCGACGCCGTGGTCTTCGACCGCGGCGGCAACAAGTACCACGGGCGCGTTGCGGCCGTGGCCGACGGTGCGCGAGAGGGTGGGCTGAAGCTGTGAGCGAGAACAACAACGAGAAGGGCACCCAGGTGACCGAGACCACCGAGACCCCCGTGTCCGAGACCGCCTCGGGCTCGGCCAGCCACACCACCGAGCGTTCCGCCGGCGGCCGTGGCGGTCGCGACGGCGGTCGCGGCGGGCGTGACGGAGACCGTCGCGGTCGTCGTGACGACCGCAACGGTCGCGGCAACGACGAGGAGAAGGACGCGTTCCTCGAGCGCGTCGTCGCCATCAACCGCGTGTCCAAGGTCGTCAAGGGCGGCCGCCGCTTCTCCTTCACCGCCCTCGTGGTGGTGGGTGACGGCGACGGCACCGTCGGTGTGGGCTACGGCAAGGCGAAGGAGGTCCCCGCCGCGATCCAGAAGGCCGTGGAGGAGGCCAAGAAGTCCTTCTTCCGCGTGCCCCGCGTGGGCTCCACCATCCCGCACCTCGTGCAGGGTGAGGACGCCGCCGGCGTCGTGCTGCTGCGTCCGGCGTCCCCGGGTACCGGCGTGATCGCCGGCGGTCCGGTGCGTGCCGTGCTGGAGTGCGCCGGCATCCACGACGTGCTCTCCAAGTCCATGGGCTCCGTGAACGCCATCAACATCGTCCGCGGCACCGTGGACGCGCTGAAGCGCCTCGAGGAGCCCCAGGCCGTCGCGGCCCGCCGCGGCAAGTCCCTGGACGAGATCGCGCCCCACGCGATGCTGCGCACCATGGAGAACGACCGCGCCAAGAAGAGCGCGCAGAAGGCAGGTGTGTGAGCTGTGTCTGAGCCCACTCGCAAGAACGTCCAGCCCTCGGACGCCACTCTGGTGATCACCCAGACCCGTGGCGTGACGGGGACCAAGCAGAACCAGCGGGACACCCTCCGCTCGCTCGGCCTCAAGCGGATCGGCCACCAGGTCACCCGCAAGGCCGACGCGGCGACCGTGGGCATGGTCAACACCGTGCCGCACCTGGTGTCCGTGGAGGAGGTCAACCATGGCTGAGAACGACGCCATCAAGATCCACGACCTGCGTCCTGCCCCCGGAGCCAAGACCGCCAAGACCCGCGTGGGTCGAGGCGAGGGCTCCAAGGGCAAGACCGCCGGCCGTGGCACCAAGGGCACGAAGTCCCGCTACCAGGTCCGTGTGGGCTTCGAGGGCGGCCAGCTGCCCCTGCACATGCGCCTGCCGAAGCTTCGCGGCTTCAAGAACCCGTTCCGCACCGAGTACCAGGTGGTCAACCTGGACAAGCTCTCGGCGCACTTCCCGCAGGGCGGTGAGGTGTCCGTGGACGCCCTCGTCGCCGCGGGCCTCGTCCGCAAGAACCAGCCCGTGAAGGTGCTGGGGACCGGCGAGATCACCGTTCCGGTGCAGGTCACCGCGAACGCCTTCTCCGCCTCCGCCGTCGAGAAGATCGCGGCGGCCGGCGGCTCGACGCAGACCGTCTGATCCGCTGATCGACCACACGGGCCCCGGGCCCGGGGCCATCCGCCCCGGCCCGGGGCCTTCGTGCTCCGTGTAGACTCGCACGGTGGCCCGCCCGGTGCGGCGGGCCCTCGTGCGTCCCCCGCGTGGGGGAGCGCCGAACCCCCACCCCCCGCAGGAGGACATGTGTTCAAGGCCATCGCGCGGATCGCCCGGACGCCAGACCTGAGGCGGAAGATCTTCTTCACGCTCGGTCTCATCGCGGTCTACCGGCTCGGCGCCTTCGTGCCCTCCCCGGGTGTGGACTACGCGGCGGTGCAGACCTGCCTGGCCTCCGGCAGCACCACCGGGGGCCTCTACTCGTTCGTGAACATGTTCTCGGGCGGGGCGCTGCTCCAGGTCTCGGTCTTCGCGCTGGGGATCATGCCGTACATCACGGCCTCCATCATCGTCCAGCTGCTGCGCGTGGTGATCCCGCGCTTCGAGCAGCTCCACCAGGAGGGGCCGCAGGGCCAGGCCACCCTGACGCAGTACACCCGGTACCTCACCATCGCGCTCGCCCTCCTCCAGGCCACCACCATGACGTCGCTGGCCCGTTCCGGCGCGCTGCTCAACTGCAGCATCCCCCTCCTGCGGGACGACTCGCTGCTCACCGTCCTCCTCGTGGTGATCGTCCTGGCCACCGGCTGCGTCGTCGTGATGTGGCTGGGCGAGCGGATCACGGAGAACGGGGTCGGCAATGGCATCTCCCTGCTGATCTTCGCCTCGATCGCGGCGAGCTTCCCGTCCGGCATCGCACAGGTGCTGCAGACCCAGGGGTGGCGCACGTTCGCCGTCGTGATGGTGGTCGGTCTCCTGACGATGCTGGCCATCGTGTTCGTGGAGGAGTCCCAGCGCCGGATCCCGGTGCAGTACGCGAAGCGGCAGATCGGCTCGCGCACCGTGGGCGGCTCGAGCACGTTCATCCCGATCAAGGTCAACATGGCCAACGTGATCCCGGTGATCTTCGCGTCCTCCGTGCTGATGCTCCCGGGCATCCTGATCCAGTTCAACACCCCGCAGGACGGCTCCGCACCGCCCGCATGGGTGGGCTTCCTCAGCACGTACTTCTCCGGGGGGGACCACCCCGTCTACATGGCGCTGTACCTGCTGCTGATCATCGGCTTCACCTACTTCTACGTCTCCATCACGTTCAACCCGCAGGAGATCTCGGACAACATGAAGCGGTACGGCGGCTTCATCCCGGGTGTGCGGGCGGGGCGCCCCACGGAGCGCTACCTCCAGTACGTCATCAGCCGGATCACGCTCCCCGGTGCCCTGTATCTGGGTATCGTGGCCATGATCCCGCTGATCGCCTTCGTGCTGATCGGCGCCAACCAGAACTTCCCGTTCGGCGGCACGTCCATCCTCATCATGGTGGGCGTGGGCCTCCAGACGGTGAAGCAGATCAACGCGCAGATGGAGCAGCGCCACTATGAGGGCCTGCTGCGCTGAGCGGCCGCCACGGACGTCCACCATCTCGAGAGTGAGGAACACACGATGACCCGCATGCTGATCATGGGCCCTCCCGGATCCGGTAAGGGCACCCAGGCCTCCCGGATCGCCGACAAGCTGGGGATCGTCCCCATCTCCACCGGCGACATCTTCCGCCACAACGTCAAGGCCATGACCCCGCTCGGCGTCGAGGCCAAGCGCTACATCGACAACGGCGACTTCGTGCCCGACGACGTCACCAACCGCATGGTGGCCGACCGCATCGCCCAGCCCGACGCGGAGCACGGCTTCCTCCTGGACGGCTACCCCCGCACCGCGGGCCAGGTCGAGGCGCTCGACGCCATGCTGCGCGAGGCCGGCCAGGCCCTGTCCGCCGTCGTCGAGCTCGAGGTGCCGGACGCCGAGCTCGTGGAGCGTCTGCTCAAGCGCGCCGAGATCGAGGGCCGCGCCGACGACACCCAGGACGTCATCCAGCACCGCCTCGACCTCTATCACCGCGAGACGGAGGTCGTGATCGAGAACTACGTGGACCGCGGCATCGTGGCGCGCGTGGACGGCACGGGCCAGATCGACGACGTCACGGAGCGCCTGCTCCAGGCCGTCTACTCGGTGCGCGCGGCGACCGGCACCCTGCCCGTCATCACCCCGCGGACCGAGGCCTGACCGCGTGATCGGACGTCGCTCCCTCGAGCTCAAGACCACCCCCCAGCTGCAGGCCATGCAGCGTGCGGGGGTGGTCCTGTCCGCGGCCCTCGATGCCGCCGTGGACGCCGCCGCCCCCGGTGTGACCACCGCGGAGCTGGACGCCGTGTTCCGCGGCGTCCTCGCCGAGCACGGCGCAACCTCGAACTTCCTGGGCTACCACGGCTTCCCCGCCACGATCTGCGCGTCGGTGAACGAGGAGGTGGTCCACGGCATCCCCGGGGAGCGCGTCCTGCAGGCCGGCGACGTCCTGAAGATCGACGGCGGCGCGATCGTGGACGGCTGGCATGCCGACTCCGCGCGCACCGTGATCCTGGGGTCCTCCGCGGCCGGCACGGCGGACCCCGCGGACGAGCGCCTCTCCGCCATCACCCGCGAGGCCATGTGGGCGGGGATCGCCGCCTTCGCGTCCGCCACGCACGTGGGGGAGATCGGCGACGCCATCGACGACCACGTCTCGGCGCAGGACGGCCCCGAGCTCGGCATCCTCGAGGACTACGTGGGCCACGGCATCGGCTCGGCCATGCACCTGCCCCCGGACGTGTTCAACTACCGCACCGGGCACCAGGGCCCGCGCGTGCGCCCCGGCCTGGCGCTCGCGATCGAGCCCATGCTCGTGCGCGGCGGCATCGAGACCCGCACCCTCGAGGACGACTGGACCGTGGTGACGGAGGACGGGGCCCGGGCGAGCCAGTGGGAGCACTCGGTGTGCCGCCACGCCGGCGGCCTGTGGGTCCTCACCGCCCCCGACGGCGGCGCGTCCGAGCTGGCCCGCTTCGGCGTCACCCCGGTCCCGCCGGGGGAGTGACCCCGCACGCCCGGGCGTGGTGGTCAACCGGCTCCGGATGCGGTATCATCGAATGTTGATCGTGTCCGTTCGCCGTCGGCGTGCCGCCGCGATCCACCCCGTTCCCGCCCCGTGGGCGGCGCCACCGCGCCGCTGTCGGAGCATGACGATAGTGGAGGACATGGCTAAGAAGGAAGGTGTCATCGAGGTCGAGGGCACGGTGTCGGAGGCGTTGCCCAACGCGATGTTCCGCGTCCGTCTGCAGAACGAGCACGTCGTGCTCGCCACGATCTCCGGAAAGATGCGTCAGCACTACATCCGCATCCTCCCCGAGGATCGCGTCGTGGTGGAGCTTAGCCCGTACGACCTCAATCGAGGTCGCATCGTCTACCGCTACAAGTAAGACCCAACCCGTCCAAGCGAGCGCAGGAGGAAGAGCCGTGAAGGTTCAGCCGAGCGTGAAGCGGATTTGTGACAAGTGCCAGGTCGTGCGCCGTAAGGGCCGCGTTCTGGTGATCTGCTCGAACCCGCGCCACAAGCAGCGCCAGGGCTGATCGCCTCCCCCGTCTCGCGGGGGAGCGACGCCGTGCGCTGACGAGAACACCCAACCGGCCATGATGGCCGAACAGCAGGGACAACGGTCGCCCCCGTCACACGGGACGCGGCCGACACCTCCGGTGGCAGGGGCCGGAGACCGACGACGGCGGACGACCGCCGCGGAGCACGCCGAGCACTCGCTGGGCGCCGCGGCTCGAGGGTCCGCTTGGCCGTGAGCCGCGTCGTCCGGGCGTCCCTGGTGCAGACCTCTGCTGCTTCAAGGAACAGGAGGACGGCCGCATGGCTCGTCTTGCAGGCGTTGACATTCCGCGCGAGAAGCGCGTGATCATCGCACTCACCTACATCTACGGCGTGGGCAAGACCCGCGCCGAGGAGACCCTCGCCGCCACCGGGATCGACCCGAACATCCGCGTGAAGGACCTCTCCGACGAACAGCTGGTGCAGCTGCGCGACCACATCGAGGGCACCTACAAGGTGGAGGGCGACCTCCGCCGCGAGGTCGCCGCCGACATCCGTCGCAAGGTGGAGATCGGCTCCTACGAGGGCCTGCGCCACCGTCGCGGCCTTCCGGTGCGCGGTCAGCGCACGAAGACCAACGCCCGCACCCGCAAGGGCCCCAAGAAGACGGTCGCCGGCCGCAAGAAGTGATCCTGCCGGCGAGGCCGAGCCCGGACCCGTCCGGCCGCCCCGCCGCAGCACCTGCACCGTCAGCCTTTTCGTCAGGAGAACCACATGCCCCCCAAGACCCGCGCCGCAGCGGCCCGCAAGCCGCGCCGCAAGGACAAGAAGAACATCACCGTGGGCCAGGCCCACATCAAGAGCACGTTCAACAACACCATCGTGTCCATCACGGACACCACGGGTGCCGTCATCTCGTGGGCCTCGTCCGGCGAGGTGGGCTTCAAGGGCTCGCGCAAGTCGACCCCCTACGCCGCGCAGCTGGCCGCCGAGCAGGCCGCCAAGCGCGCCCAGGAGCACGGCATGAAGAAGGTGGACGTCTTCGTGAAGGGCCCGGGCTCGGGTCGCGAGACCGCCATCCGCTCCCTGCAGGCCGCCGGCCTCGAGGTGGGGTCCATCCAGGACGTCACCCCCATGGCCCACAACGGTGCTCGCCCCGCGAAGCGCCGCCGCGTCTGACCTGAGCGTCTTCTCCGCACCCGCCCCGTCCCCCGGGGCGGGTGCGGACAGGTCTGCGACCTGATCCCATCCCGTCCTCGTTTCCACCCCCCGCGTGCGTCATATGGCGGACGCTCGCCGAAAGGAAATGTTCGTGCTCATTGCACAGCGCCCCACGCTGACCGAAGAGGTCGTGTCCGACCGTCGGTCCCGGTTCGTGATCGAGCCGCTGGAGCCCGGCTTCGGCTACACCCTCGGCAACTCCCTGCGCCGCACTCTGCTCTCCTCCATCCCCGGTGCTGCCGTGACCAGCATCCGCGTGGACGGCGTCCTGCACGAGTTCAGCACCGTCAACGGCGTCAAGGAGGATCTCACCGAGATCATCCTCAACATCAAGCAGCTGTCCGTCTCCTCCGAGAACGACGAGCCCGTCGTCGCCTACCTGCGCAAGCAGGGGGCCGGCGTCGTGACCGCCGCGGACATCACCGCCCCCGCCGGTGTGGAGATCCACAACAAGGACCTCCACATCGCGACGCTCAACGCGAAGGGCAAGTTCGACATGGAGCTGACGGTCGAGCGCGGCCGCGGCTACGTGACGGCGGCCCAGAACAAGTCCGCGGACGCGGAGATCGGCCGCATCCCGGTCGACTCCATCTACTCGCCCGTGCTCAAGGTGACCTTCAAGGTCGAGGCCACCCGTGTGGAGCAGCGGACGGACTTCGACCGCCTGATCCTGGACGTGGAGACCAAGGAGTCCATGCTGCCGCGCGACGCCGTGGCCTCTGCCGGCTCCACGCTCGTCGAGCTGTTCGGCCTGGCCCGCGCGCTCAACGTCGAGGCCGAGGGCATCGACCTGGGCGAGACGCCGGCGGAGGGCGACGTGTCCGCCGACCTGGCCCAGCCGATCGAGGAGCTCGAGCTGACCGTGCGCTCCTACAACTGCCTCAAGCGCGAGGGCATCCACTCCGTGGGTGAGCTCGTGGCCCGCTCCGAGGCCGACCTGATGGACATCCGCAACTTCGGCGCGAAGTCGATCGACGAGGTCAAGGAGAAGCTGGAGGAGCTGGGCCTGTCCCTCAAGGACTCGCCGGCCGGCTACGACCCGCAGCTCCACGCGCGCCAGATGGACGACGATCCGTTCTCGGATTTCTGAGCCGCACCGCACCCCTGAATCTTTGACCCCGAGGCCGACGCCGGCACCGGGGACCACCTGAGGAGAAACACCATGCCTACCCCCACCAAGGGTCCGCGCCTGGGCGGCAGCCCGGCCCACGAGCGCATCATGCTGGCCAACATGTCGGCCCAGCTCTTCGAGCACAAGTCGATCACCACGACGCTCACCCGCGCCAAGCGCCTCCGCCCCCACGCGGAGCGCCTCATCACCTTCGCGAAGAAGGGCGACCTGCCCTCCC
Organism: Micrococcus sp. M4NT; assembly: GCF_033790745.1. NCBI lineage: Bacteria > Bacillati > Actinomycetota > Actinomycetes > Micrococcales > Micrococcaceae > Micrococcus > Micrococcus sp. M4NT. The sequence goes on from NZ_JAMYEH010000001.1 coordinate 184,137, forward strand.
GTCGCAAGGTGCAGGGCATCATCGCGGCGAAGAACCGCACCAACAAGTCCATCGTGCACGAGCTGTTCACGGTGATCGCCCCGGCCATGGCCGAGCGCAACGGCGGCTACACCCGCATCACCAAGATCGGCAACCGCCACGGCGACAACGCGCCCATGGCCGTGATCGAGCTCATCATGGATCCGGTCTCCCCGAAGCAGGCCGTCGTCCGTGAGGCCGAGCGCGCCGTCGAGACGGCTCCGGCCGCCCCGGTCGAGGCCGAGGCCGTCCCCGTGGAGGCCGTGGACCCGGCCGCCACCGAGGACGTCACCGTGGCCGAGTCCGAGGAGACCGCCGCCGAGATCGACGGCGCCGTCGCCACGACCGAGGACGGCTCCGCTCCCGAGGGCGCGACCATCAAGGGCAACGCCAGCTCGAAGAAGTACCACGTCCCCGGCTCCCGCTGGTACGACCAGACCACCGCCGAGGTCTGGTTCACCACCGTCGAGGAGGCCGTGGCCGCCGGCTTCGAGCCCGCCGGCGGCGCTGCGGCGCAGAAGATGCCCGCCTCCGAGTAAGGCCGTGCGCACCCCCTCGGCGGGGAGCGCATCCCCTGAGCGAAGGGCCGTCCACCTCGGTGGGCGGCCCTTCGTCGCGTCGACCCCCAGGAGCACCATGACCGAGCACCGCTCTGCCGAGCACATCCGCCCGCGCGGGGACGCGTCCGCCGAGGCCGACGCCACCCCGTCCGCCGCCGCGGACCTCGCCGCGCCCGCCGCAGACGCCGCCGCGGACCTCGCCGTCCCCGACGCGCGCCTCCGGGTGCGGCTCGATCTCGCCTATGACGGCTCGGCGTTCTCCGGCTGGGCCTCCCAGCCGGGGCTGCCCACCGTCCAGGGCGCGCTCGAGGAGGCGCTGGAGCGGATCCTGCGCCGCCCCGTGGCCACGGTGGTGGCCGGGCGCACCGACGCCGGCGTCCACGCGCGTGGCCAGGTGGTCCATCTGGACCTCTCCGCCGCCGAGTGGGAGGGCCTCTCCCGGGGCCGGCCGGGCGATGACCCGGGGCAGGCCCTGCTGCGCCGCCTCGCGGGCGTGCTCTCCGGCTGGGGCGGCGCCGTCGTGGTGCACGGCGCGGCCCGTGCACCGGAGGGCTTCGACGCGCGGTTCGGCGCCCTGTGGCGCGAGTACGAGTACCGCATCAGCGACCGCCGAGCGACGCAGGACCCGCTCACCCGCCGGGGCACGCACTGGCACGGCGCCGCCCTGGATGTGGGGCGCATGCAGACGGAGGCCCACGCCCTCCTCGGCCTGCACGACTTCCTCTCCTTCTGCAGGCCGCGCGAGGGTGCCACCACCATCCGCGAGGTCCAGGATCTGCGGGTCGAGCGGGACCCGGAGGGGATCGTCCGTGTCCAGATCCGCGCGGACGCGTTCTGCCACCACATGGTGCGCTCCATCGTGGGGGCGCTCCTGGAGGTGGGGGAGGGGCGTCGCGCTCCCGGCTGGGCGGGCGAGCGGCTGGCGGCCCGCGTGCGGGACTCCCATGTGCGCCTCGCGCCGCCGGGTGGGCTGACCCTGGCCCGCGTCGCCTACCCGGCGAACCCGGACGTGCTGCGGGCCCGCGCCGCGGGGACACGGGCCCGACGCTCCCTGTGAGTCCGGGCGTCGACGTCGGGGGCGCCCCCGAAGGGCGCCGCGGGACGTGGGCCCGCGCTTTTGCCGCGGGGACGCGGACCCGGTAGCATGGGGAGACGTTGCGCATGTCCGCACCCGGATGCGTCGTGCCGCGAGTGGCTCAGTTGCATGGCCTTCAGCTCGCGCCGCACCCCCGGGATCCTCGGGCCCGGTCGCCTTCCAGTCCTCACCTGGAGCCCCGGCGCGCACGGAGAACTGACAGTGCGCCCCACGCCGGAATCACGCCCCAGCGCGCGGCCACTGTGACCGATCACCGACCCTGAAGGCAGACAACGTGCGTACGTACTCTCCCAAGCCTGGCGACGCCGACCGCCAGTGGCACATCATCGATGCCACCGACGTCGTCCTCGGCCGCCTGGCCACCCACACCGCCACCCTGCTGCGCGGAAAGCACAAGCCGACGTTCGCCCCCCACATGGACATGGGCGACTTCGTCATCATCGTGAACGCCGAGAAGGTGGCCCTCACCGGCGCCAAGCTCGAGAAGAAGCGCGCCTACCGCCACTCGGGCTACCCGGGCGGCCTGAAGTCGCAGAGCTACGCCGAGCTCCTCGAGACCAACCCGGTCCGCGCCGTGGAGAAGGCCGTCCGCGGCATGCTCCCCAAGAACTCGCTGGCCGACCAGCAGATGGGCAAGCTCAAGGTGTACCGCGGTGCCGAGCACCCGCACGCCGCCCAGCAGCCCGCCACCTTCGAGATCGGCCAGGTCGCCCAGTGACCCTGGCGACCGCCTGAGACTTTTCCTGAGGAGAACCATGAGCATCAATGAGCATGAGGACGTGGAGCTGACCAGCTACACCTCCGAGTCGTCCGCCACCGCCTCCACCGACGAGGCCGCCGTGTCCGAGCGTCCCGCCCTGACCGTCCCCGGTGCAGCCGTCGGCCGCCGCAAGGAGGCCGTGGCGCGCGTCCGCCTCATCCCCGGCTCCGGCCAGTGGACCGTGAACGGCCGCACCCTGGAGAACTACTTCCCCAACAAGCTGCACCAGCAGGAGGTCAACGACCCCTTCACGCTGCTGGAGCTCGCCGGCGCGTACGACGTGATCGCCCGCATCCACGGCGGCGGCCCCTCCGGCCAGGCCGGTGCGCTGCGCCTGGGCATCTCCCGCGCCCTGAACGAGATCGACCGCGAGCACAACCGCGCCGCCCTCAAGAAGGCCGGCTTCCTCACCCGTGACGCCCGCGTCATCGAGCGCAAGAAGGCCGGCCTCAAGAAGGCCCGCAAGGCCTCGCAGTTCTCGAAGCGCTGATCCGCGCCTCGGCTCCGGCCGAGCGGATCCGCCCCGCAGACCCCGTGTCACCGTTCCCCGGTGGCGCGGGGTCTGCCGCGTCCGGCGCCTAGACTGTGAGGGTCCCCGCAGTGCGGCGGGGGCTCGCCCGGGGCGTGAGGGCTCCCGCCGGTGGCGCGAGACGTGTGAGAGCCACGAGGAGATCCGCCATGGCAGATTCATCCCACCGCCCGGAGGACGCCCCCCAGGAGGCCCAGGGCCAGGCGCAGACCGACGCGCCGGCGTCGCCGGAGAGCACCCCCGTCCACGTGCTGGAGGCGGGGGATTCCGATCTCCCGTTCGCCGTGACCCACGACTACGCCGCGGAGGTCGACGAGATCCACGAGCTCGGCCGCAAGCTGCGCGGGGACAAGGCCCTGCCGACCCCGGACCCGCTCGCGTGGCGCGAGGGCTACCCCTACGAGACGAAGATCAGCCGACGCCTCTACGAGCGCCGCAAGCGCGAGCTCCAGATCGAGCTGCTGAAGATGCAGCTGTGGGTCAAGGAGACGGGCCAGAAGGTCCTGATCATCTTCGAGGGGCGCGACGCGGCCGGCAAGGGCGGCGCGATCAAGCGCTTCAACGAGCACCTCAACCCGCGCGGCGCCCGCACCGTGGCCCTCGAGAAGCCCACCGAGGCCGAGGCCTCGCAGTGGTACTTCCAGCGCTACATCCAGCACCTGCCCTCCGGCGGGGAGATCGTGATGTTCGACCGGTCCTGGTACAACCGGGCCGGCGTCGAGCGCGTCATGGGCTACTGCACGCCGCCGCAGTACCTCGAGTTCATGCGGGAGACCCCGGAGCTCGAGCGCATGCTGGTCAACTCCGGCATCCACCTCGTGAAGTTCTGGTTCTCCGTCTCCCAGCGCGAGCAGCTCAACCGCTTCGCCTCCCGCGAGACCGATCCCGTCCGCCGCTGGAAGCTCTCGCCCACCGACATGGCCTCCCTCGACAAGTGGGACGACTACACGAACGCCAAGGAGGCCATGTTCTTCTACACGCACACGGCCGACGCGCCGTGGACCGTGGTGAAGTCCAACGACAAGAAGCGCGCGCGCCTCGAGGCCATCCGGCACGTGCTGCACACGCTCCCGTACCCGGACAAGGACGCGCGGATCGTGCACGCCCCGGACCCGCTCATCTGCGCACCCGCGACGGACCTGTTCGAGATGGGCGAGGACCACGACAGCGGCTCCTTCCCGCGCGTGCGCTGAGCACGTCCGGGACGCGGCGCCCCGCCGAGGCCCCCGCATGACGACGGCGGCCCGCCGAGGCCCCCGCATGACGACGGCGCCCCCGCCCGCTCGGGTGGGGCGCCGTCGTCGGCGGTGCGGATGCTCAGGGGTTGCGCTTGACCCACTCCGCGTTGACGTGGGCGTCGTCGAGGAGGTTCTCCGCCCCGAACCCCTCGCTGATGCGGTACTCGCCGGCCTCCAGGGAGGCGCGCACGTCCTCGCGCAGGATCGGGAGCTTCGCGTAGAACGCGTCGCCGCAGCAGCTGGTGGCCACCACGTCGCGGTGGCCGATGATGCGCGAGGGCGGCATCTCGTACTGCTGGCAGATGTAGGCGGAGAGCCGCACGAGCCCCGCGTAGAGGCTCTGCGGCGGCGGATTCACCATGTAGAAGCCCTCGCACTCGATGCCCAGGGCGTAGGCGTTGAAGCCGAGGGCGTGGATGCCCAGCATGAAGGTCTCCCCGCCCTCGAGGGCGTGGCGGGAGCCGTGCCGGGCCTCCATGGGGAAGCCGCCGCGGGACAACGTGAACTGCTGGCCGGAGTCACCCCAGCCCTGGGCGATGTGGCCCTTCTGCACCATGCGGGCGAGGTCCATGGCGGCCTGGCGGGACCCGTCGGAGGTGTTCGGCGTCGTCGTGTGGTGGATGACGAGGTACGAGGGGCGCTCGTAGAGGGTCTGGAGGTAGTTGGCGGGCGTGACCGCGCCCCAGTCGTCCGTCGTGAGGATCTCCGGCGCGGGCAGGCGGGGGCGGTCGTCGCCGCCGGCGGAGGCGGACGCCTCGGGGGCCTCGTCGCCGGATCCGCAGGCGACGGCGGCGGAGGCGAGCGCGATGCCGGTGCCGCCCAGGACGGCGCGGCGCGGCCAGCGTCGTCGTGGGGTGGTCTCGGGGAGATCGGCCATGGAGGGGTCCTTCGTGTCGGGGCGGCGGGGGGCCGCGAGGCCGCCCGTCCGGGAGCCGGACGGGCGCACGGGCGCGGGCCCACCGGCTCGATGGTACCGGCCGCGCGGCGCGCTCGAGACCCCGGGGGTGGTGCTCCGGGCCACTCAGGCTCGTAGACTCACTGATCATGTCGAGATTGTTCGGAACCGATGGCGTCCGTGGCCTGGCCAACGAGACCCTCACTGTGGAGCTGTCCCTCCAGCTGGCCCAGGCGGCCGCCCCCGTGCTCGGGGCCGAGGCCCTCGAGGCGGGCAGGCGGCCCGTGGCCGTCGTCGCGCGGGACCCGCGGATCAGCGGCCAGTTCATCGGCGCGGCCGTGGTGGCCGGCCTCGCCTCGTCCGGCGTGGACGTCTGGGACGCGGGCGTGCTGCCCACGCCGGCGGCCGCGTTCCTCGTGGCGGACCTGGGCGCGGACTTCGGCGTGATGATCTCCGCCTCCCACAACCCCGCGCCGGACAACGGCATCAAGTTCCTCGCCCGCGGTGGCCAGAAGCTCACCGACGGGCAGGAGGACGAGATCATCCAGCACCTGGAGGGCGCCGACCCGCTGCGCCCCACGGGTGCCGACGTGGGCCGCGTGCGCGTCTTCTCCGACGCCGAGGACCGCTATGTCCTCCACCTCCTCCAGTCCCTGCCCCACCGCCTGGACGGCCTCACCGTGGTGCTGGACTGCGCCCACGGCGCGGCCGCCGGCTGCTCACCGGAGGCGTTCCGCGCCGCCGGCGCGCAGGTGGTCGTCATCGGCGCCTCCCCAGACGGGCTGAACATCAACGAGGGCTGCGGCTCGACGCACCTGGAGATGCTCCAGGCGGCGGTCAAGGAGCACGGCGCGGACCTGGGCATCGCCCACGACGGCGACGCCGACCGCTGCCTCGCGGTGGACGAGCACGGCGAGGTCGTGGACGGCGACCAGATCATGGGCGTCATGGCGCTGGCCCTGAAGGACCGCGGCGCCCTGCGCGACGACACCCTCGTGGTCACCGTCATGTCCAACCTCGGCCTCAAGCTGGCCATGGGCCGCGAGGGGGTCCAGCTGGTGGAGACCCAGGTCGGCGACCGCTACGTCCTGGCCGGCATGAAGCTGGGGGACTACTCGCTGGGCGGCGAGCAGTCCGGCCACGTGATCTTCGCGGACCACGCCACCACGGGCGACGGCGTGCTGACCGGCCTGCAGCTCGCCTCCCGCGTGGCCCAGACCGGCACCCCGCTCTCCGAGCTCGCCGGCGTGATGCAGCGCCTCCCGCAGGTGCTCGTGAACGTGCGCGGTGTGGACAAGGCCCGCGCCGGGACGGACGAGGCCGTGCAGGCCGCCGTGGCCGAGGCCGAGGCGCGCCTCGGGGAGACGGGGCGGGTGCTGCTGCGCCCGTCCGGAACGGAGCCGGTGGTGCGCGTGATGGTGGAGGCCCCGGACGAGGACACCGCCCGCGGCGAGGCCGAGTCCCTGGCCGCCGTCGTGCAGCGCGAGCTCGCGCTCCACGCCTGAACCGTGCGCCCGGACCAGCCGCCTGGCAGGGCGGTGCTGCTCGGCGCACTGACGGCCGGGCTGGCGCTGCTGTGGGGTGTGGCCTACGCGGCCGTGGACGCCCCGGTGTGCGGCCGCGGCGTGGCGCTCGAATGGCTGCCGTGCCTGGACGCGGAGACCGGCGGCGCGGCCACCGCACCGTAGGGGGCGGCCCCGTGCCCCCGGCGGGTGAGCCCCGTGACAGGACGGGCCCCGGACGCCTCCGTTGGGGAGGTGTCCGGGGCCCGTCGGGGTCGGGGAGCCGGGAGGCTCAGAGGCGGGGGTCGGTCCCGGTGGGGGTGCCGGTGACGGTGCCCGCGGCGCCGCCGCGCTGGGCGGCGAGCAGGTCGCGGATCTCGGAGAGCAGGGCGACGTCCTCCGGCACCTCCTCGTCCTTCGGGGTGATGCCGAGGCGCCGGTTGCGGCGCTCGATCATGGCGTTCATCGGCAGGATGATCACGAAGTAGACCGCCGCGGCGATGAGCAGGAAGTTGACGATCGCGGTGAGGAGGACGCCGAACTGGATGGCGTTGCCATTGAGCATCACGACGCCGAACTGGTCGAAGTCCGGCGCCTTCACGAGCCCGGAGATGAACGGCATGAGCACGTTCTCCACGACCGCGTTGATCACCTTGCTGAAGGCGGCGCCGATGACGACGGCCACGGCGAGGTCGATGACGTTTCCCTTGAGGATGAATTCCTTGAATCCTTGAAGCATGGGGCAAGTCTATGGCCATTCGAGGCCGGCGCCGACCGTGCCCGGGGCTCGGCCGGGCCGGGGCGACGAGGGTCCGGCCACGAGGCGGGCGTCAGACCTTGCGCAGCAGGACCCGCGTGACCTCGTGCCGCTCGTTCTTGGTGAGCACGAGTCGCGCCCGCCCCCGGGTGGGATGCACGTTCTGCTGGAGGTTGGGCCCGTTGATGGTGTCCCAGATGTGCTCCGCGGTGGCCTGCGCCTCGGCGTCGGAGAGGTGGGCGTAGCGGTGGAAGTAGCTGCGCGGATCGCGGAAGGCGCCCGAGCGCAGGTCCATGAAGCGCTCGATGTACCAGCGGCGGATCCAGTCGGCACGGGCGTCCACGTACACGGAGAAGTCGAAGAAGTCGGAGACGCTGAGGCCGGCCGTGCCGTCGGTGCGGGTGCGTGGCGGGGCGAGCACGTTCAGGCCCTCCACGATCAGCACGTCCGGGCGGTGCACCGCCTGCTCCTCGCCGGGGACGATGTCGTAGGTCATGTGCGAGTACACGGGCGCACGCACCTCCTCCGCCCCGGACTTCACGTCGGCCATGAAGCGGAGCAGAGCGCGCCGGTCGTAGGACTCCGGGAAGCCCTTGCGCTTCATGAGCCCGCGTTCGGCGAGGACGGCGTTCGGATGGAGGAAGCCGTCCGTGGTGATGAGCTCCACGCGGGGGGTGGTGGGCCAGCGGCGCAGCATCTCCTGGAGGACGCGCGCGGTGGTCGACTTGCCCACGGCCACCGAGCCCGCCACGCCGATCACGTAGGGGGTCCGGCCGGTGTGCTCGCCCAGGAAGGCATTGGTCGCGCTGCGCAGCGCACCGGACGCCTCGACGTTGATGCCCAGGAGCCGGGAGAGGGGGAGGTACACCTCGGCCACCTCGGTGAGGGAGAGGGTGTCGCCGATGCCGCGCAGCCGCTCCACGTCCGCCTGGTCGAAGGGCTGGGCCATCTCCGCGGCGAGGCGGGACCAGGTCTGCCGCTCGAGCTCCACGAAGGGAGAGCGGTGGTGGTCGGCCGCCCGGGCGGGCTCGCGGGGCCGGGCCGGGAGGGCAGGGCTCGCGGGGAGCGCGTCGGTGTCCGTCACCGCACCATTATGACGGTCGCCCTGCGGCGGGTCGGAGCCCGCCGTTCCGTGGCGCGTCCCGGGCCCCCTGCGGCGCGCCCCCGGGCCCCGACCCGCCGCCGCTAGGATCGGACCCATGCGCGTTCTCGTGACCGGTGGTGCCGGATACCTCGGGTCACACACGGTGACCACCCTGCTCGACGCCGGCCATGACGTCCTGGTGCTGGACAGCCTCGTCAGCTCGTCCCGGGCAGCCCTCGAGCGGGCCGCCGAGGTGTGCGGCGTCGAGCTCGGCGGCCCCCGCCTCGACCTGCTCCAGGCCGACGTCTGCCGTCCCGAGCACTACGCCGACGCGGTGGTGCGCTACGCGCCGGACGGCGTCGTGCACTTCGCGGGCCTGAAGTCGCCGACGGAGTCGATGCGGGAGCCTGCCGCCTACTACAGCGTCAACGTGGCCGGGACCGCACAGGTCGCGCGCGTGGCCGCCGAGGCCGGCGCGCGTGTCCTGCTCTTCTCCTCCTCCGCCACGGTCTACGGCGACGACGCCCCCGTGCCCGTCGCCGAGGACGCGCCCACCGCGCCCGTGAACCCGTACGGCCACTCCAAGCTGATGGCCGAGCAGGTCCTGCGCGACGTCCACGGGTCCGTGCCCGCGCTCTCCGTGGCGGTGCTGCGCTACTTCAACCCTGTGGGCGCCCACCCGTCCGGCCGCCTGGGGGAGGATCCGCAGGGCACGCCCGCCAACCTCATGCCGTTCGTGGCGCGCGTGGCCACCGGGCAGTGTCCCGAGCTGCAGGTGTTCGGGGCGGACTTCGCCACGCGGGACGGCAGCGCCATCCGCGACTTCATCCACGTGATGGACCTCGCCGAGGCCCACGTGGCCGCCCTCGAGTGGATGACGGAGCACACGCGGGACGCGCCGGCCGTGAAGGTCTGGAACATCGGGCGCGGGGAGGGCGTCACGGTGTTCGAGATGGTCCGCGCCGTCGAGGCCGTCACCGGCCGCGCCGTCCCGTACCGGGTCGTGGGCCGCCGCGCGGGGGACATCGGGGAGTCCCGCGCGGCCGTCGACGCGATCGGCGGGGAGGTCGGCTGGCGCGCCCGGCGCAGTGTCGAGGCGATGGTCCGGGACATGTGGGCCTGGCAGGAGGCCAACCCCCACGGCTACCGCGAGTCCTGAGCGCGGCGGCGCGCGCCCGGGGCCGCGGCCGGTATCCTCATCCGCATGTGCGGAATCGTCGGATACATCGGCCACCCCTCCACCACTCGGGACCACGGCGCCCTCGAGGTCCTCATGGAGGGCCTGCGCCGTCTCGAATACCGCGGATACGACTCCGCCGGCGTCGCCGTCGTGGCGGACGGCGAGCTGTACCACCGCAAGAAGGCGGGCAAGCTGGCCAACCTGGCCGCCGAGCTCGAGGCGCACCCGGTGCCCGCGGCGCAGGTGGGCATCGGCCATACGCGCTGGGCCACCCACGGCGGCCCCACGGACGTCAACGCGCACCCGCACGTCGCGGACGAGGGCCGTCTGGCCATGATCCACAACGGCATCATCGAGAACTACGCCGAGCTCCGCGAGGAGCTGCTGGCCAAGGGGGTGAGCTTCCTCTCGGAGACCGACACCGAGGTGGCCGCCCACCTGCTGGGCGACATCTACCGCAACGGGGCCGCCGGGGACCTGACCCGCGCGATGCAGATGGCCTCCCAGCGCCTCGAGGGCGCCTTCACCCTGCTGGCCGTCCACGTGGACCACCCGGACCGCGTGGTCGCCTCCCGCCGCAACTCCCCGCTCGTGGTGGGCGTGGGCGAGGGGGAGAACTTCCTCGGCTCGGACGTCTCGGGCTTCATCGACTTCACGCGGAACGCCATCGAGCTCGAGCAGGACCAGGTGGTGACCATCACCGCCGACGCCGTCGAGATCACCGACTTCGCGGGCGCGCCCGCGCAGGGCAAGGCGTTCTCCGTGGACTGGGACGCCTCCGCCGCGGAGAAGGGCGGCTTCGCCACCTTCATGGAGAAGGAGATCCACGACCAGCCGCAGGCCGTGCAGGACACCCTGCTGGGCCGCACGGACGCCTCGGGCGCGCTCGTGCTGGACGAGCTGCGGATCGAGCCCGAGGAGCTGCGCAGCATCACCAAGATCATCGTGCTCGCGTGCGGCACCTCGGCCTACGCCGGGATGGTGGCCAAGTACGCGATCGAGCACTGGTGCCGCATCCCGGTGGAGGTGGAGCTCTCCCACGAGTTCCGCTACCGGGACCCCATCATCGACGACGGCACGCTCGTGGTCTCCATCTCCCAGTCCGGCGAGACCATGGACACGCTCATGGCCGTCCGGTACGCGAAGGAGCAGGGCGCCCGCACGGTGTCCATCTGCAACACCAACGGCTCCACCATCCCGCGCGAGTCCGACGCCGTGCTGTACACGCACGCCGGCCCCGAGATCGCCGTGGCCTCCACGAAGGCGTTCCTCGCCCAGATCACGGCGGCCTACCTCCTCGGCCTCTACCTCGCGCAGCTGAACAAGAAGCTCTTCAGCGGCCAGATCAGCGACATCATGGCGGACCTCGCCGACATCCCCGCGAAGATCGGCGAGATCCTCGAGAACGCGGACCAGGTCAAGGAGCTCGCCCGCTCGATGGCGGACGCCACCTCCGTGCTGTTCCTCGGACGCAACGTCGGCTACCCCGTGGCCATGGAGGGCGCGTTGAAGCTCAAGGAGCTCGCGTACATCCACGCGGAGGGCTTCGCCGCCGGCGAGCTCAAGCACGGGCCGATCGCGCTGATCGACGAGGGCCAGCCGGTGTTCGTGGTCATGCCCTCCCCGATGGACCGCCACTCCCTGCACGCCAAGGTGGTCTCCAACATCCAGGAGGTCCGCGCCCGCGGGGCCCGCACCTTCGCGGTGGCCGAGCGGGGCGACGCCGCGGTGCGCTCGCAGGCCGAGGTCGTCTTCGAGGTCCCGGAGACGCAGCCCATGCTCATGCCGCTGCTCACCACCGTCCCGCTGCAGATCTTCGCGCTCGAGCTCGCCTCGGCGAAGGGCTACGACGTGGACCAGCCGCGCAACCTGGCGAAGTCCGTCACGGTGGAGTGACCTTCCGCGCCGTCAGGCGCGCAGCGGCGGGCCGGGTCTCCCCCGGGGACCCCCCCCCCCGCCGCCGTCGTGGAGGGCGCCGCGGCGCACGAGCCGCTAGGGTGATCTCGGTCACACATCGGTGACCCCGACCCCGAGGAGGCCCACCCATGCATCCGTCCCGCCGCACCGTCACGCAGGGGCTCGCCGCCGGCCTGGCCGGCCTCGCCCTTCCCGCCGCGCTGGCCGAGTCTGCCCTCGCCGCGCCCCGGACCGCCGGGGCGGACGCCGACATCCTCCAGCGCTCGCTGGACGCCCTGGTCGCGTGGCCCGTCGTCGGCGCCGTGTGCGCCGTGGCCTCCCCGGCCGGCCGCCTCGAGCTCGCCGCCGGTCGGCGCTCCGCGACCACCCCGGCGCCGGCCCGCCCCCAGTCGGTCGCCCGCGTCGCCAGCGTCACCAAGGCCATGACCGCGACACTCGCGTTCCAGGAGATCGAGCGCGGCACCCTGCGCCTCGACTCCACGATCGGGGAGGTCCTCCCCGGCCTGTGGCCGGGCCGCGAGGAGGTCACCCTGGGCCAGCTGCTCAACCACACCTCGGGCATGCCGGATGCCGTCTGGGTGATCATGGAGCACCTGGGCCTGTGGGACCTGCCGCTCACGCACGTCCGCGACGTCGTCTCCCGCCCCTACACGACGCTGGAGCTCGTGGAGCTGGCGAAGCAGGACGGCTGGTGGTTCGAGCCCGGGACCGACTGGGGCTATTCCAACACCGGGTACGTGGTGGCACAGCTGATGGTGGAGGCCGTCACGGGCCGCCCGCTCTCCCGCCTGATCCGCGAGCGCGTGTTCCGCCCCGCGGGCATGCACCGCGCCCGCCTCGAGGAGGGCACGCTCGTGCGCGGCGCCGAGATGGAGGACGCCGCGGTGCGTCCCGCCGAGACGATGCGCCTCGAGGTCATCGACCAGTCGGTCTTCGCGGGAGCGGCCGCGGTCATCGCGACGGCGGGCGACGTCGTCCGCTTCTACCAGGCGCTCCTGCAGGGCCGCCTCGTCAGCCAGTCGTCGGTGGACGCCATGATCACCCCCGTCGGAGCGGCCGCCCCGTACGGCTACGGGTACGGGATCTTCCAGATGCCGGACCCGGCGGTGCCCGGCGGCACGCTGTACGGGCACGACGGCGGCGGGTTCGGCTCCGCGTCCCTCGCCCTGGCCAGCCGCGACGGCTCGCGCGCGATGGCGTTCACGTTCGTCGGCCGCCCGTACTGGGCGGAGGGAGCCGCCCAGGTGTGGGAACGCCAGACGGCCGTCCTGCGCGCCGCCTTCGCCCTGCCCCGGGGCGTCGACGCCGAGGCCCAGGCCCGTGCCGCCCACGGCGCCGCCGCCGGACGCCTGCGCATCGGCTGACGCACCGGCGGGCAGCCCGCCCGGTCCTGGCGCACCCCCACGGGAGGGTGCGCCGGGGCCGTCCGCCGTCCGGACCCGGCGGCGGGGCAGACCTTCGCCACCGCGAGGGTCTGCGGACCGCCCAGTAGACTCGCTGACGATGCGCGTCGGCTCCGGCGCGCCCTGCCTGACCTCGGAGAGACATGCGCACAGTGGACATCGGCCAGCCGTACCCCCTCGGGGCCACGGTGGACGACACCGGCACCAACTTCGCCATCGCCGTCGGCCGGGAGGTCGAGGCCGTGGAGCTGTGCCTCGTGGGGGAGGACGGCACGGAGGAGCGCATCCCGATCGAGGAGCGCCACGACACCACATGGCACGTGCACGTGGCCGACGTCGGCCCGGGCCAGCGCTACGGGTACCGGGTGCGCGGTCCCTGGGAGCCTGCCCGCGGGCTGTGGCACAACCCCGCCAAGGTCCTGGTGGACCCCTACGCGCGCGCCTTCACGGGCGAGTACGCGTGGGGCCAGCAGCACCACTCGTACGACTTCGACGAGCCGGACCGCATGGACACCACCGACAACCTGGGTTCGACCATGCTCGGCGTGGTGGTGGCCGACGACTTCGACTGGGGCGAGGACGCCCCGCCGCACACCGAGCTCACGGACACCGTGGTCTACGAGACGCACGTGAAGGGCATGAGCCGGCTGCACCCGGACGTGCCGGAGGAGCTGCGCGGCACCTACGCCGGCATGGCCCACCCCGCCGTGGTCGGGCACCTGACGCACCTGGGCGTGACCGCGGTCGAGCTCATGCCGGTGCACCAGTTCGTCAACGACGCGACGCTCCAGGAGAAGGGGCTGGACAACTACTGGGGCTATAACACGATCGGGTTCTTCGCCCCGCACGCCGCCTACGCGGCGGCGGACGACCTCGGCGGCCAGGTGCGCGAGTTCAAGCAGATGGTCAAGGACCTCCACGCGGCCGGCCTCGAGGTCATCCTGGACGTGGTCTACAACCACACCGCCGAGGGCAACGACAAGGGCCCCATGCTCTCCCTGCGCGGCTTCGACAACGCCGGGTACTACCACCTCGTGGAGGGCGACGAGCGCCACTACATGGACTACACGGGCACGGGGAACTCGGTGGACCTCTCCAGCCCCAAGGCCCTCCAGCTCGTCATGGACTCGCTGCGGTACTGGGTGACCGAGATGCACGTGGACGGCTTCCGGTTCGACCTCGCCACCACCCTCACACGCGTGGAGGGGGAGAAGGGCCCGGACATGTTCTCCGGCTTCTTCGACGTGGTGCGCCAGGACCCGGTGCTGCGCATGGTCAAGCTCATCGCCGAGCCCTGGGACGTGGGGTGGGGCGGCTACCAGGTGGGCAACTTCCCCGGCATCTGGAGCGAGTGGAACGGCATGTACCGGGACACGGTGCGCGACTTCTGGCGCGGTGAGCCGGGCACCCTCGGCGAGTTCGCCACCCGCCTCACCGGCTCAGCGGACCTGTACGAGGGCGACGGCCGCAGCCCCGGCGCGTCCGTGAACTTCGTCACCGCGCACGACGGCTTCACCCTGCGCGACCTCGTCTCCTACAACGAGAAGCACAACGCCGCCAACGGCGAGGACAACAAGGACGGCGACTCGCACAACCGCTCCTGGAACTGTGGCGTCGAGGGGCAGACGGACGATCCGGAGGTCCTCACCCTCCGTGCCCGGCAGCAGCGCAACTTCCTCGCCACGCTCCTGCTCAGCCAGGGCGTGCCGATGATCAGCCACGGCGACGAGCTCGGCCGGACGCAGGGCGGCAACAACAACGCCTACTGCCAGGACAACGAGATCGCCTGGATCGACTGGTCCACGGTGGACGCGAACCTCGTGGAGTTCACGCGCACGCTCATCCGGCTGCGCTGTGAGCACGCGGTGTTCCGCCGGCGCCAGCACTTCGACGGCCGCCCCGCCGCCCGCGACGTGGACGCGCCCCTGCCGGACATCGTGTGGCTCGAGCCGGACGCCTCGCCCAAGACGGAGGACGACTGGGGCATCGAGGCCCGCTCGATCGGGTTCTACCTCAACGGCCATGCGCTGCCGCGCCGAGACGGGGAGGAGGAGCCCTACCGGGACTTCTACGTGCTGATGAACGCGTGGTGGGAGCCGGTGCCGTACACCCTGCCCGGCCCCACGTTCCCCGCGGCCTGGGAGATCGTCCTGGACACGTCCTCGCACGTGGCGCCCCAGGGCACCCATCCGATCGTGCGCGCCGGCGAGGTGGTCGAGCTGCCGCCGCGCTCCACCATGATCCTGCGCCAGACCCCCGAGGACGCCTCGGCGTGAGCCGCCCGGCCGAGGGGCGCGTCCCGGCGCGCCCGCGGCGTGCGGGGCCCCGGGCCCCGCGGTGGATGCTCGCGGCGCTCGCGGTCCTGGCGATCGCGGCCCTCGCGTACGGCGCGGCATGGGCCGCCCGCCAGACGCTCGAGCCCCACGCGGAGAACCCTGAGCACGTGGACGCGCTGCTCGTGCTCTACAGCCAGCCGGCGGTCTACGACGCGGCGCTCGACCTGCTCGGCGCGGGCGTGGCCGACCGCGTGTTCGTCTCCGCGCACCTCGGGCCGGACGGCCATGAGAAGCTGTGCGGAGAGCCGGCGAAGGCCGACCCCCGCCTGCACGGCGTCACCGTGGAGTGCTTCTCCCCGGATCCGGTGACCACCCAGGGGGAGGTCATGTACGCGGGCGAGCGCATGCGGGCCCTCGGCCTGCAGGACCTGGGGGTGCTCACCTTCGGCGAACACCTCGAACGCGCCCGCCTGCTCGCGCAGCGGTGCTGGCCGGAGGAGGAGGGCACGGTGTCCATGTACGAGTTCGACGCCGGATACGACGACGGCGTCCGCGCACGACAGGCGGCCTACGCGGTCCTCGCGTACGGGAAGGCGGGCCTCACGCCCGGCTGCGGCGACGAGCTGCCCGGCGTGGTGCGCTGGCCGCTCGACCTCGCCAAGCGAGCCCTGGGCATGCCCGTCGAGGCCGCCGTGCGCACGGCTGGCGTCCGGCCGGTCGGCGTCACGCTCGCGGAGACGTCGGCGTGATCGTCGGCGTCGGCGTGGACGTGGTGGACGTGCCGCGGTTCCGCGCGCAGCTGGAGCGGGCGCCCGCCCTGCGGGAGCGTCTCTTCACCGTGGACGAGCGGGACCTCCCGCTGCGCTCGCTCGCCGCGCGGTTCGCCGCGAAGGAGGCCATCGCCAAGGCGATGGGCGCCCCGCCCGGCATGATGTGGCACCACTGCTGGATCCCTCGCCCCGAGCACGGCGACGGCCGCCCCGAGGTGCGGCTGACCGGCACGGTCGAGGCGCAGGCCCGAGCCCTCGGCATCACCCACTGGCACCTCTCGCTCAGTCACGACGGCGACGTCGCCGCCGCCTACGTCGTGGCCGAGCGGCGAGCGGAGGAGGACACCCCGTGACCGCATCCCCGACCCCGTTCGCCGTCACCGGCTCCGCCGTGCGCGCCGCCGAGGAGCCCCTCCTGGCCGCCGGCCAGGGCGCCGCGCTCATGCGCTGCGCCGCCTGGGGGCTCGCCCAGCACGTGCTCCGGGTCCTGCGCGGGCGCGGCCCGGTGGCCGGCGCGACCGTCGCCGCGCTCGTGGGCACGGGCAACAACGGCGGCGACGCGCTGTGGGCCCTGGCCCTCCTGCGCCGCCGCGGGGTGGCGGCCGTCGCCGTGCCGATCGCGCGGGACGAGCACGGCGCGCCCCGCTGGCACGCCGAGGGCTGGGCTGCCCTGCGCGCGGCCGGCGGCACGGCCGCGGACGTGGTGCCGGCCCGGGCCGACGTCGTGGTGGATGGGATGCTCGGGACCGGATTCCGGGGGGAGTTCGCCGTGCCGGACGCGGCGCGCTGCCTGCCCGCGGGCGCCGCCGTGGTGGCGTGCGACGTCCCCTCCGGCGTGAACGCGGACACGGGCGAGGTGCGCGGCGGGGGCGTGCGCGCGGAGGTCACCGTCACCTTCGGCGCGCTCAAGACGGGCCTGCTGCTCGGCGACGGAGCGGACCTCGCCGGGGACGTCCGCCTCCTGGACATCGGCCTCGGGCCCCACTTGCCGAGCGCGCCGGCGGCCCGGCTGCGCGTCATGGACGGCCCGACGGCGGCCCGGCTGCACCCCGCCCCCGCGGCGGACGGCCACAAGTACACGCGCGGCGTCGTCGGGGTGGTGGCGGGCTCCGCGCGGTACCCGGGCGCGGCCGTGCTCGGCACCTCCGGGGCGCTCGAGGCGGGCGCCGGGCTGGCGCACCACGCCGGCCCCGCGACGACGCGGTCCGCGGTCATCGCGGCGCACCCGGAGGCGCTCGTCTCGGCGGAGGGGCCCGCGCCGGAGCGCACGGACGCCTGGGTCGTCGGGCCCGGGCTGGACACCGAGGACGACGCGCGGGAGCGCTTCATCCGGGTGCGCGACGCCGTCCTGGCGAACCCGCGGGCGGCGCTCGTGGTGGACGCCTCCGCCCTCACCCTCGTGACAGCGGAGGACCTCGCCGCCCTGCGCGACGCCGGGGCCCGCGTGGTCCTCACGCCGCACGCGGGGGAGTGGGCGCGCCTCACCGAGCGGATCCCCGTGCCGGGGGCCGACGGCGCCGGCCACGCCCCGGACGAGCTCGCCCGCCTACGGGCGTGGTCCGCCGCCCACGGCGCCGCCGTGCTGCTGAAGGGGCCGCGCACGCTCGTCGTGGCGCCCGACGGCGAGGCGTGGCTCATGGGCGAGGGCGGCCCCGAGCTCGGGGTCGGCGGGACGGGAGACGTCCTCTCCGGCGTGCTCGGCGCGGTGCTGGCCGCCGATGCGGCGCGCCGGGCCCGCGCGGCCGAGGAGGAGGGCGCGACGTGCGGGGCCGGGGAGGTCGAGCACGTCCCGACCCTCGCGTCCCTCGCCGCCGCGGCCGCGTGGCTGCACGCCCGCGCCGGCGCCGACCAGGCCCGTGCGGGCCGCATGACCGCCGGGACCCTGCCGGCCGCGGTCGGGGGGACGGTGGCGCGGATGTGGTGGGGCGAGGCACGCGGAACCCGGGCTGATTGAATGGGATCCGTGACCGACCACCCCCTCGAACGCCGCGCCCGCATCGACCTCGCCGCCGTCCGCCACAACGTGCGGACGCTGAAGGAGCGCACCCGCCGTCCCGACGGCACGGCCCCCGCGCTCATGGCCGTCGTCAAGGCGGACGCCTACGGCCACGGCGCCGTCCCCGTGGCCCGCGCCGCGCTCGCGGCCGGTGCCGACCGCCTGGGCGTCGCGCACGTGACCGAGGCGCTCAGCCTGCGGGCCGCCGGCGTCGACGCCCCGGTCCTGGCGTGGCTGCACACGCGGGACACCCCGTTCGCTCAGGCGCTCGCGGCCGACGTCGCCCTCGGCGTCTCGGGGTGGGAGATCGAGCCCGTCGCCGACGCGGCCCGCGCCGCCGGACGTCCCGCCACGGTCCACCTCAAGCTGGACACCGGCCTGGGGCGCAACGGCTGCCCGCCCGCCGCGCTGCCGGACCTCGCCGCGCGCGCCGCGGCGCTCGAGGCCGAGGGCGTGCTGCGGGTCGAGGGCGTCTTCTCCCACCTCGCGGTCGCAGACGAGCCCGAGCGCGCCGCGGAGACCGACGCGCAGCTCGCGGCGTTCGAGGCGGGTGTCCGGGTCCTGCGGGAGGCGGGCCTGACGCCCTCCGTCCGCCACATCGCCAACACGCCCGCCACGCTCACCCGCCCGGACGTGCACCTGGACATGGTCCGCGTGGGCCTCGGCCTCTACGGCCTCAGCCCTTTCCCGGATCGCCCCGCGCCGGAGTTCGGGCTGCGCCCCGCGATGTCGCTGCGGACGTCGCTCGCGAGCGTCAAGGCGGCACCCGCCGGCCAGGGCGTGTCCTACGGCTACCGGCACCGCACCGCCGCGCCCACCGTGCTCGGCCTCGTGCCGCTGGGCTACGCCGACGGCGTCCCGCGCGTGGCGGAGGACGCCCCCCTCGACGTCGCCGGACGCCGGCTCACCGTGGCCGGACGCATCGCGATGGACCAGTTCGTGGTGGACCTCGGCCCGGACGCCGCGGAGCGCGTGGGCGACCCCGTCGAGCTGTTCGGCCCGACGTCGGGCATCCCCGCGGACGCCTGGGCCGAGGCCGCGGGAACCATCAACTACGAGCTCGTCACCCGCATCGGGAGCCGCGTGCCGCGCGAGCACGTGGACTCGGACCACGGGCTCGAGGCGAGCGCCGGGGACGCCGCGGCGACGACGGGGGAGGCCCGCGCATGACCACCCTGCCTGCGCCCACGCTCACCACCGCCGTCGAGCTCGACGGGGCCGTCGGCACCCGCGCCGTCGGGCGCGCCCTGGCGCGGGTGCTCGGCCCCGGCGACGTCGTCATCCTCACGGGCGACCTCGGCGCCGGGAAGACGACGCTGACGCAGGGGCTCGGGGAGGGCCTCGGCGTGCGCGAGGGCGTCATCTCGCCCACGTTCGTGCTCGCCCGCATCCACCCGGGACCCGCCGACGGGCCGGACCTCGTGCACGTGGACGCCTACCGCCTGCGCTCCGGGGCGGAGCTGACCGACCTCGACCTCGAGGAGAGCCTCGACCGCTCCGTCACGGTGGTGGAGTGGGGCCGCGGGCTCGCGGAGTCGCTCGCGGGGTTCCCCGAGGACCCGGACGCCTCGTGGCTCGACGTGGAGATCGTCCGCGCCCGCGGCGGGGAGTCGGCCGGCCCGACGTCGGACGGCCGGCCTGCCGTGATCGTCACCGACTTCTCCGACGAGGAGGGCGAGTCGGCCGAAGAAGTGCGCACCGCCGTCGTGACCGGCTACGGGCCGCGGTGGCGCGGGGTGCGCCTTCCGTAGACTGGCGGGCATGCCGCTGCTCCTCGCCCTGGACTCGTCCGCCGCCGCCTCCGTGGCCGTGCTCGCCGACGGGGAGGTCCGCGCGGCCTGGGCCACGGAGCGCACCACGACGCACGCCGAGGTGCTCGCCCCCGCCGTCACCCGTGTCCTCGCCGAGGCCGGCGTGCGCGGAACGGACCTGGACGGGATCGCCGTCGGCGTGGGCCCGGGGCCCTTCACGGGCCTGCGCGCCGGCCTCGCGACGGCGGCCATGCTCGGCTTCGCGTGGGACGTGCCCGTGCACGGCGTGCGCAGCCTCGACGCGCTCGCCCACCGCGCCGGCGTCGACGCCTTCCGCCGGGGCGCCGAGGAGTTCGTCGTCGCCACCGACGCGCGCCGGCGCGAGGTCTACTGGGCGCACTACGTGCAGGTGGGCGGCCAGCCGACCCTCCTGCACGGCCCGTTCGTCACGCCGCCCGCCGAGGTCACCCCGCTGCCCGCCTACGGCGCCGGCGCCGGCCTCTACCCGGAGGCGCTCGCGGGCGTGGACGGGTGGACCGCCGCCGTGCCGGACGCGGAGGGCCTCGGCGCCGTCGCGGAGCTGGCCCTGCGGCGCGGGCGCGGCCTGCTGCCGCCCGTCCCGCTCTACCTGCGCGAGTCGGACGCCAAGGTGCCCGCCCCTCGCAAGCGCGCGGGGGCCTGATGGCGGCGCACGACGACGCCGCCGCGCCCGCGGGCGCCGGCGTGGACCTCCCGACCGGCCTCCTGCTGCGGCCCATGACCGTGTGGGACATCCCCGAGGTGCTGATGCACGAGCACGCGCTCTTCCCCCTCGACGCGTGGCCGGCCCGCTTCTATGAGGAGGAGCTCGCCCAGGTGGGACCGGCCGGCGGCGCGGACGCGCACGGGCGCCCCGCGACCCGCGACTACCGCGTGGTCGTGCGCGACGAGACCGCGGACGTCGACGCCGGCGAGCACCCGGGGGACATCGTCGGCTACGGCGGGATCATGGTGGCCGGAGACGTCGCCGACGTGCAGACGATCGGCACCGTGGCCTCGGCCCAGGGACGTGGGATCGGCGGCGCGCAGCTGCGGTGGATGGTCGCCGAGGCCGCGGCGCGCGGCGCCCGCGGCCTCATGCTCGAGGTGCGCGCGTCCAACGACCCCGCCCGCCGCCTCTACACGCGTCATGGCTTCGCCGACGTCCGCGTGCGGCG
The DNA here is from genome assembly GCF_033790745.1 of Micrococcus sp. M4NT. Classification (NCBI taxonomy): domain Bacteria; kingdom Bacillati; phylum Actinomycetota; class Actinomycetes; order Micrococcales; family Micrococcaceae; genus Micrococcus; species Micrococcus sp. M4NT. Next base: position 205,065 of record NZ_JAMYEH010000001.1, read on the forward strand.
CCGCTACTACCCGGGCGGCGAGGACGCCGTCGTGATGCTGAAGGAGCTGTGAGCCGGGCGCGTCCCTAGAATGGAGCCCATGCCCACCGCCACCGCCGCCCCCCTCGTCCTCGGCATCGAGTCCTCGTGCGACGAGACCGGCGTCGGGATCGTGCGCGGCACGACCCTGCTCGCCCACGAGGTCGCGTCCTCCGTCGAGGAGCACGTGCGCTTCGGCGGTGTCATCCCCGAGATCGCGGCGCGCGCCCACCTCGAGGCCCTCGTTCCGACGGTGCGCCGGGCCCTCGAGGCCGCGGACGTCACCCTCGAGGACCTCGACGCGATCGCCGTGACGTCCGGGCCGGGCCTGGCCGGCGCGCTCATGGTGGGCGTGTCGGGAGCCAAGGCCCTCGCGGCCGCCCTGGGCAAGCCCCTCTACGGGATCAACCACCTCGTGGCCCACGTGGGCGTCGGCATGCTGGACGGCGTGCGCCCGACCGCGTGGGACGACCTCCCCGCCGATCTCGGCGCCCTGCTCGTCTCCGGCGGGCACACGGAGATCCTCCGCGTGGACCGCATCAGCGCGGACGTCACCCTGCTCGGCTCCACGATCGACGACGCCGCCGGTGAGGCCTACGACAAGGTCGCCCGCCTCATCGGCGCCGGCTACCCGGGCGGCCCCGTCATCGACCGGATGGCCGCCGAGGGCGATCCGAAGGCCTTCCGCTTCCCGCGCGGGCTCACGGCGGGCAAGTTCGTCGGCTCGGCGGAGGAGCCCGGCGCGCACCGCCACGACTGGTCGTTCTCCGGCCTGAAGACCGCCGTCTCCCGCGCCGTGGAGCAGTTCGAGGCCCGCGGCCTCGAGGTGCCCCGGGCGGACATCGCCGCGTCCTTCCAGGAGGCCGTGGCCGACGTGATCACGGCCAAGGCCGTGCGCGCGTGCCGCGAGCACGGGCTCACCCACCTCCTGCTGGGCGGCGGCGTGGCGGCCAACTCCCGCCTGCGCGCGCTGCTGGCCGACCGCTGCCGCTCCGCCGGGATCGAGCTCACGGTCCCGCCGGTGAACCTCTGCACGGACAACGGCGCCATGGTCGCAGCCCTCGGCGCCCGTCTCGTGCGCGACGGCGTCGCCCCCTCCGACCTGGCGTTCGGGGCGGATCCGGGCCAGCCGGTGGCCACGGTGAGCGTCTGACCCCTTGATGACGGAGCGGGATCTGCCGTAGACACGAGGGCATGTCCGAGACCCCCCTGACTTCCGACCCCTCCGCCCCCCAGCCCGCCGCGGCCCCCCAGCCCTCCGCCCTCGACCGGGAGATGCTGGAGGACTACCTCAACCAGCACCTGCTCGGGTCCCGCCCGGGCGTGCCCGCGTTCCGGGCCGCCGCCGACACCTGGGAGGGCACGCCCCAGCACGCGGTGCTCGCCCGCCTGGCAGACGGCGTCGAGGCCAGCCAGGAGCGGCTCGAGGAGATCATCGCCCGCCTCGGCTTCCGCACGCCCGTGCGGGACCGGGCCGCCGGGGCCGTGGCGGCCGCGGGCGGGCGGCTGAACCCCGTCAACGCCGTGCGCGCGAAGGGCTCGGGGTGGACGCAGGTGGAGCTGGACGTGCTGACCGGCGCCCTGCAGGGCCAGTCCGAGATGTGGCGCATCCTGGAGCGCCTGGCCCCCCACGTGCCGGGGCTCGACGCCGAGGAGGCGCGGGGCCTGCTGGAGCAGACCCGGGAGTACCTGGCCGAGGTCCAGCGCGTCACCGACGAGACCCTGCTCCGCCGCTTCCTGGGCTGAGGCCCGCCCCTACTCGCTGCCCTTGGACTGCTCGTCCCCGGAGCGGCCGCCGTGGACCTCCTCCGGCAGCTCGGCCACCGGGATCACCAGGACGTCCTCGAGCTTCCAGTCCAGCTCCTCGATCTGCTCGCGCAAGTCCGCGCAGCGGCCAACGGTGACGTCGGCCCCGTGCTGGGGCACCACGAACATCTCGACGTGGAACACGTGGCCCTCGTCCCGGACGCGGGCGCCGGCGTGGCGGACCCAGGGCTGCGCCCAGGCCACCCGCTCGGCGTGGTCGATGAGCGGGTGCGGCTTCTTTCCCTCGATCTCGGTGGCGCGCCGGTCGGCGAGGACGCCGATCGCCTGGCTGAGGTTGGACCAGCCGTCCTTGAGGATGCTGACCGCCACGAAGATCGCGGCCGCCGAGTCGAACCACCACAGGCCGAGCCCCACGCCGGCCACGCCGACGATGGTGGCCACGCCCGTCTGCCAGTCGGCCTTGTTCATGTCCGCGTCGGCGTAGAGCACGCGGTCGTGGAGCTGCTCGGCGAGCTTGAGCTTCTTGTGGCCGAGGATCACGGGCGCCGGGATGGACAGGGCCATCACGACCATCATGAGCCACCCCTGCCACACGGTGTGGCCGAAGAGCTGCAGGGTGCCGATCGCCGGGTGCTCGCCGGTGATCAGGGTCATCGCGGAGTCCACGATGAGAATCAGGCCCATGGCGGTCAGGGCGACGGCGGCCACGAGATGGCCCACGCCCACGGAGCGGTGGTCGCCGTAAGGCCGCTCCCGCCGCGGACGCCGACGCGAGACGCGCAGCGCGATGAGGAAGGCGATCGGCGGGACGAGGGAGAGCAGGTCCTCGATCCAGGCCGCCTTCATCGCCTGCGAGGATCCCATGACGAGCACCACGAGGCCGATGGTGACCGAGAGCGAGGCGAGGGTCAGCCATTCGAGGACCACGGCCTGATGGGCCGCGCGCTGGATCTCGGGGGGCAGCTCGGTGCGTCCGAATCGGCGCCCGGCGGGGGAGTCGGTGCGGCTCATCCTCGGTCCTCCTGCGGCTGCTCGTCGAGGAACCTCTCCAGGGCCCCGAGCATCTGGTTCTCCCCGAGCGGGACCGCCATCACGAGCTTCGCGTCCTCTCCGTCTGGCCCGGTGACCTCGGCGTAGGGTCGGGTGAGGCTCGCGTGGGTGGTCCACGGGGACCTCTCCGTGAAGCCGCCGACGGCGATGTCCAGGTCGCCCTTCTCGAGGGCCGTCATGAGCGCCTCCTCGCCGGAGGGCGTCCACTCGACTGTCGCGCCGCGCGACTTTGCGAAGCGGCGCACGAGGTCCGCCTCGGAGCCCGTGGGCTCCGCTCCGGTGATGTCGACGTAGGGCGGGTGGTGGGCCGCGCCGGCGCGGAGGACGCCGCCCGTGATGCGGTCGAGGGTGCCCTCCGGGTCGGCCGGGTAGCCGGAGGAGGTGCAGCCGGTGAGGCCGAGGCCCGCGGTGGCGAGCAGACCGGACAGCACGAGACGTCGCGTGATCCCCATCGCGCTCACTCCGCGGGGGAGTGGGAACGGTGCCCGGCGTTGCCGAGCCCCTCCCGCCCGTCGAGGTGGTCCAGGACGAGGCGGACGGCCTCCCGCGCGTCCGTGGTGGGCCGCCAGTCGGTGGCCCGGCGCAGGGCGGAGGTGTCCATGACCGGCACGGCGGCGGCCATGTCGATCCATCCCGGATCGGTCGGCTGCAGCCGGGCGCTGTAGGTCGCGGCCGCGAGGGCACGGAACACGCCCACGGGCAGCTCGAGGATGCGGCGCGCGCCGAGCACGGTCCCCATCGTGTGGGCGTCAAGCACGGGCTCGGCGGCGACGTTGAAGGCCCCGCCCGCCCGGTGCAGGATGACCTGCCAGTAGGCCTCGGCCACGTCCTGCGCGGTGAGCGCCTGGAAGCGCAGGCCCGCCGGGAAGGGAAGCAGCGGCGTCCGCAGCCGGGCGACCAGCCGGCCGGGGACGAGGTCCCCGAGGAAGTAGTCCTTGATCTCCGGACCGGCGGCGGCCTGGAAAATGAGGCCTGGCCGCAGCCGGGTCACGAGCATCCGGGGGTTCTCTGCCTGCACGCGGTCGAGGACCGTCTCAACTTCCGCCTTCTGGGCGGCGTAGTGCGAGGTCGGCACGCCCGTCGTCGGGTGCGACTCGTCGACGGCGACGTGCTTCGGACCCGGTCCGTACGCGCCCACCGAGGACGCGTAGACGAGGTGGGGGACGCCCGCGGCGGCCGCGGCCCGGAAGACCCGCTCGTTCCCCACCACGTTCACGGCCCGCAGGTGCGCGCGGTCCCGGTTGGGGCGGATCACCCACACGAGGTCGACGACGGCGTCGGCGCCCCGCAGAACCTCCTCCAGCTCAGGGGCGGAGGCGGGGTCGGCGATGTCGAGACGGTGCCACTCCACGCCGTCGTAGGGGGGCCCCGCCCTGTCCGGGCCCCGGCGGCTCACACCGACGACGCGGGTGACCTCCGGGGCCCGGTGGAGGCGTTCGAGCAGGGCGGTGCCCACATTGCCCGTCGCGCCGAGGACGACGATCCTCACGGCTGCAGGACCACCTTGATGCAGCCGTCCTCCTTCTTCTGGAACATGTCGTACATGCGGGGGGCGTCCTCGAGCGCGGCCGTGTGGGTGGTGAGGTCCAGCACGCCGAGCGGGTCGGACGGGTCGTCCACGAGCGGCAGCAGGTCGTCGATCCAGCGCTTCACGTTGCACTGGCCCTCGGTGAGGGTGATCTGCTTGTCGAACATGGTCAACATGGGCATCGGGTCCTGCATGCCCCCGTACACGCCGGAGAGGGACACCGTGCCGCCGCGGCGGACGGCCTCGATGGCCGTGTGGAGGGCGTTGAGGCGGTCCACACCGGAGGTCTTCATGGCCGCCCGGCCCACAGGGCCGGGCAGGATCCCCACGGCCTGGTGCGCGGCCTTGGCCACGGGGGAGCCGTGGGCCTCCATGCCGACGGCGTCCACCACGCCGTCCGGACCGCGCCCGCCGGTGGCCTCGCGCAGCAGCTCCGGGACCTCGCGGCCGCCCCAGCCCTGCATGTCCATGACCTCGACGCCATGACGCGCGGCCATGTGGCGACGCTCGGCCACCGGGTCCACGCCGATCACCCGGTACCCCAGGTGCACGCCGATGCGGGAGGCCAGCTGGCCGATGGGGCCGAGGCCCAGCACGGCGAGCGTGCCGCCGGCGGGGACGTTCGCGTACTGCACGCCCTGCCACGCGGTGGGGACCACGTCGGAAAGGAACAGCCACTGCTCGTCGGGGCCGGTGTGGGGGACCTTGATGGGCCCGTAGTCGGCGTGGGGGACCCGCAAGTACTGGGCCTGGCCGCCGGGCACGGAGCCGTAGAGGCGGGAGTAGCCCAGCAGGGCCGCGCCGGAGCCCTGGGAGCGGACCTGAGTGGTCTCGCACTGGGACTGCAGCCCGCGCTCGCACATCCAGCAGTGCCCGCAGGCGATGATGAAGGGGATGACCACGCGGTCGCCGGGCTTGATGTGGGTGACGGCCGAGCCGACCTCCTCCACGATGCCCATGGGCTCGTGCCCGATCACGTCGCCCGCGTCCATGAACGGGCCCAGCACCTCGTAGAGGTGCAGGTCCGATCCGCAGATGCCCGTGGAGGTGACCTTGATGATGGCGTCCGTGGGCTCCTGGATCCGCGGATCCGGGACGTCCTCGACGGCGACGTTGCGCTTTCCCTGCCATGTGAGTGCTCGCATGGTGCAGACACTACAGGCCCGCCACCGGGGCGAGTACCCCTCACCCGCGCAGGTCGTGCGGGTCGGCCCAGGTCAGGCGGTGGATGCGGGGGATGTGTAGTCCGAGCGGTAGTAGGCGTACCGGCCGGATCGGTCCTTGAAGTCCACGCGGTTGAGCACGGCGCCCAGGATCGGGGCGTGGACACGTTGGAGCGCCTGCACGGCGTGGCGCAGCTCATCACGCGTGGTGGACTCGGCGTCCAGGACGAGCAGTGCCCCGTCCAGCCGAGTGGCCACCACGGACGCGTCCGGGACGGCGAGCAGCGGGGGAGCGTCCACGATCACCATGTGCGTCTCGGCGAGTGCCTCGATGGCCTCCTTGAACCGGGCCGAGGTGAGCAGCTCGGTGGGGTTTGGGGGGAGCTGACCGGCAGGCAGGATCACGAGGCCCTGCGGGTCCGCGGACTCATGGAGCACGTCCACGAAGCTGGCCCGCCCCACCACCACATCGCTCAGGCCGGCGCCCGCGGGCAGGCCGAAAGTCGTGGCCACCGTGGGCCGGCGCAGGTCCGCATCCACCAAGACGACCGGTACGCCTGCGCGGGCCAGGGCGATGGCGAGGTTCGCGGCCACCGTGCTCTTGCCGTCGGCAGGGCCGGTGGAGGTGACGGTGATGATACGGGGCGGGTCGTCCGGGTTCATGTACTGCAGGTTGATCCGCAGCTCGTTGAAGGCCTCGCGGATCCGGAAGTGACCGGCGTCCTGCCTGCCGGCCGCCTCCAGGACGCGCTGACCTTTCGCGAGGCTGGTGGACTTGGGGATGGCGCCGATGGGCGTCACGCCGGCGCGCTGAAGATCCTCCGTGCTGCGGATGCGGCGGTCCAGTGCCTCCAGGGCCAGGGCAAGCGCGGCTCCCGCAGCGAGGCCCAGGACGGCCCCCACCACGAGGTTCAGAGGCGGGTTGGGTGACGTGGGGGAGGCGGGCGCTGTAGCCGGGAGCAGGCGGTCGATCTGTACCTGCGGATCTCGCCCGTCCGCCGCGTCGAGCTCGCCCACCTGGTCCTGCAGTGCCTGCACCCAGGCGTCGGCGAGCTGGGCGGCCTGGGCGGGGTCGGACCACTCGGCACGGACCTTGATCAGGGCCGTGTTGGTGGGCACGGACGTGGTCACCGCGGACAACGCCTGACCGGTCGAGACGGGGAAGTCCACCATGGCAGCTGCCCGCTCGGCCACGAGGGCTGAGCCGGCCAGCTCGTCGAACTGCACCGCCCGGGACTTGGCCACCGAGTCCTGGCTCAGTGCGGCCGCCGGATTGTCCGTGACGGTTGGATTGACCACGGCTGTGGCCGACGCCGTGTAAGTGAGCGGCTGGAGTGCGGTGAGGACCGCGGCGACGGCCAGGCCCAGGAGTGTGAGCGCCGTGATGGCCTTCCAGCGGCGGCGCAGGAGCTGCAACACGTCCCGCAGCGAGAACCCGTCCGGGTCCTCCTCCATGGGCACCGTCTCATCTACCGTCTGATCCTGGTGCATCCGTCTCCCTGTCTGCCGTCCCGATCGGATAGGACCCTGCCAGCGGGGCCGGCAGGGTCACCGACCCCGTTGTCTTGCAGGTCAGCGTAGCGCCGCCGCGGCCCGCCATTGGCGTCCACCTGATATTCAAGTGGAATCAAGGTCAGGTTGTCGAGGTCATCGCTTTGATGAGGCAACTGCAGGCCGCATTTCGGGTGTGATGTACGCTCGCTTCAGCGAGGCTGAGCGGTCATCACAGATCCCGCGAGATGCCCTTGTCGGTCGTCAGAGTCGATGTGCAGCGCACGGGAAAGCGGGGTCATGCGGTGAAACTGGTGGTCATCGGCCCGGGATATGTTCGGCTGCCCGTCTGCATGCGAGCGGTCGAGGCGGGCTATGACGTGGTAGTGACCCCCGACCGTGCCGACGTGGACCACTCGGCCGTTGCAGCACTCCGCGTACCCGTGTACGGCACCCGCAATATGTTCTCCGCCGGGGATAACGTGACCGTTCTGTGATGTCGAGGGGTGCGGAAAGAGAAGGAGTACGGCGATGACAACCAAGGCGTGGACGGCAGCGAGACGCCACGATTGGGTGATCACCCTCGTGTGCGATGTCGGGGTGTGGGCGGTGGCGCTGGCCGCTGCCACGCTGTTCCGTTTTGAGTTCGCCGTGGGCCCGGTCCGATGGGCGGGCGTGCTCAGCGTCGTCGTGCTCACCGCGGTGGTGCAACTGGTGGCTGGGTACCTCGTAGGCTTCTACCGCGGGCGGTACGGCTACGGCACGTTTGAAGAGGTCCGCGGCCTGACGGCACTTGTCATCGGCGTGTCGGCCCTGGTCACTGCCGTGTTGCTGGTGGTGGGGGACGCATGGCAGGTCCCGCGGAGCCTACTGCTCATCGCGGGGCCCATTGCGCTGGTCCTCATGCTGGGGCTGCGCTACATCCATCGCCTGCGGCGGGAGGCGAGGATTGGCCCCGGCGAGGACGCCGCCCCCACCCTCATCTACGGGGCAGGCATGCTGGGCGAGGTTCTTGCGCGCCGGATGCAGATTGACTCGGAGTCCGAGTACCGGCCCGTCGGGTTCCTGGACGACGACCCCGACCTGCGGCGGCGTGTGGTGCGGGGTGTCCCCGTGGTGGGGGCTCTCAAGGATCTGCGCAGGGCAGTGGACCGCACGGGTGCCACCGAGCTGATCGTGGCCATCGCGGCCGCCGACAACCGCCTCATCCGCGCGGTGGCGGATGCCGCCGCCCCGTTGAGCCTCCATGTGCGGGTGCTGCCGGTGCTGGACCGCCAGCTGACGTCCGCCGTGGGTCTGGAGGACCTGCGGAACCTGTCCATCGAGGACCTGATCGGCCGCGAGCCGGTGGACACTCAGGTGGACACCGCGGCCGAGTACCTTGTGGGGAAGCGGGTGCTCGTCACTGGCGCCGGCGGGTCGATCGGCTCGGAGCTGTGCCGTCAGATCGTGAAGTACGCCCCGGCGGAGCTGATCATGGTGGACCGGGATGAGACCGCCCTGCAGGACGCCCAGCTGGCGACCGTGGGCCACGGGCTTCTGGACACCGAGGATGTGGTTTTGGCGGATATCCGTGACGTGGCTGCTCTGAACCGCATCTTCCAGGACCGCCGCCCGGAGGTGGTGTATCACGCCGCAGCCCTGAAGCATCTGCCCATGCTGGAGCAGTACCCCGAGGAGGCGTGGAAGTCCAACGTCCTCGGCACGTTGAACGTGCTTGAGGCGGCCCGGGCGGTGGGCGTCGATGTGTTCATCAACATCTCCACGGACAAGGCGGCCAACCCCACGTCCGCCCTCGGGCACTCCAAGCGGGTGGCTGAGAAGCTCACGGCCTGGATGGCGCGGGAGACGGGGCGGCCCTACCTCTCCGTGAGGTTTGGCAATGTGATCGGCAGCCGCGGATCCATGTTGCCCACGTTCCGGCGGCTGATTGAACAGGGCGGCCCGGTGACCGTCACCCACCCGGAGGTGACCCGATACTTCATGACCATCCCGGAGGCCGGCCATCTGGTCATCCAGGCCGGAGCCATCGGCCGGCCAGGTGAGGTGATGATCCTGGATATGGGGGAGCCGGTGCGGATTCTGGACATCGCCCAGCGGATGATCGCCATGTCCGGGAAGGACGTCCCTATCACGTTCACAGGACTCCGCCACGGGGAGAAGCTCCACGAGGAGCTCATCGGGCAGGGCGAGACGGATGACCGTCCCTTCCACCCGAAGATCTCCCACGCCGCGGTGGACGTGCTCGCGCCAGACGCCCTGGACTACGACGAGTGGCTGAGGCGGACGCGGGCCAGCACCCCACGAGTGGCCTCGTCCGACGTACCGGCTCGCAACGCATGAACCTGACCAGCTCTACGAGGGAGAACGGCGAGATGACCACCCACACGCGCATCCTCATGTCTTCGCCGGATGTGGGCCAAGCCGAAGAAGACGCCGTGGTGGCCGCGATCCGCTCCGGATGGATCGCTCCGCTCGGCCCGGACGTGGACGCCTTTGAAGCGGAGATGGCCGAGCGCATCGGCGTCGGCCACGCCGTGGCATTGTCCTCGGGGACGGCCGCCCTGCACCTGGGACTGCTCACCATGGGCATCGGGCCGGGGGACATCGTGGTGACGTCGACCATGACGTTCGCGGCCACCGCGAATGCCATCGTCTATACCGGAGCCACCCCCTACTTCGTCGACAGTGTCGAGGCGACCGGGAACATGGACCCTGACCTGCTCGAAGAGGCGCTGACGGCCCTGGAGTCGGCGGGTACCCCCGCCCGTGCCGTGGTGCCCGTGGACTTGCTCGGCAAGGCCTGCGACTACACCCGCCTGATGGAGATCGCCGAGCGCCATCAGGTCCCGGTCTTCGCGGACGCTGCCGAGTCCCTCGGTGCTTCGCATGCGGGCACGCCTGCCGGCAGGTTCGGACGGGCCTCCGCGTTCTCTTTCAACGGGAACAAGATCATGACCACATCGGGGGGCGGCATGCTCCTCACGGACGACGCCGACATGGCGGGTCGTGTGCGCTACCTCGCCACGCAGGCCCGTCAGCCGGTCACCCACTACGAGCACACGGACATTGGCTACAACTACCGCCTGAGCAACCTCCTGGCTGCGCTGGGCCGCGCTCAGCTGGGTCGGCTCGACGCGATGATCGCACGGCGCCGCGAGTGGCGCGAACGCTATCGGGATCTCGTGGCTCAGGTGCCAGGTGTGGAGATCTTCGGAGGCGCGGACGACACAGGGGACAACTGCTGGCTCACCTCTTTGGTGATTGACCCGGATGTCGCTCCCCTGCCGGTGAGCGATCTGCGGCTGCGGCTGGACGAGGCCGCGATCGAGTCCCGTCCTCTGTGGAAGCCCATGCACCTGCAGCCGGTCTTCGCCGACGCCCCCAGACTGGTCAACGGCGCCAGCCAGCGGCTCTTCGAAACCGGTCTGACCCTGCCCAGCGGCAGCGCGCTGTCCACCGAGGCCATCGATCGGGTCCTCTCCGCACTCGCGGCGGCGTGGGGGGTGGACCCATCGTGACCCTCTACCCCCGAGTCAAACGTGTCGGTGATGCCACGCTGGCAGGGCTGGGGCTGGTCGTGACGGCTCCTCTCATGGCCGGCACCGCCGCTGCGGTGGCGGTGAAGCTGGGCCGCCCGGTGCTGTTCGCTCAACCGCGGCCCGGCCGCGACGGCCGGGTGTTCACGATGTACAAGTTCCGTTCGATGCTCACCCTGGACGCGGAAGCCGGACGGATCACCAATGAGGACAGGATGACGCCGTTCGGTGCTCTCCTCCGATCGACGAGCCTGGATGAGCTCCCGTCACTGTGGAATGTTGTGAAAGGGGACATGAGCCTCGTCGGGCCGCGCCCTCTGAGGCAGAAGTATCTCGGGCGCTATTCCGACACCCAGCGCACTCGGCACAGCGTCCGTCCCGGCCTGACGGGACTTGCTCAGGTCTCGGGCCGGAACGCTCTCAGTTGGGACGATCGATTCGACCTCGACGTCCAGTACGTGGCGTCCATGAGCGCGCTTCTGGATCTGAAGATCATTGCCAGGACCGTCTCCAAGGTGCTGCGTCGAGATGGCGTCCAAGAGGAGGGCCAAGCCACGATGAGTGAGTTCTTCGGCCCAACGCGAGTGGATGCGCTGACGCTGCGGCGCTTGGCCTCGGACGACCTGTCCGACAGGGTCGAGTGGCTGCGGGATCCTTCAGTGCGCGCAGGCATCACGATCGACTTCTGGCCCACTCTCGACGGCATGCGCAGCTGGTATCAGCGGGCCAGCCGGAACGAGCACCGAGAGGACTTCGTGTGTGTCGAGATCGAGGAGGGCACCCCGCTGGCCATGACCGGGTGGACCGACGAGGCTGACGGAGTGGCGGAACTGTACATCTACGTCCGACCGCAGGCGCAGGGCCGGGGAGTCGGTCGCCGGACCCTGCAGATGCTCGAAGCGCGAGCGCGTCAAGCCGGGCTGACGCAGCTGCTTCTGGAGACCAAAAGGGCCAACGCGGCCGCGTACCGGCTCTACGAAGGGCTCGGGTATGTCGTCGACCCGGGGCGGTCGACGGAGACCAAGATCGCTATGAAGAAGGAACTGTGATGACACCGGTGAAGCCGACAGTCATCCTGGGATCCGCGGGGCGCCGTCTGTACCTGATCGAGTGGTTCCGTGACGCCTTCGCGGAAGCCGGGGTTCGCGGCCAAGTGGTCATTGCTGAAGGGGATCCCTCCAGCGCTGCGTTCTCCGCAGGAGACCGCGGATGTCTCCTTCCCCGCTATGACGACCCGGACTTCGAGCAGGCATTCTGGGCCATGATCGACGACGTGGCCCCGGACCTCTACGTGCCGCTCAACGACTACGAGATTGAGCGTCTGGGCAAGGGCATCGCTGCACGCCTCCGGACCCGGGGTGTCTTGGTGCCCGGTGTGGGGACGCGGTGGACCTCGGCGTCATCGGATAAGCACCAGATGTACGAGGAGCTCTCGTCGCATGGAATCCCCACTCCATGGACGGTCCTTGGGGACGACGAGGACGCCATCCGCGTGCTCGCCCGGGACGAGGAGCCGGTGGTCGTCAAGCATCGCTTTGGTTCGGGCTCGTCGGGGGTCGAGTTCGCCGTGGGGGAGGGCATCCATCAGGCCGTGGAACGCAGCGCCCGGACTTCACCAGGGCCGTCAGGGGACGGTGACCCTCGTCGGCGGGTCGTCGTCCAGCCTCGCCTCGACGGACACGAGTATGGCGTCGACCTGGTCTGTGACCTGAAGGCTCCCGGGGTCCTCCACGGTGTCCTGGCTCGACGCAAATATCGAATGCGTGCGGGCGAGACGGACAAGGCCGTGTCGGCGAACGCTGAACCTTTCCAGAGGGTAGCCGCTGACTTGGCACGGCTGATGGAGGTGCGAGGGATCGTCGACACCGACATGTTCGTAACCTCCAACGGGACGGTGTCGGTCATCGACATCAACCCCCGGTTTGGGGGTGGCTACCCGTTCGTCCATCTGGCTGGGGCCGACGTCCCCCTGCTCTACGTCCAGCAGGCCCTGGGACTGGAGCCCAGCCCCGAAGCGCTCGCATACGACGTCGGAGTCGTCTCAGCGAAGTTCGAGTCCGTCCGCATCACGACGAAGGAGCAAGACGCCGGATGAGGATCGTCATCGTCAGTCAGTTCTTCCATCCTGAGCCCGCGATCACGGTGAACGAGCTGTGCCGGAGGCTCGTCGCCGACGGTCACGATGTCCACGTGGTCACCGGGTATCCCAACCGTCCCGGGGGCAGGCTCTATGACGGCTACCGGCAGCGACTCCGTCACACGGAGACGTGGGAGGGAGCAGTTGTCCACCGTGTGCCCCTCCTGATCAATCACGACCGTCATGCCGCCCGACGCATCGGAAACTTCGTGTCGTTCGCTCTTGCCAGCCTGCTGAAGACACGCATCGGCGGCTCGGCCGATGTCGTGTACGTGTACGCGACACCCATGACAGCGGCGGTCGCCCCCCTTGTCTGGAGGAAACTCTTCGACACCCCCTACGTCCTGCATGTCCAGGACCTCTGGCCGGAGTCGGTGACGGAATCCGGGATGCTCGGACGCGGCGTCGTCGTCCGCGCTGCCGACCTGATCCTTCGGCAGTTCGTCGGACGGCTCTATCGAGAGGCCTCCCACGTGGTGGCCATCGCCCCGAGGATGGCCGGCACCCTGGCTGCCCGCGGGGTGCCCGCTGACCGTCTGCACACCTCGTTGAACTGGGCGGACGAGAGGTCGGTGTCGCCGGTGGATCGCGTCCCTGAAGAAGGCGGACCCGTGCGGTTCGTCTATGCCGGCAACATCGGAGTCTTCCAGGACGTGGGGACGATCCTCGAGGCGGCCGCGATGCTGCAGGACCTGCCTGGGGTGCACATCGACGTCTTCGGAGATGGGACGGAGCTGCCCGGCTTGCTCGAGCGCTCACGCGCACTGACCAACATCACCTTCCATGGACGAGTGCCGAGGACTGAGATGGCGGAGGTGTATCGCAGGTCTGACTTCCAACTCATCACGCTGCGCGATCTGCCCCTGTTCCGAGGGACCATCCCCTCGAAGTTCCAGGGAGCCATGGCAGCCGGCATTCCCGTCGTGACGTCCGTCCCTGGGGACGTCAACGCATTGGTCTCCAATCACGGCGTCGGGCTGACCGCTCGCCCCGAGGACCCGAAGGACCTGGCGGCCGCCATCCGGCGTGCTGCAGAACTGACCGACGAGGAGCGTAAGAGCATGCGTGACCAGGCCAGGAACTTCTATCGTGCCCGCATGTCAGTCGACCAAGGGTACGCGCGTCTCAGAACCCTCCTGGAGCGGGCTGGCACCAGCCGAGTCCGCTCTGCTCGTCACCGACTGCAGAAGAATGGAGATCCCCGATGACCTCTCCCGCACTCAAGATCCTGATCACCGGTGGCACCGGATCGTTCGGGCACACCGTGACCCAGAAGCTGCTGGAACGTGAGGACGTGGCGGAGATCCGTATTCTCAGCCGCGACGAAGCCAAGCAGGACCAGATGCGCCATGACCTCGGCGACGACCGTCTGCGCTTCTATCTGGGCGACATCCGGGACTACACCAGCGTGTGCCGCGCGGTCAGGGAAGTGGACTACGTGTTCCACGCGGCCGCCCTCAAGCAGGTGCCCTCCTGTGAGTTCTTCCCGATGGAGGCCGTCCGGACCAACATCCACGGGTCGGGCAATGTGGTCCGCGCCTCCGATGAGGCCGGCGTCCGCTCGCTGGTGTGCCTGTCGACGGACAAGGCCGTCTACCCGGTGAACGCGATGGGCATGTCCAAGGCTCTGATGGAGAAGGTGGCACTGTCCCACGGGCTCAACAATCCGACCGCCGCGACCACCGTCTCCTGCGTGCGCTACGGCAACGTCATGTATTCGCGCGGTTCCGTGATCCCCCTCTTCATCCGTCAGCTCAAGTCCGGCAAGAACCTCACGGTGACAAATCCAGAGATGACGCGGTTCATGATGTCCCTGGCAGACTCCGTGTCTCTCGTGGAGTTCGCCTGGGAGAACGCCAGGCAGGGCGACCTCTTCATCCGCAAGGCACCCTCCTGCACCATCGGCACCCTGGCCCAGGCCGTCATCAACCTGTTCCAGTCGGACGCTCAGGTGGACGTCATTGGTACTCGGCACGCCGAGAAGCTCTCGGAGGCCCTGGCCAGCCGGGAGGAGCTGTCCCGCGCGGAGGACATGGGCGAGTATTTCAGGATCCGTGCCGACGCGCGGGATCTGAACTACAAGGTCTACGTGGACGAGGGGGACAAGGCGCTCACGCAATACGACGACTATGACTCCAACACGGTGGAGCTGCTGTCAGTGACCGAAGTCGAGGACCTTCTTCTGACTTTGCCTGACGTTCGCAGGGAGCTCGACCTGGCGGGCATTCGAGTGGAGGAACGCTGAGCATGGCGCGATACGTGATGACCGGCGGACATGGATTCCTGGGGCTCCATACCCGTGCTGCCCTGCAGGACCACGGCCATGAGGTCCGCTTCATTCCGATGGGGGAGCGATTCGACGCGTCCCAGGCTCGCGCGGCTCTCGACGGCGCCGACCAGCTGCTTCACCTGGCGGGGGTCAACAGAGGGACGGACGGAGAAGTCGCAGACGGCAACAGGCTGTTCGCGCAGCAGGTGTGTGACGTGCTCCTCGAAGTCGACCGCGCGCCAGCCCGGGTGGTCTTCGCCAACAGCGTCCAAGCGTCCAACGGCTCTGTGTACGGTGAGGCCAAGTCGGCGGCGGGGGAGATGCTGTCCCGTGCTGCAACCTCCCGGGGTGCCTCGTACGACGACGTCCGCCTGCCCAACCTGTTCGGCGAGTTCGGCCGCCCCTTCTACAACGCGGTCACAGCGACGTTCTGTCATCTGATCGCCGCTGGAGAGGAGCCTCAGGTCCACCAGGATCGGGAACTGACCCTCCTGCATGCGCAGAACGCGGTGGACGTCCTGATCGGGACCGTGCCGGTGTCAGCGATGGCGGACCTAGCGGTGAACGAGACGGTAGGCGGTCTCGCCCGGCGGCTGACCGCGATGGCACGGGTCTATGAGCGTACGGAGATCCCCGATCTGGCGTCTCCCTTCGATCGTGACCTGTTCAACACCTACCGGTCCTACCTGTACCCCGGCGGGCTGCCGCTCGACATCATTCGCCATGCCGACGCCCGCGGCTCGTTCTTCGAGATCGTTCGCGCGCACGGGGGATCGGGTCAGACGTCGTTCTCCACCACTGCCCCCGGGGTCACGCGCGGCGACCACTACCATCGCCGCAAGGTGGAGAGATTCACGGTCCTCGCAGGGGAGGCCGAGATCTCGCTGCGCAAGCTGGGGACGTCCGACGTGCACACTTTCCGGGTAAACGGCGAGACCCCGGTCTCCGTTGACATGCCCACGCTCGTGTCGCACAACATCACCAACGTGGGCGACGACACGCTGTACACCGCGTTCTGGACCAACGACATCTTCGACCCCAAGAACCCCGACACGATTCCTGAGGTGGTGTGACCATGAGCGGTCGCCTGAAAGTTATGACCGTGGTGGGCACGCGCCCGGAGATCATCCGCCTGGCGTGTGTCATCCGCCGGCTGGAGAAGCACACGGACCACGTGCTGGTCCATACCGGGCAGAACTACGACTACAACCTCAACGGCGTCTTCTTCGAGGATCTCCGTCTGCGCGCCCCGGACCACTTCCTCGAGGCGGACACCTCGTCTCTGGGCAGTGTCCTAGGCGACGTCCTGAAGGGGACGGAGAGGGTGATCCTGGAGGAGAAGCCGGACGCGATGGTTGTCCTGGGGGACACCAACAGCTGCGTATCCGCCATCATGGGCAAGCGCATGAAGGTGCCGGTGTTCCACCTGGAGGCGGGCAACCGCTCCTTCGATCCCAACGTGCCAGAAGAGATCAACCGACACCTGGTGGACCATGTCAGCGACTACAACCTGGTCTACACGGAGCACTCCCGGCGCAATCTTCTCGCCGAGGGCCTTCACCCCGCCTCGCTGCTGGTGATGGGTTCCCCGATGCTGGAGGTCCTGACCTCGTACCGTGACCGGATCGAGGCCTCTGATGTGCTCGAGCGTCTGGGACTCACCCCCGGGGAGTACCTCCTGGCCAGTGTGCACAGGGAGGAGAACGTGGACCGCCAGGACCGGCTGGAGAAGGTCCTGGCGTCCCTGGCCGCGGTAGCGGAGGACCAGGGCGTGCCGTTCTTGGTCTCCACCCATCCACGAACGCGCAAGCGGATCGAGGCCTTCCACCTGAATGCCGACAGCAACCTGCGGCTGCACGAGCCCCTGGGCTTCCACGACTACAACAAGCTGCAGCTCAATGCGCGGTGTGTGATCTCGGATTCCGGCACCATCTCCGAAGAGTCATCCATGCTTGGCTTCCCAGCGGTCACCTTGAGGGACGCCATCGAGCGCCCGGAGGCGATCGACACCGGTGCCATCATCGCCACCGGGCTGGATCCCGAGGATGTCGTGGACGCGGTCCGCATGACCATCGAGGACTTCACCGTCGACGGGCGCCCCACGATCCCCGACGACTACACGATCACGGACTCGTCCCGCCGCGTGGTGAACTTCATCCGCACCAATGCGGCCACGCACCACCTGAGAAAGGGGGTGCGGCGGTGAGAGTGCTCCTCACGACGGCGGGTTTTCCCCCCGCCTATCTGGGCGGCGGGCCCATCCGCACGATCTCCGCGATGCTCTCCGCCGCCCCGGCCTCCCATGAGACGTTTGTCCTGACCTCCAACCACGATCTGGGCCGGCTGGAGCGACTGGTGGAGGAGAACAGCACATGGCAACGCGTGGGCACGGCGCGTGTCCTCTACGTGGATCGCGGGCCTGCGGCTTGGATCCGCGCCGTGCGCCGTGGTCTGCGGGAGGACCCGGACGTGGTCTATGTCAACAGCCTCTTCAGTCCGCAGTTCTCCCTCGCGACCATAGCCCTGGTCCGGCTGTCTCGATACAGGCCTGCACTTGTCATCGCGCCCCGTGGTGAGCTGAGCCCCGGGGCGCTGGCCATCAAGAGCCGCAAGAAAGCCACCTTCTTGGCAATGCTCCGACGAACGCGGGCCTTCTCCAGAGTCCTGTGGCACGCGTCCACACCGATCGAGGCCGGGCACATCCGGGATGTGTTCGGACCGGGGGCCAGGATCATCGTCCGCGAGGACGACACGGGTCTGCCCCTGCGCGCCGATCGTCCTGGACCCGTCGCCCGTGAGGGCCGACGGCCCCTGAATATAGTCTTCATGTCCCGCCTCGCTCGGAAGAAGGGCCTGCACGTCCTGTTGCGGGCGCTGGCCTCTGTAGATGAGGCCGTCGACCTCTGCGTCGTCGGCCCCGAGGAGGACCCGGACTACGCGCGCGAATGCCATGACCTCGCCTCCCACCTGCCGGCGCACATCCGCGTGCGTTTCCTGGGCGCCGTGCCGCACGAGCGCATCCGCGCCACCCTGGGGGAGTTCGACGTCATGGCGCTCCCCACGGCTGGCGAGAACTTCGGGCACGTGATCCCCGAGGCCCTCTCGGTGGGGTGCCCCCTGATCCTGACGGATACGACGCCCTGGACACCCGTCATCCGCTCCCACGGCGCCGGCGTCATATTAGTTAACCAGGAACCGTCCCGGTGGGCGGCAGCGATCGCGGACTATGCGCGCCGCGGTTCGGACGAGTGGTCGGCCAAGCGGCAGGCCGCGGCCGGAGCATACGACGCGTGGCGGGCCACGCAGGTCCAGCCGCACTTCTTCGACATGCTGGATCGGGCGTTGGAGGATGCACGTGCGGACTGACCCGGCGCCGACGGACAGGCCGATGCCCCGCATTCTCGCGACGGGGGTATGGTGAACGGCTTCGCGGGCTTCCTCCGGAGGGTTCTCACCTACGCCCGGATGTACTCAGCACTGCTGACGGCGCTCTTGACCAGTATCTCTGGCCTAGCCGTGTCCATTACCGTGGCCCGTAACGCCTCGGTCGACGAGATGGCTCGCTTCGCCGTCGCTTTCGCCGTGTATCTGTTGGTGACGGGCATGACAAAGGCCATGGTGGCCGAGCCGCTCTCCGCCGCCCTACCCGACGCCCGTGGTGTTCGGGCGGGAGGCGGGGTCAACGCGTCCTGGTCTCTGCTCTTCGGGGGGCTGGCGATCGGCACAGGGCTCCTGGTCAGTTCTCCCTATCTGCTGCTCGTCGGTCTCACCGCCCATGGCGTGTGCCTGGGAGAGTTCTCCAAGTCCGTGTCGACGGCTTTCTTGAATCCCTGGACGGCGGTGTGGCAGGAGGCAGGTCGGCTCGTGCTGTTCCTGGCGATGCTGCTCTCCTTAGGAAGCGGGAGCAACCCGGTGGTAACGTTCGGTGCCTGGCTAGTCGCCGGCGCCGTGGCCGGCTACGCCGGGGCCCTCGCTCAGCGGCTTGCCCTGCGGCCGGCGCGGCGTCATCCCTTGATTCCCACCCGCATGTCGCTCTCCTACGCCGCGGACCATCTGCTGGGGGACGGGACCACGCAGTTGGGGACCTTCGGCATCGCGGTATGGGCGCCCCCCAGCACCAACGCCGGCATGCGGGGCGTGGGCACGCTCCTTGGCCCGGTCGCCACCCTGGTGGCCGCGGGCCGGCCCCTCATCATCCCGTTCCTGTCGCGGGGACGCAGACGGGGTGTGGCTGCAGGATCCACCCGTCATCTGGTGCTGGCGATGGTCCTGATGGCGGTGCCGATGCTTGTGGTGGTGAACTGGATCCCCGATACTCTCGGCGAGGCCATCCTGGGAGACACCTGGGGCGTTGCCAAGCCCCTCCTGCCCATCATGTCTGTCGAGGCTGTCCTCGCGATGCTGAGCACGATCGCCTATGCCGGTCACCGCAGCTATGCGGCCCAGGGCCGCACTCTTCGCATCCGCTGCGCGGTCTCACCGGTCCGCCTCGCCTTCATAGTAGGGGGTGGTGCGTGGGCGGGGCTACTGGGTGCGGCTTGGGGGACACTGATCGCCACGATGACCTCCTCCGCCGTGTGGTGGATGAGCTATAGCAACCTCATGAAGAAGGAGGACTGACATGAAGATCGGCGCCGTGCTTCTGGGAGAGGCAGGCAATTACGGGGACGACCTGATTCTCGTAGCCGTCCTATCCGCGATTCGCGATGCGGACCCCACCGCGGAGGTCGCGTTCCTTTCATTCGGTAACCCGCTCCCGCTCGCGGAATTGATGGAGGTCTTCGCACTCCCCCCGGTCCTCGAACGCCGGCGGCACGGGGCTGCAACGGTGTGGCCGCTGCGCCACACGCTGTTCGCCGACAGGGACCTGGTCATCTTCGGAGGGGGGGGACTGCTGGAGACATCGCACCATCCCCGACGGCCCTACCACTGGCTTGGTTCCTTGCCCCCGCGCGGTTCCCAGGCCCCGGTGGTGGGGGTTGGACTGGGCATTGGTCCGGTCAGCGAACACTGGCAACGATTCTTCAGGCGGACCCCCTCTCCGTTCTCCCACCTCCACGTCCGCGACGCCGAGTCGGCACAGCTGAGCCGCTCATGGGGCTGGGACACACAGGTCTGCGAAGACTTCATCCACGGCGCGTTCCTGCGGCAGTGGCTCGAAGCAGCGGGAGTCAGCCCAGGCGTGGCCGGCACGGACTCCGGTCCGCGTCGGCTCGGAGTGAGCTTGCGGGAATGGCCGGGCGCGGACGAGCGGCGCATGGCGCGGTTCATCATGGAGGTTGCCAAGGCTGAGTCCTGCACCGCCGTGGACTTCTACACCCTGGAGTCGAAGAACGGCCGCGGAGTGGATGTCGAGTACGTCCACCGTGTGGGAGCACTCGTGGACGGCCTCGACAGCTCCTTCCAGGTCTACGACTCGCATAACCTCCTTGGCTTCACCCGGTCCATGGCGTCGGTGGATGTGGCCATCTCCATGAAGCTGCACTCCAGCGCCATCTGGGCCGCGGCCGAGATCCCCATGTACCCGGTCATCTACGCGCCGAAGATGGCGGCGTTCTTCGACCGTCCCTACCGTGGGCTGGAGCTCATCGCCCAGCGCGTCGCGCCCGGGGCGCCGGGGGAGCGCGTCTCGGCGCAGGACGTGGTACGGGCCGCCCTCCGTTCCGCGGAGGCGGGAGAGCTGCCCAGACCGGAATGGCGGCCGTCGACGGTATGGTCGGCGGCTCAGCAGGCGCGATCATTGGCGGTCGGCGCCATCAACAAGTGTCGGGAGATGAGGAGAGACAACCGTGCGCGTTAGAGATGTCAGAGGAGGGTTCCGCCTCACGCCGCATCGCGTCGCCGCCGCGTTAGCGCGGCGAGCAATGTTGCCCGCCAACTACGCGCGCCTTGTCACTCTGTCCCAAATGTCGCGCGCTGCCGTGGTGAATCCTGAGTCGGATGTGATCGTGACGCTCACCACTCACGGGCCGCGGCTCAAGACCGTCCATCTGACGATCGAGTCAATAGCGCGGGGGACGTATCTGCCCGGCCGCATCATCCTCTACCTGGACGCGCCCATGCCCAGAGAGCTGCCCCCCGGCCTGACCCGTCTGATGAGGCGCGGACTCGAGATCCGAGAGTCCGCGGGACGATTCGGACCCCACACGAAGTATTTTCCGTATGTTTCGGACGCCCCCGAAGGGTCAGGACGCCACGTCACCGCGGATGATGACATCGTCTACCCGAGGGAATGGCTGGAGGAACTCGTCACCGTGTCCGACGCCCATCCACAGGACATCGTGTGCCATCGTGCGCACCGCATCACGCTGGACGATACGGGTGAGCGTCTGCTGCCCTATGCCCAGTGGGAGTGGGCCGGCGTGCCAGGCGCGTCCCACCGCAACTTCCTCACTGGCGTATCAGGTGTGCTCTATCCGGAAGAGATGCAGAGCAGTCTGCGTATGCGGGGCAGCGCCTTCATGGAGGTGTGTCCTCGCGCTGACGATATCTGGCTCAACTGGGTGGCCTTGCGCAGCGGGATCAAGGTGCGTCAGGTGGCGGACCGACCCCACGACTACCCCACGTTGATGTCGACGCAGGCCGTGAGCCTGCTCTCCAGCAATGTGGACGATGGGGCGAACAACGCACAGTTTGACGCCACGTACTCCGCGGAGGACGTGCGACTCCTCCGAGCTTTGGGCGACCCCCGGTCCGGCTCCGGGTCCGAGGGTAGCGGTTCGCCGCGGTGAACCGTCCGGACCTTCCGTATGCCTGCCGACGGACGCAGGCACCGGGCCGATGCAGGGAGGGTGAAAAGTGAGAGGCGCACGCGATGGAAGGCTGATGAGGACTGTGAGGACGCGGACCGATCACGCGCACCCGGCGGGGAATGGCACACCCGGGTCTCGCGTCCAGCAGCGCGCCGCCGCAACCTCGACAACTCGACGACGTTTGGGCGTCGTCGGCAACGCCGCCGTCACATTTGTTCAGGAGTTCCCGGCGACCTTCATGGTGATCGCCCCCTTCCTGATCCTCATCCTGCCGCCGGCTTTCTTGAATCAGAATCCCCGGACCGGATTCATCGTCCTGCTGGCCGCAGCCGCTGGAGGAACCACGTTTGTCTCAGAATGGTTCTCTCGCACCGTGGCGCGCAGCCGACATGGACTACGACATCGACGCACGGTGATCCGCCGCAGCGTCGAGGGCACGTCCTACAGATCCGCCCGCGCCTCGTTCATGGTCGGTGCCGCATTGGTCGTCCTGACGGTTGCGGCCAAGGTGTCCGCTGCCCAGCTCGGCATCGGAGCCATCGACGCGCAGGTTCAAGGCAAGACCGGCGTCACCGGTACCATCGGGGCCGTCGTCTCCCTTCTCACAGGTTTCGACGTCATCGGGGTCGCGCTCTTGGTCTGGGGGCGCCTCTGTAGGGGCGGAGCGCGCGTCACCTTCTGGCTGCTCATCGGAGGCTCCGTGGTGGCCGCATTCGGCCAGGCCCTGATGCTCGGCATCACCGCGCCCGCCTTTCGCTACACCATCTTTGTGGCGGTGATGTTGCTGCTCACAGGTCTCCTGACGCCCCGGGCGGGCCTGATGCTCGCGCTGCTGCTCGTCGTCCTCTGGCCCGCCCTCTATCTGGTGCGTAACGCCATCCGCATGGACCTCGGTGTGTGGGTCTCGCAGGATCTCGGGGCATACGACCGGTTGGGCTATGACCGGCAAGTCGCGAGGGCGGCGGGCTTCGAACCTGGGGTGGACATCGGTCAGATCGGGGCAGGGGACATCTTCCGCTTCGGACTTATTCCCCGCATTCTCGACCCGGATCGCCCGCCGCTGAACACGGCATTCCTCATCAATTCAGAGCTCCTTGGCGGTACGAGCACGTCCGCGAGTACCTTTCTCGCTGCGGGGACGGCATTGGTGCTTCTGGGGGTGGGCGGATTCCTCATCCTATACCTCGTTATCGGTGCTCTGCCGAGCGCCGTGTTCGACGGGCCGCGCCGTCCTGGCGCGTACTCGTTCTGCTTACTGGCGGTGGTGGTAGCCGGACCCCTCGACTGGTTCTCTTACTATCCGGACTCCATCGTCGGATCGCTGCAGCAGGTGGTATATCTGATCCCCGTAATCTTGATGCGTGAGATCGCGCAACGTTACCGCTGGCGTCGTCCTCCACGGGGCGGATGGACATAGTTCCTGGAGAACAACCCGCCGAGAGGCGCGCACGAGATGTCTGCTACGAGCCTGACCAAGGGCGCAGCGACTCACGAGTCCGTGCCGCCGCGTCGCGAACCACGGCGCGCAGCGGGGCCACCGTGTCGCCCGCGTCCGCGCCCTCGGCGGGGGGCGCGGCGGCCGCCTCGCGCTCCACCCTGCGCTGACGCTCGGCGGCGGTGCCCTCGGCCATCATCGTGCGCACGTGGGCCAACTCGGCCTCGCACTCCAGCTCGCGGGCCACCGGGGCCAGCCGGTCCAGTTCGTCGGAAAGGTGCTCGGCCACCGGCACCGTGGTGCCCGCGGCGTCCATGACGACCTCGGCCTGCATGCCGTAGCGCGCCGCCCGCCACTTGTTCTCCGCCACGTACCAGGGCGGGAGGATCGCCGGCGGCTCCTGGCCGCGCTCGAGACCGGCGGAGAGGTCGTGCACGAGGCACTGCGTGAGGGCGGTGACGGCGGCGATCTCCTCGATCGTGGCCATGCCGTCGCACGCGCGCATCTCCACCGTGCCCAGGCGGGGCACGGCGCGCACGTCCCAGCGGCACTCGGTCGCGTCGTTCACCATCCCCACCTGCACCATCTGCTCGAGGCACCGCTCGAAGTCCCGGTAGTCCTCGAACTGGTGGGGCAGCCCCGCCGTGGGCAGCTGCTGGAACACCTGCGTGCGCTGGGACTGGTAGCCGGTGTCCCCGCCGGCCCAGAAGGGGGACGAGGCGGACAGCGCCAGGAAGTGCGGGAAGCGGTTGACCAGGCCGTTCACCACCGGCATGGCCTTGGAGACGTCGTCCAGGCCCACGTGCACGTGCACGCCGAAGATCAGCATCTGCCGCCCCCAGTACTGGGCGATCTCCACCACCTGGTTGTAGCGGTCCTTGTCTGTCACGGGCTGCAGGTTCGGATCCTCGAACGGGTGGGATCCCTGGCAGTACAGGTGCATCCCGCGCCGCTCGGCGGCGTCCAGGATCCCGGAGGCGATGCCCCGCAGCTCCTCGGCGGCCGAGCCCACGGTCCGGTGCACCCCCGTGACCAGCTCCACGGTGTTCTGCAGCATCTCCGCGGTGACGTGCGGATGCTCCTCCTCGGGCCCCAGCCCTGCGGTCTGCAGCGCCTCGGCGATGACCTCCGGGGCCTCGGCACGCAGGTCGCCGGTGACGGCGTCCACGAGTGCGAGCTCCCACTCGATGCCGAGGGTGGACTGCGCCGACTGCTGGAACGGGAGGCTCATGCAGACATCTTAGAGGCGCGGGCGAGCCCGGCGGGGCGGCGCTGCCCGACCCGGGCCCTAGCCTGGATCCATGGCCGACGACCGCGACCCCCGCCCCTCCGCCGAGGACTCCTCCCCGGACGCCACGCACCTGGCCCCCGCACTGACCGGGGCCGGCCGGGAGCTGTTGGACTCGCTGACCGACGCGGACGTCGCCGACCCGCTGGCCTCCACCACGCGGCTGCGGGCCGCCGGCCACGCCCCCGAGCTCGTGGCCGCGGTGCTCACCCAGGCCGCGCTGCGCCGGGCGGCCCGCACCAAGCTGGGCGACCTCGCCGATCGGATGCTCTTCACTCGCGACGGGCTCGAGCAGGCCACCCGCCGGGTCGTGGCCGAACGCCGCGCTGAGCGGTTCACGGCGGCCGGGCTGCGCTCGGTGGCGGACCTGGGCTGCGGGATCGGGGCCGATGCCCTCGGCCTTGCGCGCGCCGGGCTGTCCGTCGTCGCCGTGGAGCGGGACCCCGTGGTGGCCGCCGTGGCCGCCGCCAACATGGCCGCGCTGGCGCCCGGGGCGCGGGTGGAGGAGGGGGACGCGCTCGCGTGGGCGGGCGCCCACGCCGACGATGTGGACGCCCTGTGGTTCGATCCGGCCCGACGCCGGATCTCCAGCTCGGGCTCGGCGCGCGTGTTCGACCCGGAGGCATTCTCCCCGCCGCTGTCCTTCGTCCTGGGGCTGGCCGCCGAGGGGCGCGCGGTGGGCGCCAAGCTCGGCCCGGGGCTGCCGCACGAGCACGTCCCCGCGGAGGCCGAGGCGGAATGGGTCTCCGTGGACGGCGACGTCGTCGAGGTGGTGCTGTGGTTCAACGCGCTGACGACGGCCCCGGGGGTCCGCGCGGCCGCCGTCATCGACACGCGGAGACCCCGGCCGTCCGTCGCCGTGCTGCGCGATCGTCCCGGCGGCTCGCCCGCCCTCGAGTCCGTGGGGGAGGCGGGACTGGACGCCCTGCCGGGCTGCGTCCTCCACGAGCCCGACGGCGCCGTGATCCGCGCGGGCCTCGTCGCGGACCTCGGCGCCGCATGGGAGGAGGGCGGCGCGGTGGCCCGGCTGCTCGACCCGCACCTGGCCTACCTCGTGACCGAGGCCCCCGTGCCCTCCCCGCTGGCGCGCGGATACCGGGTGGAGGCCGTCCACCCCCTCGACGTGAAGGCGCTGCGCCGCTGGGTGCGCGAGCGCGGCATCACCCGCCTGGACGTGAAGAAGCGCGGCGTGGACGTGCGCCCGGAGGAGCTGCGGGCCCGCCTGCTCGCGGGGGCGGGGAAGGGCGCGGGGAAGAAGGGCCGCCGGGCCGGCGGCGTGGCAGCGGCGGGCGCGCACGGGACCCTCGTCCTCGCCCGCGTCGGCGGACGCCGCGTGGCCCTCGAGGTGACGCCCCTGGACGGGGTGGGCTGAGGGTCTCGATGTCGCCGTCCGACATCGGATCCGCGGAGTCGGGGCCCCGGTTTGTTGATTAGCGCACTCATATGTACTCTAATCCACTGAGGCAAGCCTCACCTGAGGGTGGGCCCTGCCGACCCTGACGAGACACCCCAGACCTCGGCCCGCCTCGAGCGGCGCCCGGGAGGAGAACCATGCAGCGCGCCCCCCACTCCCCTCGCCTGTCGGCGATCGCCCTGACCTCGGTCGCCGCCCTCGCCCTCGTCGGCTGCTCCGCGGGAGGCTCCAACGGCTCCGCGGGGATGAGCTCGGCCGCCGACGGCGCCGGCGTCTCCTCGTCGGCCGGCTCCGCGCAGGGCGTCGCCGCGGGCGCCACCGTGACCGACATGTCCGGTGCGCAGATCACCCTCCCGCAGGAGGTGGACTCCGTGATCGCGACCGACAACCGGACCTTCCGCACGCTGGACGAGTGGGGAGTGGAGCTGAGCGCCGCCCCGAAGCAGATCATGTACAAGGGCGAGGGCGGCCCGTCGTACCTCGACGACGCGGACGTGAAGGACATCGGCAACCACCGCGAGCCGGACATGGAGGCCTTCGTCACCGCCGAGCCGGACGTGGTCCTCAACGGCCAGCGCTTCCGGGACCGCAAGGCCGAGATCGACGAGCTCACCGGCGACGCCGCGATCGTGGACACCGACTTCGACCCCGTGAAGACCCCGCTGGACGAGGGCCTCAAGGAGCTGACCACGCTCCTGGGCGACACCACCGGCCACCAGGAGGAGGCGAAGCAGCTCAACGCCGACTTCGACGCCGCCGTCGAGCGGGCCAAGGAGGCGTACGACCCGGAGCAGACGGTCATGGGCCTGATCGCCACCGGCGGCGACCTCGCCTACGTCGCGCCGTCGACGGGCCGCTCGATCGGCCCCCTCTTCGACATCCTGGGCTTGACCCCCGCCCTCGAGCAGTCCGGCTCCGACAACCACCAGGGCGACGACATCTCCGTGGAGGCCATCGCCTCCTCCAACCCGGACTGGATCATCGTCATGGACCGCGACGCCGCGATCGGCGAGGAGAACGCCACCGCCAAGGAGCTCATCGAGCAGTCCGAGGCGCTGAAGGACGTGCCGGCCGTCAAGGAGGGCCACATCGTCCACCTGCCCGCGGACCTGTACGTGGCCGAGGACATCCAGAACTACACGACGATCATGGAGGATCTCGCGGACGCCTTCGAGGGCGCCCGGTGACCCAGTCGCCCACCGGCACCGTCGACGCCCGGACCCAGCCCCTCGCGGCGGGTCCGGGCGAACGCGTGTGCTGGGTCCCTCCCGCCGTCCTGCGCCCCGAGCGTTCGCGCTGGCAGCGCACGTGGCCCCTGCTCGCCGGCGCCGCGATCACCGTGGCGCTCACCGTCCTCTCCCTCTTCGTGGGGGTCTACGACCTCGGCGCGGAGGGCGGGGCGGAGATGTTCGGCATCACGCGCGTGCCCCGCACGATCGCGCTGATCCTGGCCGGCGCCGCCATGGCCATGTGCGGGCTGATCATGCAGCTCATGACGCAGAACCGGTTCGTCGAGCCCAGCACGACCGGCACCACCGAGTGGGCGGGGCTGGGGCTGCTGGTCACCATGCTCCTCATCCCGGGCGCCGGGATCATGACCCGCATGGTCGGCGCCGTGCTGTTCGCCTTCGTGGGCACCATGGTCTTCTTCCTGTTCCTGCGCCGCGTGCGGCTCTCCTCCTCCCTGATCGTGCCGATCGTGGGCATCATGATGGGCGCCGTCGTGGGCTCGGCCTCGACGTTCCTCGCGCTGCAGACCGACATGCTCCAGCAGATGGGCGCGTGGTTCGCCGGCTCCTTCACCTCCGTGGTGCGCGGCCGCTACGAGCTGCTGTTCATCGTGCTGGCCGTGTGCGTGGCGGTCTTCGTGATCGCTGACCGCTTCACCGTGGCCGGGCTGGGCAAGGACATCGCCACGAACGTGGGGCTGAACTACGAGGCGGTCGTCTTCACCGGCGTCGCCATGGTGTCCGTGGCCACGGGCGTGGTCACCGTGGTGATCGGGGCCCTGCCCTTCCTGGGGCTCGTGGTCCCGAACATCGTCTCCATGGTGCGCGGGGACAACCTGCGCACCAACCTGCCGTGGGTGGTCATGGTGGGCATCTGGGTGGTCATCGTGTGCGACGTCATCGGGCGCACCGTGATCATGCCCTTCGAGGTGCCGATCTCCCTGATCCTCGGCGTCGTGGGGGCCGTGGTGTTCCTCGCCCTGCTCCTGAGGCAGGCCAAGCATGGCTGAGGCCCGCACCGTCCCGGGACTGCGCCGCGGCTCCACCGCCGCCGGTCCCCTCGCCGACCGCGCTCGCGCGTCCGGCCCGTTCGTCACCCGCGCCGAGCGCACCCGGTACCTCGTGACCGTGGCGGTGCTCGCCGTCGTCGGGCTGGCCGCGACGGCCGGCATCCTGCTGTGGGGCAATGAGGCGACGCCGGGCTCCCGCGCGTTCTGGCTCATCGCCGGGATGCGCGTGGACGCGATCGGGGTGATCGCCCTCGTGGCCCTGTGCCACGCGTTCGCCACGGTCAGCTTCCACACCGCCACCGGCAACCGGATCATCACTCCCTCGATCATGGGCTTCGAGGCCCTCTACGTGGCGGTGCAGACCGCCGCCGTATACGCGCTGGGGGCTGCCGGCGTCGCCGTGGTGAGCGGGACCGGGCCCTTCCTGGCCCAGGCTGCGCTCATGGTGGTGCTGGCCACCGCCCTGTACTCGTGGCTGCTCTCCCGGCCGTACGGGAGCATGCACCTGATGCTGCTCGTGGGCGTGGTCCTGGGCGGGGGACTGGCGGCGCTGAGCACCTTCATGCAGCGCCTGCTGGACCCCAACTCGTTCGACGTGCTCTCGGCCCGCCTGTTCGGCAACATCTCCAACGCGCGCACCGAGTACGTGGCGGTGGCCGCGCCGATCGTCGTCGTGGTGTGCCTCCTGCTGTGGCTGCGCTCGCGGCGAATGAACGTGGTGGCCCTCGGCGCCGACGTGTCCACCAACCTGGGGCTGAGCCACCGTCGGGAGCTCATGGGGACGCTGCTGCTCGTCTCCGTGCTCATGGCCATGACCACCGCCCTGGTGGGGCCGATGACGTTCCTCGGCTTCCTCGTGGCCACACTGGCGTACTCCATCACGGACACGTACGACCACCGTCTCGTGCTGCCCGTGGCCGCACTGGCCGGCTACGCCGTGCTCGCGAGCGCCTACTTCGTGCTGCGGCACGTCTTCTACGCGGGGGGTGCGGTCACCGTGGTCATCGAGCTCGTGGGCGGCATCACCTTCTTGATCGTCGTGATGAGAAAGGGTCGGCTGTGATCGAACTGCGGGGCGTCACCAAGCGCCACAGTGACGAGGTGTGCATCGGTCCGGTGGACCTGCAGATCCCCGCCGGGGGCATCACCGCCCTCGTGGGACCCAACGGCGCGGGCAAGTCCACCGTGCTGACGATGATCGGGCGGCTTCAGGACGCGGACGCCGGGACGATCGCCGTGGGCGGCCAGGACATCACCGCGACCCCGTCGCGGCGGATCGCGCAGACCCTGTCCATCCTGCGCCAGGAGAACCACTTCATCACGCGCCTGACGGTGCGGCAGCTCGTGGGCTTCGGGCGGTACCCGTACTCCCGCGGGCGGCTGACCCTCGACGACGAGCGCCACATCTCCGAGGCCGTGGACTTCCTGGGCCTGGGGCCGTTCGAGAACCGCTACCTCGACCAGCTCTCCGGCGGCCAGCGTCAGCGTGCCTACGTGGCCATGGTGCTCGCGCAGAACACCGAGTACGTGCTGCTCGACGAGCCGCTGAACAACCTGGACATGCAGCACTCGGTGCAGATGATGCAGCAGCTGCGCCGCGCCGCCGACGAGCTGGGCCGCACCGTGGTGATCGTGCTGCACGACATCAACTTCGCCGCGCACTACGCCGACCACATCGTGGCCATGGGCGACGGCCAGGTGGTGGAGACGGGCTCGCCCCACGAGATCATGCGCCCCGAGGTCCTCGAGCGGATCTTCAAGACGCCGTGCCACGTGGTGGAGGGGCCGGCCGGCCCGCTCGCCGTCTACTACTGAGCGGGGCTGGGCGGGGCTGGAGCTGCCGTCGGCCGCCCGTGTGGTCTCCGGTCCCTCCATCCGACGCCCACACCCTCCGAGAGACGCCCACACCCTCCCAGAGACGCCCACACCCTCCCAGAGTGGTCACAACACGCCGTCTCAACTCTCTGCAGGCGGCGCGTCGTGACCACTCTGCGAGGTGGACTCCGCGCGCGGGTCGATGCGATGCCCCGCTGCCCGCCGTTCGAGAATGACCTCGACCAGCCGTCGGCAGGCCTCACGGTGATCCTCGACCGTCACCCGCAGGGGAGCGACCCCCCGCGCGAGGAGCCAGCGGTCCCGCCGGGCGTCCCGGGCCTGCTGCTCCCGCGCGAGGTGATGCGCGCCGTCGTACTCGAGGGCGACGGCGCCGTCGGCGTAGTACAGGTCCACCTCGGGACACTGGGGATCGGCGGCGTCGAGGCGGAACTGCAGGATGGGTTCGCCCAGCCCCGCAGCGATCAGATCGAGCCGCACACGCGTCTCCAGGGGAGAGTCCGACCCCACGCGCACCTGCGCCAGCGCCCGTCGCGCCGCATCGATGCCCGGTACACCACCCAGCGCCTCCACGACGGCGGCCAGCCCCTCCGGAGTCGACGCCGGCTTGCCTCGTCCTCGCCGCGACCAGGGCCGGGCGAGCAGGTGGTCGCCGGCGGCGATGAGGTCCTCCGGCGTCCACGGAGCGCCGCGCGTGCACAGGTCCGCCCACGTCCGCTCCGGCGTGGTGGCCCGCAGCCCGTGGACGGCACCCACGTGGTGCGCTGGAAGATCCCGACGGTGCGGGGCGACGCCCTCGCGCCGCAGCCGCTGCCCCGGCGGGAGCGTGACGTGGACGAGGCTGGAGGGGGCCGCGGCGTGCGGGGTCGGCATGCCGTGCAGATGAGCCGCGGTGTCGTGGGAGAGCACCGCCGCACCGCGTCGGCGCAGCAGGGCGGCGAGGACAGCACCGCTCCATCCGTGGCCCGGTTCGGCCAGGCCGACGTCCGCCCATGACGGGCCGGGAGACTCCGCGCGGACCCGCACGCCGTGCAGGGGAGTGGAGAGGTCAGCGCGTCGCAGCCGTTGAGGGGGCACCCCCGCTGTCCGCGCTTCAGCTGTGGTGAACGCAGGAGGCAGGGGAGGAAGGCCCGAGGGCGTCGTCGGCGACATGGCCGAAGCCTCGGCGCAGCGGGACCGTGCGACGCTCGCGGCGAGCACATCTGGGGATGGGGCAGCCCGCCGTCGGTCGCTGTGCAGGGGGCGTTGCGTGTCCGCTCCGGGGGAGGGTGGCCCCGCCTCCCTCCCGACGACCCCTATGGCCCTCCCGCCCCGTCCCGGCCCCGGCCCTGCCGCCCCGCCCCGCCCCGGCCCCCCGCAGGCTGGTCGCAACACGCCGCCTGAACTTCTTGCAGACGGCGTGTTGTGACCACCCTGGAACCGGGTTCATACGGCAAGGGGCAGGAGTGGGCGCTGACGACTCGAGCCGCGCGGCGAGTCGGCGAGCGGACCCCGCCCCCGGACGCGGCTGGCACTCGTGTTGAAGGAGTGCCAAGGCCCGGAGTAGAGTCGACACTGGCACTCGGGGGTACCGGGTGCCAACGCCCGAGGATGGACCCTGCGGCACCGCGACGACGGAGGGTCTCCACGCCCGTGGCACCCCCTGAGACCACGTCAACGCAGACTCGGCGGCCCTGTCGCCGGCCCGCACGTCGAACAAGAAGGAGTGTGCAGCATGTCCGTTGCCATCAAGCCCCTCGAGGACCGCATCGTCGTCCGCCCGCTGGAGGCCGAGCAGACCACCGCCTCCGGCCTCGTCATCCCGGACACCGCCAAGGAGAAGCCCCAGGAGGGCCAGGTCGTGGCCGTGGGCCCGGGCCGCGTCGCCGAGAACGGCAGCCGCGTGCCGGTGGACGTCGCCGAGGGCGACGTCGTCCTGTACTCCAAGTACGGCGGCACCGAGGTCAAGGTCGGCGGCGAGGAGTACCTCGTCCTCTCCGCCCGCGACGTGCTGGCCATCGTCACCAAGTGACCCCCGCGCGTCGGGCCCGGTGAGCGGAGCGCACCCCACCGGTGCGCCGCCCCGGGCCCGACGCGTCCCGCACTCCCCGAAGACTTCCTGAACCGAAAGGAGCGTCCGTCATGGCCAAGCAGCTGGCATTCAACGACGACGCACGCCGCGCCCTCCAGGCCGGCATCGACAAGCTCGCCGACACCGTCAAGGTGACGCTCGGCCCCAAGGGCCGCAACGTGGTGCTTGACAAGGCGTGGGGCGCACCCACCATCACCAACGACGGCGTCACGATCGCCCGTGAGATCGAGCTGGACGACCCCTACGAGAACATGGGCGCCCAGCTCGCCAAGGAGGTCGCCACCAAGACCAACGACATCGCGGGCGACGGCACCACCACCGCCACCGTGCTGGCCCAGGCCCTCGTGAACGAGGGCATGCGCCAGGTCGCCGCCGGCGCCGCGCCGAACGACGTCAAGAAGGGCATCGAGGCGGCCGTGTCTGCCGTCGAGAAGCGCCTGCTGGAGAACGCCCGCCCGGTCGAGGGCAAGAACGTGGCCCACGTGGCCGCCATCTCCGCGCAGTCGGACGAGGTCGGCGAGCTGCTGGCCCGCGCCTTCGACACCGTGGGCACCGACGGCGTCATCACCATCGAGGAGTCCTCCACCACCTCGACGGAGCTGGACGTCACCGAGGGCATGCAGTTCGACAAGGGCTACCTGTCCCCGTACATGGTCACCGACGCCGAGCGTCAGGAGGCCGTGCTCGAGGACCCGTACATCCTCATCAACTCCGGCAAGATCTCCAACGTGCAGGAGCTGCTGCCCCTGCTGGAGAAGGTCCTGCAGTCCAACCGGCCGCTGTTCGTGATCGCGGAGGACGTCGAGGGCGAGGCCCTGTCCACCCTCGTGGTCAACAAGATCCGCGGCACCCTGAACGTCGTGGCCGTGAAGGCCCCGGGCTTCGGCGACCGCCGCAAGGCCATGATGCAGGACATCGCGATCCTCACCGGCGCCCAGGTGGTCTCCCCGGACCTCGGCATGAAGCTCGAGCAGGCCGACCTCGACGTGCTCGGCACCGCCCGCCGCATCACCGTGTCCAAGGACAACACCACGATCGTGGACGGCGGCGGTGAGAAGGCCGACGTGGACGCCCGCGTCTCCCAGATCAAGGCCGAGGTCGCCGCGACCGACTCCGACTGGGACCGCGAGAAGCTGCAGGAGCGCCTCGCCAAGCTCGCCGGCGGCATCGGCGTGATCCGCGTGGGCGCCGCCACCGAGGTGGAGCTCAAGGAGCGCAAGCACCGCATCGAGGACGCCGTGTCCTCCACGCGTGCCGCGCTCGAGGAGGGCATCGTCGCCGGCGGCGGCACCGCCCTCATCAACGCCCTCTCCGTCCTGGACGAGGACGCCGACGTGCAGGCCCTCACCGGGGACGCCGCCGCGGGCGTGGAGATCGTGCGCAAGGCGCTCAAGCAGCCGCTGCGCTGGATCGCCCAGAACGCGGGCGAGGACGGCTACGTCGTCGTCTCCAAGGTCGCCGAGCTGGAGCCGAACCACGGCTACAACGCGAAGACGGGCGTGTACGGCGACCTCCTCGCCGACGGCGTGATCGACCCCGTGAAGGTCACCCGCTCCGCGCTGGCCAACGCGGCGTCCATCGCGGCGCTCGTGCTCACCACCGAGACCCTCGTGGCGGACAAGCCCGAGGACGAGGGCGAGCACGGCCACCAGCACTGAGCTGAGTGACGTCGCCGGCAGGGCCGGCTCCCTCACGACGACGGCCCGTCATCTGCGCGCGCAGATGACGGGCCGTTTCGCGCCTCCGCACCTGTGCCCGCTTCCGTTGGCGCACCGGGGCGCTCCGCGGCCGCGTCCCTTGACGCAACGGGATCGATGGCGGTCCGGGACGTCGGACCCGGCGCCGTGACGGACCGCCGCGTGATGAGGTCCTGCGCCAGGGGGGGTCGCGGGGGAGAGGGCTCGGGACCACCGGGCAGCGCGCCGAGGGAGTCGCCGACGTGGGGATAGGCCAGGGGAGGAGGGGCCATGGCCCCTCCTCCCCTGATCAGCGCGTCGAGCGAGGGGCCGCGTCAGGGACGCGTGTCGACCCCGACCATCGGCGCCTGCGTGTCGGCGCGGTCCTGCGCCCGGGCTTCGACGATCTCGGCGTCGTCGTCGGCCATCACGTCGCCGCGCTCGGCGTCGTAGCGGGCCTGGTCCAGGATGCCCTCCTGCTTGGCCACGAGGGCCGGGATGAGCGCCTGGCCGGAGACGTTCAGGGCGGTGCGCCCCATGTCCACGATCGGGTCGACGGCGAGCAGCAGCGCCATGCCCTCGAGGGGCAGGCCCGCGGTGGAGAGGGTGAGCGTGAGCATCACGGTGGCGCCGGTGGTGCCGGCCGTGGCCGCGGAGCCCAGCACGGAGACGAGCACGATCAGCGCGTACTGGCCGAGGCTCAGGTCGATGCCGTAGAACTGCGCCACGAACACGGCCGCGATGGCGGGGTAGATGGCGGCGCAGCCGTCCATCTTGGTGGTGGCGCCCAGCGGGACGGCGAAGGAGGCGTAGCCGGTGGGCACGCCGAAGTTCCGCTCGGCCACGCGCTGGGTCACGGGCAGGGTGCCCAGCGAGGAGCGGGAGACGAAGCCCAGCTGGAACGCCGGCCACACGCCGGAGAAGAACTGCCGCACGGAGAGGCCGTGCGCTCGGGCCAGCAGCGGGTAGACCACGAGCATGATGAGGGCGAGGCCGATGTAGATGGCGATCACGAACTTCACGAGCGTGCCCATGGTGGACCAGCCGTAGGAGGCCACGGCGGTGCCCAGCAGGCCGATGGTGCCGATCGGTGCGAGGCGGATGATCCACCACAGGACCTTCTGGATGATGGCCAGCATCGAGCGGGAGAACGCGAGGAACGGCTCGGCCTTCTCACCCACCTTGAGGGCGGCGACGCCCACCGCGATCGAGATGACGAGCACCTGGAGCACGTTGAAGGTGGGGGAGGCGACGACGGCGCCGGCGTCGTTGGTGGACGCCTTCACGGTGAGGCCGAGGAAGTTGACCGGGACCATGGAGGTCACGAAGTCGAGCCAGCCCACGTCGCGGGCGTTGTATGAGTCCGGGGCGGTCTGCCCGGTGCCGACGCCGGGCTGCAGCATCACGCCCACGGCGAGGCCCACCAGCACGGCGATGAGGCTCGTGATCGCGAACCACAGCAGGGTCTTCGCGGCCAGGCGGGCCGCGTTGGTCACCTGGGCGAGGTTGGCGATGGAGGCGACGACGGCGAAGAAGACCAGCGGGACGACCGCGGCCTTCAGGAGGGTCACGTAGATGCCGCCGATCAGGTCGAGCATCTCTCCGAGCCAGGTCGGGTTCTCCTCGGTGTGGCCCATGCCGCGGGCGAGGAGGCCGAGGACGAGGCCGAGGACGAGGGCGGCCACGATCTGCCAGCCGAAGTTGGTCATCCAGGCGGGGAGCCGGCGTCGCGCGGCCGGTGCGGGGGAGGTCTGTGCTGTGCTCACCGGGAGAGGCTAGGAGGGCGCTTAGCACGACGACGAAACGGGTTGCGTTCTGTGACTCGGGCGTGACGTCGGTCTCGCCGGCGGCCCGTGCGCGAATCATGGCGGACCTCACGGGACCGCCCCGACCGTCACAGCATCGGGGCGCCCCCATGCCGACCTCCGTCTCCGGTCCTCCACCCGGACCCGCCCGACCCTGTGACCGCCGACGCACCCATCCCCGGCGCACCACCCCGTGGGCATAGAATCACGGAAACCCCCGTCTCGAAAGGCCCCTTCGTGACCACCACCAGCACCGGCCCGTCCTCGGACCCCGTCCACTCCGCCGCCGATCCGTTCGGATTCTTCGGCCTGACGTACGACGACGTCCTCCTCCTGCCCAGCCACACGGACGTCATCCCGGCGGACGCGGACACCGGGACGCAGGTGACCAAGCGGATCCGCCTGAACATCCCCGTCATCTCGGCCGCCATGGACACCGTGACCGAGGCACCGCTCGCCATCGCGATGGCGCGCCAGGGCGGCATGGGCATCATCCACCGCAACCTCTCCATCGAGGACCAGGCCTCGCACGTGGACACGGTGAAGCGCTCCGAGTCCGGCATGATCACGGACCCCGTCACCGTCGGCCCGGACGCCACCCTCGAGGAGCTCGACGAGCTGTGCGCGCAGTACCGCGTCTCCGGCCTGCCCGTGGTGGACACGGACGGCGTCCTGGTCGGCATCATCACCAACCGCGACGTCCGCTTCGTGGACCACGAGGACTTCGCCACCCGCACGGTGCGCTCGGCCATGACGCCGATGCCGCTCATCACGGGCCCCGTGGGCATCTCCCGCGAGGAGACGGTCGCGCTCTTCTCCCGCCACCGCATCGAGAAGCTCCCCCTCGTGGACGATCAGAACCGGCTGCAGGGCCTGATCACCGTCAAGGACTTCGACAAGGCGGAGAAGTACCCGGACGCCGCGAAGGACGAGGAGGGCCGCCTGCGCGTGGGCGGCGCCGTCGGCTTCTTCGGCGACGGCTGGGAGCGGGCCATGGCGCTCGTCGAGGCGGGGGTGGACGCCCTCGTGGTGGACACCGCCAACGGCCACACCCACGGCGTGCTGGACATGATCGCCCGCCTGAAGAAGGAGAAGGCCGCGGCGCACGTGGACATCATCGGCGGCCAGGCCGCCACGTACGCGGGCGCCAAGGCGATCGTCGACGCCGGCGCGGACGCCGTGAAGGTCGGCGTCGGCCCGGGCTCCATCTGCACCACGCGCGTGGTGGCCGGCGTCGGTGTCCCCCAGATCACCGCGATCTACGAGGCGGCCAAGGCCACGCGCCCCGCGGGCGTGCCGCTGATCGCCGACGGCGGCCTGCAGCACTCCGGCGACATCGGCAAGGCGCTCGTGGCCGGCGCCGACTCCGTGATGCTCGGCTCCCTGCTGGCCGGCACCGCCGAGTCCCCGGGCGACCTGGTGTTCTACCAGGGCAAGCAGTTCAAGGCCTACCGCGGCATGGGCTCCCTGGGCGCCATGCAGACCCGCAACGGCAAGCGCTCCTACTCCAAGGACCGCTACTTCCAGGCGGACGTGCCGGCCGAGGACAAGCTGATCCCGGAGGGCATCGAGGGCCAGGTGCCCTACCGCGGCCACGTCGCCAACGTGGTGCACCAGCTCGTGGGCGGCCTGCGCCAGACCATGTTCTACACGGGCGCGCCCACCATCGCGGACCTCAAGGAGAACGGACGCTTCGTGCGCATCACCTCCGCGGGCCTCAAGGAGTCCCATCCGCACGACATCATGATGACCGTGGAGGCGCCGAACTACAGCTCCCGCTGAGCCCGGCGCCCTCCCCGGTGGCGCCCAGGATCCCTGGGATAGGCTGGGGAGGTGACGAATCAGATTGAGATCGGCCGTGGAAAGCGCGGCCGCCGCGCCTTCTCCCTCGACGACGTCTCCGTGGTGCCGGCCCGCCGGACCCGGGACCCGGGGGATGTGAACCTGTCCTGGCGGATCGACGCCTACACGTTCGACATGCCCGTGATCGGCGCCCCCATGGACTCCGTGATGAGCCCGGACACGGCCATCGCGCTGGGCCGCCTGGGCGGCCTCGGCGTGCTGAACCTCGAGGGCCTGTGGACCCGGCACGAGGATCCCGCGCCGCTGCTGGAGGAGATCGCCGCGCTCGAGGCGGCCCCCGGCAGCCCCGAGGTCACCCGCCGCCTCCAGGAGATCTACGACGCGCCGATCCAGGCCGAGCTGATCACGGAGCGCCTCGCACAGATCCGCGAGGCCGGCGTCGTGGTGGCCGGCTCCCTCACTCCGCAGAACACGCAGCAGTTCTACAAGACCGTGCTCGCCGCGGGCGTGGACCTCTTCGTCATCCGCGGCACCACCGTCTCCGCCGAGCACGTGTCCTCCACGCACGAGCCGCTGGACCTCAAGCAGTTCATCTACGAGCTCGACGTCCCCGTGATCGTGGGCGGCGCCGCGGGCTACACCCCGGCGCTGCACCTCATGCGCACCGGCGCGGCCGGCGTGCTCGTGGGCTTCGGCGGCGGCGCCTCGACGACGACGCGCCGCGCCCTCGGCATCCGCGTCCCCATGGCCACGGCCATCTCGGACATCGCCGAGGCCCGGCGCGACTACATGGACGAGTCCGGCGGCCGCTACGTGCAGGTGATCGCCGACGGCGGCCTGGGCACGTCCGGCCAGATCGTCAAGGCGCTCGCGATGGGCGCCGACGCCGTCATGCTCGGCACCGCGCTCGCCCGCGCCGCCGAGGCGCCCGGAGCCGGCTGGCACTGGGGCCTCGAGGCCGCCCACCCGGACCTGCCGCGCGGCCACCGCACGCACGTCGGCACCGTCGCCCCGCTCGAGGAGCTCCTGTGGGGCCCCGGCCACCAGACGGACGGCACCTCCAACCTCATGGGCGCGCTCAAGCGCGCCATGGCGACCACGGGCTACACCGAGCTCAAGGACTTCCAGAAGGTGGAGGTCATCGTCGCGCCCACGCACGTGATGTGACCACCGGCGCCGGGGCGGGCCACCGCCAGCCCCGGCCGACCGCCCCTCGGCCCGCCGTCGCTGCGGCCCGCCCGTCCCGTTCCGGAAGAAGTGATCTCGGGTGCTCCGTACCGCCCTGAAGCCCGTGTGGCTGGCCACGCTCGTGCTGGCCCTCGTGGCGGCCGGCCTGTTCGTGGCCCTCTCGCGCTGGCAGTTCCAGTCCGCGGAGACGGCGGCCCCACCGCCCCGCACGCAGACGGAGAACGCCGTCCCGTTCACGGACCACGTCCGCCCCTCCGAGCCGCTCCTGGCCTCGCAGGCGGACCAGGTCGTCACCGCGTCCGGGGCGTTCCTCCCGGGCACGGACGCACTCATCGCCCGGCGCCTGCACGAGGGGCGGCAGGGCTTCTGGACCGTGACGGCCTTCCGGGTGGCCGGCGCCCCGGACGGCGAGGTCGTCCCCGTCGTGCGGGGCTGGTCGGAGGACGCCGCCCTCGTGGACCCGGCGCCCACGGGCGAGGTGACCCTGACCGGGCGCCTCCTGCCCCCGGACGGCCCCCTGCCCCGTTCCACGGAGCCCGCGGAGACCTCCGGACGCCCCGTGTACACCACGCTCGCCCCCGGCCAGCTGGTCAACATCTGGGACGAGCCCTCCTACGCCGCCTACGTGGCCGCGTTCGCGGTGACGGACGCGGTGGGCGCGGACGTCTCGGCGGGGGCCGCCCCGGGAGGCCTCGAGCCCGTGTGGGTGCCGCCGCAGCCGGAGGAGACGCAGGTCGTCTGGCTGAACGTGTTCTACGCGATCGAGTGGATCCTCTTCGCGGGCTTCGCCCTCTTCCTGTGGTGGCGGTTCGTGCGCGACGACCACGAGCGCGAGCTGCAGGAGGCCCGCCTGGACGAGGAGTGGGCCGCCCAGTGGCGGGCCGAGGAGCTCGCCCGGCGCCGGGCCGCCGCGCGCGAGGCCAAGGAGCGGGCGCTCGCGGCGCAGGCCGCGCGCACCCCGCATGACGACGGACCCGCGGGTCCCCCGAAGGAGCAGACACGATGAGCCATCCCGACCCCCAGTCCCGACCGGACGCGCACGCCGCCGTGGACCCGACGAGCCTGCCGGACCCCGAGGACATCACCGAGGCCGACCTCCCCGAGCCGCCGCCACGCCCGGGCCGGGAGAGCCGCCGGTTCGCCGGCACGCAGCAGCAGATCCGCTCGGCCACCCGGTTCTACGTGGTGTGCGCGTGGATCACGGGCGTCATGCTCCTGCTGCTCGTGGCGGAGATGGTGTTCAAGTACGGCCTCCACCAGGAGCTGTTCGCGGGCGGCACCACGGTGGACGGCGAGCCCAACGTGCTGGGCCTGCATCCGGAGGACTCGGTGACCGGGGGAGTGAACCTCTCCCTCCTCATCCTCATCGCCCACGGCTGGATGTACGTGGTCTACCTCCTCGCGTGCTTCCGCCTGTGGTCCCTCATGCGCTGGGAGCCGGTGCGCCTGCTGGCGATGGCGGGCGGCGGCGTCGTGCCCTTCCTCTCCTTCATCGTGGAGAAGCGCATGACCCGCGTGGTGCGCGACGAGGTCCACCGGTACCCGTCCGCCGCCCGCCGCTACTGAGGCGCGGGCGCGGCGCCCCGGGACGCCTGGACTATCCTTGGTCGGGTGACGCAGAACCCCCCCACCCCCGAGAAGCCCGCCCCGCTGAGCGACGTGATGCCCACCGTCCTGGTGATGGACTTCGGTGCGCAGTACGCCCAGCTCATCGCCCGTCGCGTGCGTGAGGCCAACGTGTACTCCGAGGTGGTGCCGGCGTCCACGCCCGCCGCCGAGGTGCTCGCCCGTGAGCCCGCGGCGCTGATCCTCTCGGGCGGCCCCTCGTCCGTGTACGAGCCCGGCGCCCCCCGGCTCGACCCCGCGCTGCTCGAGGCCGGCGTGCCCGTGC
Organism: Micrococcus sp. M4NT; assembly: GCF_033790745.1. Lineage (NCBI taxonomy): Bacteria > Bacillati > Actinomycetota > Actinomycetes > Micrococcales > Micrococcaceae > Micrococcus > Micrococcus sp. M4NT. Next base: position 245,422 of record NZ_JAMYEH010000001.1, read on the forward strand.
TGGGCCTCTGCTACGGCTTCCAGTCCATCGCCCACGCGCTCGGCGGCGAGGTCGCCCGCACCGGGACCCGCGAGTACGGCTCCACGCGCCTCACCGAGGTGGATCCCGAGTCGGTGCTCTTCGCGGGCCAGGACGAGGAGCAGGTCGTGTGGATGTCCCACGGGGACGCCGTGACAGCGGCGCCCGAGGGCTTCGCGGTCACCGCCACCACCGTCGGCGCCCCCGTGGCCGCGTTCGAGGACCGCGAGCGGCGCATCTACGGCGTGCAGTGGCACCCCGAGGTGGGCCACTCCTCCCGCGGCCAGGAGGTGCTCGAGCACTTCCTGCACGACGGCGCCGGGCTCGCCTCCGACTGGACGGCCAGCAACGTGATCGAGGAGCAGGTCGAGCGCATCCGCGAGCAGATCGGCGACGCCCGCGCGATCTGCGGCCTCTCCGGAGGCGTGGACTCCGCCGTGGCCGCGGCCCTCGTGCAGCGCGCCATCGGCGACCGCCTGACCTGCGTGTACGTGGACCACGGCCTCATGCGCGAGGGCGAGTCCGCCGAGATCGAGAAGGCCTTCGGCGAGGCCCACGGCGGCGCGAAGCTCGTCATGGTGGACGCCCGCGAGGACTTCCTGGCCGCCCTGGCCGGCGTGATCGACCCCGAGCAGAAGCGCAAGACCATCGGCGAGCGCTTCATCCGCACGTTCGAGAAGGCCCAGGCGGACATCGTGCTCGAGTCCGCGCACGACCCGAACGCCCCCGAGGTCCGCTTCCTCGTGCAGGGCACGCTCTACCCGGACGTCGTGGAGTCCGGCGGCGGCGACGGCGCCGCCAACATCAAGTCCCACCACAACGTGGGCGGCCTGCCGGAGGACATCGAGTTCGAGCTGTGCGAGCCGCTGCGCGAGCTGTTCAAGGACGAGGTGCGCGCCGTGGGCGCCGAGCTCGGCCTGCCCGAGGGGATCGTGCACCGCCAGCCGTTCCCCGGCCCCGGCCTGGGCATCCGCATCATCGGCGAGGTCACGCAGGAGCGCCTGGACCTGCTGCGCCGCGCGGACGCCATCGTGCGCGCCGAGCTGACCGCGGCCGGTCTGGACCGGCAGATCTGGCAGTGCCCCGTGGTGCTGCTCGCGGACGTGCGCTCCGTGGGGGTGCAGGGCGACGGCCGCACCTACGGCCACCCCGTGGTGCTGCGCCCCGTCACCTCCGAGGACGCCATGACGGCGGACTGGGCCCGCATCCCGGAGGACGTGCTCTCCCGGATCTCCAACCGCATCACCAACGAGGTGGACGGCGTCAACCGCGTGGTCCTGGACGTCACGTCCAAGCCCCCGGGCACCATCGAGTGGGAGTGAGCGGCGCCCTGCGCGCCGCGTGAGGGCCGCCCCGATCCGGGGCGGCATCAGGCTCGAATCCCGCCCGCCCGGGGCGGGCAGAGGAAGGACCGCACCGAAGTGACCGAGCAGGAGTTCCCCCGCCTGGCCCGCGCCCGCGCGGCCGCCCGCCCCGACGAGGGCGCCGCCCGTCCCGACCCGGCCACGTGGGTGGCCTCGCTCGGCTCGGGGGCGGAGAACGACACGATGCTGCGCTTCGCGCCCTCGGCGGCCAACAGCATCGACGTGACGGACGCCAACTCCTCCGGCGTCTCGCAGCTGCTGCTGGGGCGCCGCACGCGCCTGTCCACGCTGCTGCCGGCCGGCCCCGTGCTCGAGTCCGCCCACCAGGTCTCCCTCGGCCTGCGCGCCAAGGTGCGCGAGCTCTCGGAGGAGCGCGGCATCGACGTCGCGGCCCTCGCCGTGGGCGTGGCCACGTGGACAGCGCAGGAGGACGGCCGCCGGGAGCGCCGCTCCGCCCCCGTCCTGCTGGCCCGCGTGGCGCTCACCGTGCGCCGCGGCGCGCAGGACCGGGACGAGCTCGAGGTGCAGATCACCGAGCCGGCGCGGCTCAACCCCGCCCTGGTCCGCAACCTCCGCCGGCACCACGGGATCCGCCTGGACCCGGAGGCGTACCAGCACGCCGCCTACGCCACCGCGCGCATGGAGCCGGGCCCCGCCCTGGCGCTGCTGCGGGAGCAGGCCGGGTCCCTGGACGGCCTGCAGGTCTCGGAGCGCATGCTGCTCTCCACGTTCGCGGACCTCGGGGAGACGGCGAGCCTGCCGGACTCCCTCGAGCACCTGCCCGTGGTCCAGGCCCTCTACGACGCCGGCACCGGCATGGTGCCCCGTCCCGCCCAGCTGGGACCCGTGGACGGGCCGGACGGGGACGACCGGGCGCCGCAGGACGAGCGGCTCGTGCTCGACCTCGACCCCTCCCAGCAGGCGGTGCTGGACCACGCCTCCGCGGGCCGCTCGCTCGTGGTGCACGCCGCGCCCGGCACGGGCCAGACGCAGACCGCCGTCGCGCTGGCCGCCCGCCTGGCCTGGGAGGGCCGGCGCGTGCTGGTGGTGGCTGAGCGCTCCGCGGCCCTGGCCGACGTGCACGACCGCCTCGAGGAGGCCGGCCTGCGTGCCGCGGCCCTCGACGTGCCCGCCAACGCGGACCCGGAGTGGCTGCGGCGTCAGCTCGTGGCCGCCGTGCTGCGGACGGAACGCGCCGAGCAGCCGGACCGCCGCCGCGCCGATGCCGAGCTCGTGGAGCGGCGCCGTCGCCTGCGCGAGCACGTGGGCTCGCTGCACCACGTGCGCCCCCGGTGGGGCTGCTCGCCGTTCCAGGCCATGCAGGCGCTCGCGGCCCTGACCGGCCTCGAGACCCCGCCCGCCACCACCGTGCGCCTGAAGCGCTCCGTGCTGGACTCCACCGTGAACCGCCACGCCGTGGCCGAGCAGCTCGAGCGGGCCGGCGAGCTGGGCGCGTTCTCGCCCCAGGCCACGCAGAGCCGCTGGTTCGGCGCGCGCGTGCGCAACGTGCAGGAGACCGAATCCGCCGCCGAGCTCGTGCAGGAGCTCGCGGCCACGCTCCACACCACGCGTCGCGCGGTGGACACCGCCGCGGCGCAGGCCGGGCTGCGCCCCGCGCGCACCGTGGCCGGCTGGCGTGAGCAGGTGGACCTGTACGAGCGGGTCGCCCGCTGCCTCGAGACCTTCACCCCCGAGGTGTTCGCGCAGGACCTCTCTCAGCTCGTGGCGGCCACCGCCTCCAGCGGGTGGCGTCGCCAGAACATGGTGGAGATGTCCTCCGTCGCCCGCTCCCGCGTGCGCCGCCTGGCCAAGGACGTGGTGCGTCCCGGCGTCCAGCCGCACGACCTGCACGCGGCGCTGCTGGAGGCGGAGGCCGTCGTCGAGGACTGGCGCCGCCATGCCGCCGAGCCCGGCTCCGTGCCGATGGTCCCGGACCAGGCCGCCCGCGGACTGGGCGCCGTGGCCGGCGTCGAGGACCGCCTCGAGCGGCTCACGGCCGTGCTGGCGCCGGAGGCCACCGCCGAGACCGCGCTCGCGGAGCGGGACGCCGACGACCTCGCCGCCGCGGTGGACGGCCTCGTGGCCGACCGCGAGACCCTCTCCTCCCTGCCCGAGCGCACGCTCGTGCTCGACCAGCTGCGCGACCACGGCCTCTCCGAGCTCCTCGCGGACCTCCACGACCGGGAGGTGCCGCCCGAACGGCTCAGCGCCGAGCTCGAGCTGGCCTGGTGGCAGTCCGCGCTCGAGGCCATGATCTCCGGCGACGACTTCCTGGCCATGATGAGCGGCACCGACCTGACCGAGGTCGAGCGCGGCTTCCGCGCGGCGGACCGGGACCTGCTGGCCTCCGGTGCCGACCGGCTCTCCGCCGCACTGTCCGAGCGCTGGCGCGCCGCGCTGGGCACCTACCGCGCCGACGCCGCCGTGCTGCGGAACCTCCTCAAGCAGGGCCGCCCGAGCGTGGAGTCGCTCGCCACGCTCACACCGGAGGTCCTGCAGCCCCTCGTGCCGATCATGACCACCTCGCCCTTGGCGCTCGCGGAGTTCCCCGCCGACTGGTCCGCCGACGTCGTGGTGCTGCTGGACGCGGACGCCACCGCGCTGGCCACCGTGATGGGCGCGCTCGTGCGCGCCCCCCAGGTGGTCTCGTTCGGCGACCCCGTGATCGGCCGGCCGCAGTCCTTCCAGGTGTCCGTGGACCCCACGGCCACCGCCGGCCCGCTGCGTCCGCTGCGCTCCGCGCACGAGGCGCTCGCCGAGGTGCTGCCCGTGCTGCCGCTGCGCACGGTGCACCGCGGGATGGAGCGGCGCCTCGTCCGCCTGATCTCCACGCTGGCCTACGACGGCGAGCTCGAGGCCGTGCCCACGGCCGGCGAGCTGACGGGGCACGGCCGCACCGTGACCGCCGAGTACGTGGCCGAGGGCACCGGCATCCCCATGACGGGGGGAGACGTGGTGGAGTCCACCGACGCCGAGGTGGCCCGCACCGTCCAGCGCGTGTTCGAGCACATCCGGGACCACGCCGACGAGTCGCTCGCCGTGGTCACCGTGTCCGAGCAGCACGCCCGCCGCGTGGCCGCCGCCGTGCAGGCCACCGCCGCGCGCGCGCCGTGGGCGCGGGACTTCCTGGCCCGCGGGCGGGGCGAGGACGAGTCGACCCGCGAGCCCTTCGTGATCGTCCCGGTCACGCGGGCCGCCGCCGTGGTGCGCGACGCCGTGATCCTCACCCCGGGCTACGGCCGCACCCCCCACGGCCGCGTGGTGCACCACTTCGGGGCCGTCTCGGAGCCGGACGGCGAGCGCATGATGGCGATCGCGGTGAGCCGGGCGCGCCGGCGCCTGCACCTGGTCTCCGCGGTGCGCGCCTCGGACCTCGAGGCGGAGCGACTGGACGGCGGCGCCCGCTGGTTCCTCACGCTGCTGGAGGCCTACCTCGGCTCGGGGGAGGAGCCCACGGGCGGCCAGGTGGACGATCCGCTCATGGCGGACCTGCGCGACCGCCTCGCGGAGCACGGCGCGCAGGTGCGCCCGCGGCTCGGCGGCGTCATGGACCTCGCGGCCGCCGGGCGGGGCGGGGCCGTGCGGCCGCTGGCCCTCGTGAGCGACGGCGGCCTGACGTACCGCTCGATGACCGTGCGCGAGCGCTCGCGGCGCCTGCCGGAGCAGCTCGAGGCGCGCGGCTGGGACACCGACACCCTCTGGGCGATCGACGTGTTCGCCGATCCCGAGTCCCTCGCGGACCGGCTGGCCGAGCGGCTCGGCCTGGACGAGCCGGTGGAGGAGTCGGAGGACGAGACCGACGCCGATGAGCGCTGAGCAGGGGCCCCCAGCCCACGGGCGTGCGGCGCGGGGGAGCGGTCCTCGGCGCGGCCGGTCCCGGCGCGCGGACGCCCCGGGCACGGGGCCGACGGCCGCCGACGGCCCGGAGCCGCGCGTCGTGGGGCTCGACGGGGCCGATGCCCGCGCGCCCCGCTCCTCGCCCCGCCCCGGTGCCGCCGGTCAGGCGCCCGCGGGGCAGCCCGTGGCGGCGATGGACGAGCACGATCGCTGGCTGCTCGAGCAGCGCCCGCCGCACTGGGGCTGACGACGCCCCCGCCCCGGGGTCAGGGACCACGGGGGCGGCGGAGGTCAGTCGGCCTTGGGCGCCGAGGTCGGGGTGCCGGAGGACGAGCCGCCGTCGCCCGCGCCGGAGCCGGACGTGCCGGAGGAGGCCGTGCCGCCCGTCGACCCCTCGGAGCCGCTCGCCGGGACGCCGGCCGATCCGCCGCGCGAGTCGGTGCGGTAGAAGCCGGACCCCTTGAAGCTCACGCCCACGGAGCCGTACTGCTTGCGCAGGGTGCCGCCGCACTCGGGGCACTCGGTGAGGGCGTCGTCCGTGAAGGACTGGACGGCGTCGAAGGCGTGGCCGCAGTCCTTGCAGCGGTAGGCGTACGTGGGCATGGGTCCCCTCGGGTCGGGCGCGCCGTGGCGCGGGGCGGATGGTCCGGGCCCTGCGATGCTACTCCGCCGCGCCCCGCGGACCCGCCGGTCCGAGCCACCGCAGCCCGGACGCCGTGACCACCCCGTCCACGGGCCGGTCCGTGGGCTCGGCGGGCACCTCTGTGGCCGGGAGCACCTCGTGGGCGAACAGCAGGGCCACGGTGGGCACGGCGGCCGGCAGATCCGCGAGGAAGCGGTCGTAGTACCCGCCGCCCTGGCCCAGGCGCATGCCGTCCTCGCCCACCGCGAGCCCCGGCAGCACCACCGCCGTGGCGTCGGCGAGGGCGTCCGCGCGGAGTCGCGGCCCGATCGGCTCGTCGATCGGGGCCGCCGTCGCCCGGGCCATGCCCACCCCGGGGTGCCACGCGGCCCAGCTCAGCCGCCGCCCCGGCTCGATCACGGGCACCAGGATGCGCGCCCCGGCAGCGTGGAGGCGCTCGCGCAGCGGACCGGTGTCCGGCTCCGTGGGCATCGGCAGCACCGTGGCGACGACGGGCGTGGCGCCCCGCCCGCGCGTCGCCGCGACGCGCGGACCGAGCCACTCCCACAGGTGCGCGGCCGCCGCCTCGGCCTCGGCGGCGCGGCGCGCCGGATCCAGGGCCCGGCGTGCGGCGCGCACGCGGGCGCGCAGGGCGGCCTTCGCCAGGGCCGTCGCGCCGGACTCGTCGAGCGTCGACGCGGGGGAGGGCAGGGGTGCGTCGGGGGAGGCCATGGAGCCATTGTGCCCGCGCCCTGTGACTCCGGCCCACGCCCTAGGATCGAGGGCATGTCGAGCTCGTCCTGGCCCGTGGCGCTGCGCCACGACTCCCTCACCCTGCGCCCGCTGCGTCGGCGCGACGAGCGGGCGTGGCGGGAGCAGCGGACCGCCAACGAGCAGTGGCTGACGCCGTGGGACGCCACGAGCCCCGAGCCCGGCGCCGGCCCGGCCACGTTCGGGCAGATGGTCCGCTGGCACGGCCGCCATGCCCGCGCGGGCACCTCCTTCACGTGGGGCGTGGCCCTCGACGACGACGCCCCGGGGCGGGACCGCCTGATCGGGCTGCTGAGCCTCAGCGGGGTGCAGTACGGCTCCGTGCTCTCGGGCGCGATCGGCTACTGGATCGACCAGCGCCACGCGGGCCGGGGACTCACGCCGACCGCCGTGGCGATGGCCGCGGACTGGGCCTTCTTCACCCTCGGGCTGCACCGCGTGGAGGTCAACATCCGTCCCGAGAACGCGGCGAGCCTGCGCGTGGTGGAGAAGCTCGGACTGCGGGAGGAGGGCCTGCGCCGGAGCTACCTGCACGTGGACGGCGACTGGCGCGACCACCGCAGCTTCGCGGTCACCGTCGACGAGGTGCCGCAGGGCCTCCTCGCGCGCTGGCTCGACGCGCGGCGTGCCCCCGACGGCCGGTAGGCTGGCCCCCATGGACGAGTGGAACACCCTGGTGGCGGAGCTCGACTCCGCCCTCGGCGTGTTCGCGGGCCTCAAGGTCAGCGCCTCCGTGGTCATGCTGGTCCTCGTGGCGGTCGGGGTGGGGCGGCTCGTGCACCGCCGCCGAGCCCGCGCCGCCGCCGCCCGCCCGAACCGCTGGAGGACCTTCATGACGACCCGTGTGCAGAGCTCCCCGGCGGCCCGCGCCCTGGCCCGGCGGCTCTCCGCCGCCCGCCGCGCGGCCGCGCAGTTCTCCGCCGCCCGCCTCGCCGAGGTCTCGCCCGAGCTCTCGCGCCTCCACGTGCGCCGGGACCGTGCCGCCGTCGCCCTGGTGGGAGCCCTCGCCCTCGTGGTCTTCCTCGTCACCGGCATGGGCGCGCTCTTCGGGGCCTCCAGCGCGGCCGCCGCCGGGTGGTCCCTGCTGATCGCCGCGGCCTCGCTGGGCGGCCTCCGGGCCCTCGCCCTGCGCGATCGCGCCGCGGATCGTCCCGCCGCCCCCGCCGACGACGCCCTCACCGGCGCCGCACCGGCCGAGGACGCGGACGCCACGGCTCCGCACGCCGATCCCGCGCGCGACCGCCGCACGCTCGAGACCGTCTTCGCCTTCGGCGCCCCCGCCGCCGCGCCGGCCGCGGAGGAGACCGGGACGGCCGGCGTCGTCGACGGCCGGGAAGCTGAGGCCCGCCCGGTGCCGGAGGCGCTCCGGAGCGCCGCGCCCGCCGTCCCGTCCGGCCACGGCTCCGTGGTCATCCCCGCCGTGCCGCGCCCCACCTACCTGGACGCACCGGAGATGGAGCGCCCCGCGCCGGCGCCGCTCGAGGCCGCGCCGGTGCCCGCGACCTCCGGGCGCATCAAGGACTCCCTGAGCCCCGAGACCGCCCGCGCGGAGGACATCAGCCCCACCGCCGAGCGGGACATCGCCGCACTGGACCTGGACAACGTCCTGGCCCGCCGCCGCGCCTCCTGAGCCCTCTCCGGCCCCACGCATGACGGCGGTCCCCCGCGCGGCCCTGGCCGCCCTCGAGGCGTCGGGGCTGCGCCCGCTGCGCGCCGCTCCGCCCCGCCTGCACCTGAGGCTCGGCCGGCGGGTCGCCCACGAGATCGACCTCGTGGTGGTGGCCGGGGCGGTGGGTGCCGGCGAGGCGTTCGCCCGCACCCTCGTGCTCGACGGCCCGCCCGCCGCCGCGGCTGAACACCCCGCCGTCATCTCCGTGGCCGACGACGACCCCGCGAACGACGATCCCGTGGCCGACGATGATCCCGCCGACGGCCCACTCTCCGGGCACCTCCCCGACGGGACCGCGTGGTGGTGGCTGCCCCACGACCCCGCCCTGCCGGGCCTGCCCCTCGCCGTCGACCGCGAGCACGTGGGCAGATGGCTCGGCGGACTGGGCGTGCTGCGCTCCCTCGAGCAGGTGGCCTACCGGCCCGGAGAGCGGGCCGTCCTCGCCACCGCATGGGAGCCCCGGGAGGACGAGGCCCGCCCGGACCGCACCGTGTTCCTCAAGGTGCTCCCACCGGAGGCCGTCCACCCGCTGCACCGCCGCCTGCGCGCGGCCCTGGAGGCCGGCGTCCCGGTCCCACCGCTCGTGGCCCCGCCCCACCTCGGCGTCCTCGCGCTCGGCCGGGTCCCCGGCGTCCCGTGGCGCGGACTCCTCACCGGCCCGCGGGCGGACGCGCTGGATCCCCGCGCGGTCGAGGACGTGCTGGACCGCCTCCCCGCCGCGCTGGCCGCCGAGGACCCCGACGACGTCGGAGCCTCCGGCACGGCCGGCCGGGTCCCCGCGCCCGACGCCGCGGCCGCGGGCACCGGTGCATGGCGCGAGCTGCTCGACCACGCGACGTGGGCCGCCGCCGTGCTGGACCCGGCGACGGGCGCGCAGACGGGGCGCGCCGCGGACGCCGCCCGGACGCTGCTGGACTCCGCCGATCCGGGGCCCGTGGTCCCCGTGCACGGAGACCTTCACCCCGGCAACCTCCACGTGGGCCCCGCCGGCACGCGCGTGACGGGACTCCTGGACGCCGACACCCTCGGACCCGGCCACCGCGTGGACGACTGGGCCGCCCTGATCGGCCACCTGCGTGCCGCGCGCGCCGACCTCGGCGCGGGCGGGACCGCCCTCGACGGCGTGATCGCACGCTTCACCCGCCGGGCGGGGACGAGCGCGGACCCGGAGGCCCTCGCGGCGCGGACGGCCGCCACCCTGCTCGCGCTCGCGGCCCAGCCCGAGGCACCCCCGGCGGCACGCGAGGCACGTCGGGCGGCGGCGGCGGAGGTGCTGCACGGCCGGTGAGGGCCCTGGTCGGTCCGCGGTGCCCCCGGACAGCCCCCGTTGACCCCGGTCAGTCTCCGCTGACCCCGAGCCGCGCGCGGACGCTCTCGAGGTCGTCGCGCACGCGGGCCGCGCCCGCGTGGTCGCCCAGCGCGTCGAGGCACTGGTGCAGCCCCGTCAGCGCGCCGAGTCGCACGAGGTCCGATCCGGTGGAGTCCCCGACCAGCCGGAACAGGGTGGCGGCCTGCTCGGGGCGCCCGTCCTCGGCCACCACGTACGCGGCGAACAGCTCGGCCTGCGCGGCGCCGTTCGGGTCTCCCGCGGCCGTGAAGCGGTCGGCGGAGGTCAGCGCGGTGGACACGGCCTCCGGCCCGTTCTCCAGGGCCCACAGGGCGCGGGCCCGCGTGTCCAGGAAGTCGGCGGCCTGCCACGGCGCCGGGGCCTGCTCCGCGAGCGCGATCGCCTCGTCCAGCAGGGCCAGCCCCTCCGGGCGGCCGGACTCGCACAGCAGGTACCCCAGCGCGTGGAGCGCGGCGGGCAGCACGTCGCCGTCGTCCTCCTCGCCGGCCTCGTCCGCGGCGCGGCGGGCCGCCGTCGCCGCGCGCTCGAAGAGGTCGAGGGCGAGCGGGCGGGAGGCCGCGTCGCGCTCGCGGTTCACGAGGGCTCCGGCGGCCAGCAGCACGCGCGCGGCGTCCTCGGCCTGCCCGTGGGCCTCGAACAGGTCCGCGGCCTCGCGCCACAGCGGCAGGGCCTCGACGGAGCGGTCCTGGTCGTGGAGGGCGTGGCCGAGGTCCACGAGCGCGCGGGCCTGCTCCACGGCCTGCCCGCCCGCGGCGGCGCGGCGCACGAGCCCCTCGAGCACGGGCTCGGCCTCCTGCGGCCTGCCGGCCAGCACCAGCTGGTGGGCCCACCAGTAGGTCAGGACGGCCGCCTCCGGGGCTTCCGCCTTCTCGGCGTGGACGGCGGCCAGCCGCCACGCGAGGACGGCGGCCTCCTGCCGGTCGCCGTCGTCGGCCGCCCGGGCCACGAGCGCAGCGGCCGAGGCGGCCCCGCGCCGGAGCCCGGCCTCGCCCATGCCCGCGGTCGCGTCGAGCGCGAACCGCAGGGCGTCGTCGGGCCGTCCCTGCTCGTGGGCGGCGATGGCGCGCACCAGCAGCGCGGAGGCCCGGACGGCGCGGGCCGCTGGAAGGGAGAGGACGGTCAGGGCCTCCACCTCCGCCTCCGCGTGCTCGCCCCGCCACAGGTGGAGGCGGGCGAGCACGAGGTGGGCGCTGGCCCACGTGCCGGAGGGGAGCGCCGCGCCGGCGGCCCGCAGCTCGCGCAGCAGCGCGATCGCCTCGCGCAGGTGCACCAGCGCCCCGTCCAGGTCGGACTCGTGGATGCGCTGGACGGCCAGGCCGAGCAGAGCCTCCGGGAGGACGGTGTCCGCCGGGTCGCCGCCGGATCCCTGCGCGCGGCGCCGCCGCTCGTCCTCCACGACGCCGGCCAGCACCGCGGCCTCGAACCCGTCCGGCTCGCGCACGAGGGCCGCGCCGAGCTGCGTCTCCAGGGCCGCCTGATGTGGCCGCCCCAGGGCCCGCAGCACGTCGGCCCGCTCCTCCACGCGCCGGGCGAGGGCGTCCTCGTCGTCGGCCTGATCGGCGGCGAGCGCGAGCTGGCGCAGCAGGGTCAGGCGCGTGCCGGGCTGATCCCCGCCGGGGGCGAGGAGACCGGACTCCGCGCACCGGACGACGTCGGCCGGCTCCTCCCGGAGGGCGGCCTCGAGGGCGAGGTCGGACCACCCGTGCGCGTCGAGCGCGGCGCCCTGCGGGCCGGTGACGCCGGCCGGGTCGTCGGTGCCGGTCAGGTCGAGGCCGCCGGGCGCGGCCTGGGCCCGGGCGAGCAGCGTGGTGAGGCGGCCGAGGGCGTCGTCGCCGGCGGGGGCCGGGTCCTCGGGGGTGGGAGCCGCGGGGGCCATGGGCGGACTCCTTCCTCGGGCGGCGGGTGGTCCACCCACCCTAGCCAGGGTGCGTGCGGGCCGAGCCCCTGTTCGCGGCGGGCGGTGCTCGTAGACTGGGCCCGCCGGTCCGCCCCACCCCCATCCCCGTCCGGCAGGAGCCCGCCCGTGACCACCCGCCCCGCCGCCCCCGCCGCCGCGCCCGAGCCCGGGCAGTTCCAGACGCGCGCGGGCGCCTACGCCCTGATCGTGTCCGAGGGACGGATCCTGCTCTCCTCGTGGGAGGGTCCCGGCGAGGTGGTCTGGACGCTGCCCGGCGGCGGGCTGGAGCCGGGGGAGAGCCCCGAGGAGGCCTGCCGCCGCGAGGTGTGGGAGGAGACCGGCCACACGAGCGAGCTCACGGGCCTGCTGGGGGTCACCACGGGCCTCATCCCCGCCGAACGACGCCTGCGGGGCGAGGGCGTCCCTCTCCTCACCGTGCAGATCCTCTACACCGCGCGCCTCACGGGCGGGGTCCTCCGGCCCGAGGTGGGGGGATCCTCCACCGACGCCCGCTGGTTCGACCTGACCGCGCTCGACGAGGTCCGCACCGCCACGTGGGTGGCCCGCGCCCTGGAGCTCGCCGCGCAGCGCTCCGTCGGGGACGCCGCGTGAACGGCCGCCGCGTGAAGGACCGCCGCCCGGCGCGCCGCTCGCTCGTCCCCGCCGTCGCCCTCGGCCTGGCCGTGGCCCTCGGTGCGTGCTCGCCCGCCGGCCCTCCGGAGCCGTCGTCGGGCCCCACGGGGGCGCCCGTCACGGTGACCCACTCGAACACCCCGCTCCAGACGGCCGTGGCCGCCGTCGTGGAGCGCAACCTGCGCCGCCGCGGCCACGCCGTCGCCCCCCAGCCCGAGGGTGCGCCCGTCCCGGCCCAGCCCTGGGACGCCGCGGGCGGCCGCACCGTGGCCGTCGTGGACACGCTCACCCTCGCCCTGACGGAGGACCCCGCCTCCCTGCTGCCCTCGGTGCCCGAGCCGAGTCCGCGCCCGACGACAGCCCCCACGGCGGCGGGCGCGGCGTCCACGAGCCTGCCCCCGCTCGACCCGGCGGCCCCGCCCCGCGTGCCCGCCGACCCCGCGGCCGCAGCTTCGCCCACGCCCCTGCCGCGCGGGGAGTCGGCCCCGGACGCGGCCGCCACGCGGGGCATCGTGGAGGAGCTGCTGGCCGCCGGCGGCGCCGTGTCCTCCGGCGTCACGCCGGCCAGCGGCTCCTCCACCGCGGCAGCGGCCTCGGCCTTCCCGGGGGTGGCGCGCCCCCACGTGCTCTCCGCCTCCCGCGAGCCGCTGCGCCTGGCCGCCGTGGTCACGGCCACCACCGCGACGCGGCTCGAGCTCGACTCCCTGGACGACCTCAACGGCCGCTGTGAAGAGCTGCGCGCCGCCACCCCTGCGGTGCTGGGCGGCGCCGAGCCCGGCGTCGCCACGGTCCTGCTGCGCGAGCGGCTCGACCGCCTCGCCGGCTGCCGGATCGGGGAGTGGCTGCCGCCCGCGCAGGAGGCGATCCCCGCCGTCGTGCAGGACGAGGCCCAGGTCGGCCTGGTCTACCGCTTCGACCCGGAGATCGAGGCGAGCGCGCTCGTGCCCCTGGGGGACGGGGAGCGGGTCCTCCCGGAGGGCAGCATCGCGGTGCTGGGAGATCCGGACGCGCTCGACGACGACGCCGAGGCCGCGATCCGCGAGGTCATGGACGGCCTCGACGAGGAGGGGCTGCGCCAGCTGGCCCGCCTCACCACCGGGGACGACGCGCTGAGCCCGGAGGACGCCGCGCAGTACTGGCTCGTGACACGAGGGCTCGAGGAGGCGCCCGAGGACTGGTTCGTCCCGCGAGGCTCCTGGTTCTGACACGGTGTTCCGGCCCGGTCGGCCGAGTGCCATCATGGAGCGCATGGCTTCCTCCGGCGACCCGCGACAGATCCGTCAGTCCTCCAAGCTGCTCAACGTCCGCTACGACGTGCGCGGCCCCATCCTGGAGGAGGCGCAGCGCATGGAGGCCGCCGGGCACCGGATCATGAAGCTGAACATCGGCAATCCGGCGCCGTTCGGCTTCGAGGCCCCGGACACGATCCTGCAGGGCATGTACCAGCACCTGCCGCACGCGCAGGGCTACTCCGACTCCAAGGGCGTCTACTCGGCGCGCACCGCGGTGTCCCAGTACTACGAGTCCCGCGGCATCCGGGACATCGGCGTCGAGGACGTCTACATCGGCAACGGCGTGTCCGAGATGATCTCCATGGTCCTCCAGGCCCTCGTGGACGACGGCGACGAGATCCTCATCCCCTCGCCCGACTACCCGCTGTGGACGGGGGCGACGACCCTGGCCGGCGGCCGCGCGGTGCACTACCGCTGCATCGAGGAGCAGGGCTGGGAGCCGGACCTGGAGCACATCGAGTCGCTCATCACGGAGCGCACCAAGGGCATCGTGGTCATCAACCCCAACAACCCGACGGGCGCGGTCTACTCCCGCGCCGTGCTGAACGGGCTGATCGACGTGGCCCGCCGCCACCACCTCGTGCTCATGGCGGACGAGATCTACGAGAAGATCACCTATGACGGCGCCCGCCACATCAACGCGGCCGGCCTCTCCGACGACGTCCTCACCCTCACCTTCTCCGGCCTGTCCAAGGCGTACCGCGTGGCCGGGTTCCGCTCCGGCTGGGTGGCCGTCTCCGGGCCCAAGCACCGCGCCCGCGACTTCCTCGAGGGCCTGACGCTCCTGGCGAACATGCGCATGTGCGCCAACGTGCCGGCGCAGCACGCCATCCAGGTGGCGCTCGGCGGCTACCAGTCCATCAACGACCTCGTGCTGCCCGGCGGCCGCCTGCTGGAGCAGCGCAACCTCGCGCAGAAGCGGCTCAACGAGATCCCCGGCGTCTCGGTGCAGCCCGCGCACGGCGCGCTCTACCTGTTCCCGCGCCTGGACCCGGAGGTCTACCGGATCGACGACGACGAGAGGTTCGTCATCGAGCTGCTGCGGGCGAAGAAGATCCTCGTCTCCCACGGCGGCGCCTTCAACTACCCGCACACCGACCACTTCCGGCTCGTCACGCTCCCGAGCGTGGAGGACCTGGAGGTGGCCCTGGACCGCCTGGAGGACTTCCTCGAGGAGTGGAGGGAGAGCCATGCCTGATCACGCCATCCTGAGCCCCTTCGCCGAGCCGCTGCGGCGTGCCCTGCGCGCCCGCGCCGCGGACGGGGCGGTGCCGCCCCTGGCCGACGTCGACCCCCACGCCACGCCCGGATTCGACGGGGACAAGGCGGACGGCAAGGCGGCGCTGGCCACCCGCTCCGAGGAGCTGACCCGGCTCCAGGAGCTCCTCTTCGCGCAGTCCACGCGCGCGGACGCGGCGGGGCCGGCGCCGTCCGTGCTGCTCGTGGTGCAGGCCATGGACACCGCGGGCAAGGGCGGCATCATGCGGCACGTGGTGGGCGCGATGGACCCGCAGGGCGTGGACGTCGCGGCCTTCAAGGCGCCCACGCAGGAGGAGCGCGCGCACGACTTCCTGTGGCGCATCCGCCCGCACCTGCCCGAGCCGGGCTTCCTCGCGGTCTTCGACCGCTCCCACTACGAGGACGTGCTGGTCCACCGCGTCCGCGGACTCTCGCCCCTGGCCACGGTGGAGGAGCGCTACGGGCTCATCCGCGCGTTCGAGGAGGAGATCACGGCCGGCGGCACGCGGATCGTCAAGGTGATGCTGCACATCTCGAAGGAGGAGCAGCGCGAGCGGCTCGAGGCGCGCCTGGACGAGCCCGAGAAGCACTGGAAGTTCAACCCCGGGGACGTCGACGAGCGCGCGCACTGGGACGCCTACATGGACGCCTACCGCATCGCGATGGAGCGGACGGACACCGAGGCGGCCCCGTGGTTCGTGGTGCCGGCGGACCGCAAGTGGTACGCCCGCCTCGCGGTGCAGGAGCTGCTCATCGAGACGCTCCAGGGCCTCGAGCTGACCTGGCCCGAGGCTGACTTCGACGTCGAGGAGCAGCGCCGCCGCCTCGCCGCAGGCTGACACCGCCCGCGGTCGGCTGATCCCCGCCCGCGGGGCGGCGCCCCTTGCCACCACCCCCGGGGAGCGTGCCTATGGTGGACCAGGCGCCATTCCGACGGCGCGCCACCGCAGAACGAAGGGATGCAGACCATGACGGACACCACCCAGCAGACCGAGACCACGGCGCCGCTCACCGGCAAGAAGGTCGCCTTCCTCGCCACCAAGGGCGTCGAGCAGGTCGAGCTCACCTCCCCGTGGGAGGCAGTGCTGGCCGCCGGCGGCACCCCCAGCCTCGTCTCGCTCGAGAAGGAGACGGTCACCGCGATGAAGCAGGACTGGGAGCACGGCGATTCCTTCCCCGTGGACCTCCACGTCTCCGAGGCCAAGGCCGAGGACTTCGCCGGCCTCGTCATGCCCGGCGGCACCCTGAACGCCGACGCCCTGCGCGGCGACGAGGACGTGCTGGCGTTCGTGCGCGACTTCTTCGCCCAGCACAAGCCCGTGGCCGCCATCTGCCACGCGCCCTGGACGCTGATCGACGCCGGCGTCGTCGAGGGCCGCGAGCTGACCAGCTACGCCTCCCTCAAGACGGACCTGAAGAACGCCGGCGCCACGTGGGTGGACAAGGAGGTCGTGGTCGACTCCGGCCTGACCACCTCCCGCAACCCGGGCGACCTGGACGCCTTCAACGCCAAGCTCGTCGAGGAGCTCGCCGAGGGCAGGCACGAGGGCCAGTCCGTCTGAGCCCGCCCCGCTGAGCACACCGACGGCGCCGCGCACCCTCCCGGTGCGGGGCGCCGTCGTCCGTGGCCGGCTCAGTCCTGGGCGGCGTCCGCGGTGCCGCGCACCTGGTCGAGCCGCGCGCGGGCGCCGTCGAGCCAGGCCTGGCAGCGCGCGGCCAGGGCCTCGCCGCGCTCCCAGAGGGCGAGGGACTCCTCGAGCCCGGCGCCGCCGGCCTCGAGCCGGGACACGGTCTCCACGAGCTCGGCGCGGGCGCGCTCGTAGCTCATGGCGGCCACGTCCGAGGTGTCCGCTCCGGCGAAGCCCTCCACCGGGGCGGCGTGGGGGGTGCTGCTCTGCTCCGTCATGACTGCTCCTGGGGGGTGGGGGCGGGGCCTGCGGCAGGCGCCGCCGGTGTGGTGTGCGTGACCTCGGCGGCCATGCGGCCCGCGGCCACGAGGACGTCGAGGGTGTCTCCGGGGGCCACCTGTGCGGCGTCGCGCACCAGGTGGCCGGCGTGCTGGACCACGGCGTACCCGCGGTCCAGGGTCTGCTGCGGGGAGAGGGAGCGCACCCGGGCCACCAGGTGCGCCACGGCGTCCCGCTCCAGCGTGAGGCGGTGCCCGGTGGAGCGCCGGGCGCGCTCCCGCCACGTGTGCAGGTCCTCCTCGCGCCGGTCCACCATCACCCTGGGATCGGCGAGGACGGGACGGGAGCGCAGCTGCGCCAGGCCCTCGCCCTCCCGCACCACGCGGCGCTCGACGGCGGCGGCCAGCCGGTGCCGTGCGTCCGCCACGCCGGCCGACTCCACGGCCGCGTCCGGCACGATCCGCTTCGCGGCGTCCGTGGGCGTGGAGGCGCGCAGGTCTGCGACGTCGTCCAGCACCGGGCGGTCCGCCTCATGGCCGATCGCGGAGACCACCGGGGTGCGGGCCGCCGCGACGGCGCGCACGAGGGCCTCGTCCGAGAACGGCAGGATGACCTCCTCGAGGGCGCCGCCGCCGCGGGCGATCACGATGACGTCCACGTCCGGACGGGCGTCCAGCTCCGCCAGGGCCGCCGCCACCTGGCGGGGCGCCTCCGGGCCCTGGACCGCCACCTCGCGGACCTCGAACCGCGCGGCGGGCCAGCGCAGCTGGGTGTTGCGCAGCACGTCCTTCTTCGCGTCCGAGTCCCGGCCGGTGATGAGCCCGATGACGCCGGGCAGCAGGGGGAGGGCCCGCTTGCGGGAGGCGTCCAGCAGCCCCTCCTCGCCCAGGCGGCGGCGCAGCAGCTCCACGCGGGCCAGCAGGTCTCCCAGGCCGACCGGGCGCATCTCCTGCACCACCATGGAGAGCCGGCCGCCCTTCGTCCAGAAGCTCGGCTTCACCCGGGCGACGACGCGCGAGCCCTGCTGCACCGTGCCCTCGAACCCCATGGCCACCGTGCGCCACGCGGTGACCGGCAGGGAGTACTCCTCCTCGAGGTCCCGCATGGTCATGTACACGTTGCCGCGGTTGTTCTTGTACTCGATCAGCTGGCCCTCGATCCACGTGGCCGGGGCCCGCTCGATGTGGATCTTCAGGTTCTCCGAGAGCCGGCGCAGCGGCCAGGGCCGCTCGGCGGAGGTCTCCGAAGCGAGCGCGGGCACGTCCACCGGGCCGGGCGCGCCGGACGCTGCGGTCAGGGCGGGGCCGGTCTCGGGGCGCTGGGGTTCCACGGGATCTCCTGTCTCGGGCCGCTGGGGTGCCGGCGCGGCGGGACGACGGCGGCGGACGCCTCGGGCGGGCGGGCCCGCCGGGGACACGTCCCGAGTGTGTCAGTACCCTCGGACACAGTAACGCCCGGCCCGTCCGTGCCGCCGCACGCCGCCGTCGGTCGTCCTCGCCCGCACCGGAAGGTCCCGCCCATGCGCTCGCTCCTCGCCCTCCTCCTGGCCCTCCTCGCCGGACTGTCCGCCGTGCTCGCCACCGCCGGTGCGCTGGTGGACGAGGCCGCCCACCGGCCCGAGCTGGTCCGGGGCGTCGCCGAGCAGGTGGCCTCGGACGAGCAGGTGCGCGCCGCGATCCCCGGCGCCGTCACCGGGGCGGTGGAGGACCTGGTGCCGGAGGAGGTCCCGGACCCGCTCACGCAGGCCGTGGAGGACCTGATCCGGCCCGTGGCGCAGAACGTGGCGCAGGATCCCAGCGTGGTGCAGGGCTGGTCCGACACCGCGGACGAGGCGCGACGCGCATGGCTGCTGGACCTCAAGGACGCCCGGGGGACCGAGGGCTTCGTGCCCGGAGGGGACTTCACCGTCCCCTTCGGCCCGGTGGCGCAGTCCGGCGTCGCGGCGGCGCTCGGCGACATCGAGACGCGCCTGCGCCGCAACGAGCTCGACGTGCCCGGCCAGGGGATCCTCGAGGCCGTGACGGGCACGGACTTCGGGGACTGGGCCGCGGACACCGTGATCGCCCCCATGTACGACCGCGCCGCCGAGCTGAGGGACAGCACCGACCTCACCATGACCGTCACGGTCGACTCCCTGAAGGACGTGGACCGCTCCACCGTCGCGTGGTGGGCCGCCGCCTCCGCGCACTGGAGGTGGGCCGCGGTGGCGGCCGGGCTCCTCCTCCTCGCGGCCCTCGTGCTGGCCCGGCCGCGGTGGCGGGGCCCCTCGATCGCGCTCGCGGGCGCCGTGATGCTCGTCGGCGGGATGCTGCTGGGCAACGCGACCCGCTCCGACGCGTTCTCCGTGGTGGCGCCCGACGGCGTCGCCGACGGCGTCGCCCACCTCGCGGTGGAGGCCCAGCGTGCCCTGCGCCCGGCGATCGACACGGCCCTGACCCCCTACGCGGCGACCCTCACGACGGCGGCCTGGATCACGCTCGGGGTCGGCGTGGTGGTGTTCCTCCTCGAGCTGGCCCTCACGCGTGGTCGCACCCGCCGGTGAGCCAGGACGGCCCTGAGCGGCCGCGGGGCGCGGTCCGGACGGCGTCGCCGCCTTCGCGCTGAGCGGACGCCCCGCCCACCCGGAGGGGCCGGGCCACGGGCCGATACCATGGGGGGCATGTCCGTCACCGCTGCCGCCACCCGCCCGTCCGCCGTCGGCCTCGGCATGCCGCAGGTGCCGCGCACGCGCCGCTCCCGCGCCGAGGTGGAGGCCGCCGCGCCCGTCACCGGCCCGAAGCGCGTGATGCTCGCCGCCCCGCGCGGCTACTGCGCCGGCGTGGACCGCGCCGTCGTCGCCGTGGAGAAGGCCCTGGAGCACCACGGCGCCCCCGTGTACGTGCGCAAGGAGATCGTGCACAACCGCCACGTGGTGGACACCCTGACCGAGCGCGGCGTGGTGTTCGTGGACGAGCTGGACCAGGTGCCGGACGGCGCCCTCACCGTGTTCTCCGCGCACGGCGTCTCCCCGGCCGTGGTGGCCGAGGCCGCCGAGCGCAACCTGGAGACCATCGACGCCACGTGCCCGCTGGTCACGAAGGTGCACCGCGAGGCGGTGCGCTTCGCCCGTCAGGACAAGCACATCCTGCTGATCGGCCACGAGGGCCACGAAGAGGTCGAGGGCACGTACGGCGAGGCACCCGAGCACACCACGGTGATCAACGACGTCGCGGAGGCCCGCACCGTCCAGGTGGACGACCCGGACAACCTCATCTGGCTCTCGCAGACCACGCTCTCCGTGGACGAGGCCCTCGAGATCGTCGCGGTGCTGCGCGAGCGCTTCCCGAACCTGCAGGACCCGCCCTCGGACGACATCTGCTACGCCACGTCCAACCGGCAGGCGGCGATCAAGCTGATCTCCCCGGAGTGCGACCTGGTCATCATCGTGGGATCGGCCAACTCCTCGAACTCGGTGCGCCTGAAGGAGGTCGCCTTCGAGTACGGCGCTTCGCGCGCCGAGCGCGTGGACTTCGCCAGCCAGATCGACGAGGCGTGGTTCGAGGGAGTGGCGACGGTGGGGCTGTCCTCCGGCGCGTCCGTGCCCGAGGTGCTCGTGCAGGACGTGCTCGCGCTCCTCGCGGACTACGGCTACGCGCAGGTGGACGAGGTGGTCACGGCCGAGGAGGACATCATCTTCTCCCTGCCCAAGGAGCTGCGTGCCGAGCTGAAGAAGGCCGGGGACGAGTCCCGCTCCCTCGGCGGGCATCGCCGTGGGGATGCCTGAACCGCTCGCCGGGACGGCCGTGGTGGTCATGGGCGTCTCCGGCTCGGGGAAGACGGCCCTGGCGACGCGGCTCGCGCAGCGCCTGGGGGGCCCCGTTCGAGGAGGCCGACGACCTGCATTCACCGGAGGCGAAGGCCCTCATGGCCGCCGGGACGCCGCTGACGGACGCGGACCGGCACCCGTGGCCACGCGGATGCGCGGCCGTCGCGGCCACTTCATGCCGGCCGCCCTGCTGGACGCGCAGATCGCCACCCTGGAGCCGCTCGGTCCGGACGAGGAGGGCGTGGTGCTGGCCAACGACGGCACGCTCGACCAGCTCACCACCCGGGGCCTGACTGCCCTGCGAGCGCTGCTGGCGGCGGGGCCGGCGACGGGGCACTGACGCGGCGCCGATTGCCCACGGGCCGAGGGGTCTGCCCGGCACGCTCCGACGCCTCACCCGGCGCGGCGGCCGCCGAATCCGTCGTCCTCGCTGAGCCCCTCCATGCCCAGCCCTTCCACCAGCTCCGGGGCGGAGAGCACCCGGGGCGCCGACTCGAGCGTGCGGATGCCTGCGGTGGGTGGCAGCCCCGGGTCGGCCTCCCGCAGCTTGCGCGCCGAGGGGAGGACCCGGGACTCGACCGTGCCGACGAGCTGGTTGTACCGGTCCACCGTGGTCTTCAGCGACCCGCCCATGCGGTCCAGGTGGGAGCCGAGGGTGCCGAGCCGGTCGTAGAGCTCGCGTGCGCTCGTGACGATGAACTGGGCGTTCTCCGCGAGCCGATCCTGCCGCCACGCGTACGCCACGGACTTCAGCGCGGTCAGCAGGGACACCGGCGCCACGAGCGCCACGTTCTTGGAGAAGGCGTGGTCCAGCAGGCCGCCGTCCGCGTCCAGGGCCGCGGCGAGCAAGGACTCGGCCGGCAGGAAGCACAGCACGAGCTCGGGTGAGTGGCTGAGACCGGACCAGTACGACTTCGCGGCCAGCTGGTCCACGTGCCGGCGCACGGCGGCGGCGTGCTGTGCGGCCAATGCCCGGCGACGCTCGGCGGCCTCCTCTCCCGGCTCGTCCGCGAGGGCCTCGGCGGCGAGCGCGTCCCCGAGCGGGGCCTTGGCGTCCACGGCCAGGGACTTGCCTCCGGGCAGGGACACCACGAGGTCCGGCCGCAGCCGCTCGCCCTCGGTGCCGACGATGGTGGTCTGCTCGGAGAAGTCCACGTGGTGCAGCATGCCCGCCGCCTCCACCACGCGGCGCAGCTGCGCCTCTCCCCAGTGCCCGCGTGCCGAGGTGGACTTCAGCGTGGCCATGAGCGAGGTGGTCTGGTTGAGCAGGTCCCGGTCCGTGGCGGCGGCCACGCGCAGCTGCTCGCCGAGCTGGCCGAACTGCTCCACGCGGTCCCGCTCGAGCACGCTCACCTGCTTCTGCAGGGAGGCCAGCTGCTGGCCGAGCGGGGCGAGGGTGCTCAGCACGCGGGACTCGGCCTGGGCGCGTTCCGCGTCCTCACTGCGCTGGGCGGTGACGGCGCGGTTCTCCGCGCGCACGGCGGCCAGCTCCTCGCGTGCGCTCTGGTGCTCGGTGCGCAGCGCGTCCAGCTCTCGCCGCACGTGCGCCGCCTCGCCGGTGCCGCCGCTCAGACGGCGCCACACGAGCCATGCGCCCAGCAGGGCGCCCAGGACGAGGCCGAGCAGCAGGGCCAGCAGGAGACTCAGGTTTTCCATGCGGACCACTGTCCCAGGTGGAGCGGACACGGTAAGGCCGCCACGCGGCGCGGCGGCCCCAGATCCCCGCGGCAGGGCCCTCAGAACGCGCCGAACAGGGGGTTCGGGCCGTTGGCGGCCACCTCCGGATCGCCCTCGACCTGCGCGTCCAGACCCGCCGCGGGCACGCCGGGGAGGTAGCGGACGATCACGCGCACCGAGGTCAGCGACCCCGCCTCGAACGCCTCGACGGCGACGGCGGGCCGCGGCCCGTCCGGCGTCTCCACCTCGCCGTCGAACACGGCGACGGCGCGCTCGGGGCGCGGCACGAGCTCGGCCACGGCCTGCGCCGCCCCCTCAGGCGTGAGGTCCGGGTGGGTCCACATCCCCTGCATCCCCTCGGCCGTCACGGCCAGGATGGTGGGGTGGAAGACGGGCTGCGAGGAGAGCGTGTCGAAGACGTGCTCCACGCCCAGCGTGATGAGGGGAAGCATCGCCGCGGACGGCGGGGTGGGCGGGGCGGCGGCGGGGGACTGGGCGGCGGGGTTCTGATCGGCGGAGCTCACCGGCCCGAGGCTACCGGCCCTGTCCGGGGCTCGCCCAGGCCCCTACGGTGGCACGCATGAAGCTGGTCATCGCCCCCGGGGACATCACCGCCACCGCAGCCGACGCCGTCGTGAACGCGGCCAACTCCCGCCTCCTCGGCGGGGGCGGCGTGGACGGCGCCATCCACCGCCGGGGCGGCCCGGAGATCCTCGCCGAGTGCCGCCGCCTGCGGGAGACCACGCTGAAGGACGGGCTGCCCGCCGGTCAGGCCGTGGCGACGACGGCGGGGCGCCTGCCCGCGCGCTGGGTCATCCACACGGTGGGGCCCACGTGGGCGAAGACCATCGACAAGTCGGACACGCTGGCCTCCTGCTACCGCGAGTCGCTGCGGGTGGCGAGGGAACTGGGGGCGGAGACCGTGGCGTTCCCCGCCATCTCCGCGGGCGTCTACGGCTGGCCCATGGACGACGCCGCGCGCATCGCCGTCGAGACCTCCGATGCCATGGCGGACGAGGTGGGACACACCGTGCGCGAGGTGATCTTCGTGCCGTACGGCGAGAAGGCGGAGCAGGCCTTCCGCACGGCGCTCGCCGTGGTCCGCCCCTAGAGCCCGCCGCGGTCCCGCGCGACGACGGCCACCTGCCCGTGCGTCGTCGTCGCCGCCGCCAGGAGGTGGGCATGACGGATGTCATGGGTGCGCGGGAGCGGGGCGGCGCGGAGCGAGCCCGCGCCAGGAGGCCGCCCCGAACGCCAGTCCGAGCGCACCGATCCCGACCAGCACCAGGCCCACCGCGGCCAGGCCGAGGGACGCGCCGAGGATCCCCGCGAGCGGATAGGTCAGCAGGAAGCACGCGTGGGAGAGGGAGAACTGCGCGGCGAAGACGGCGGGGCGGTCCTGCTCCGTGCTGCCTCGGCGCAGCAGTCGGGCGGACGGGGTGAGCACGGCAGAGGTGGCCGCGCCCAGCAGGGCCCAGACCGTGAGCAGCGCGGCCCACCGTGCCGTGCCCTCCATCCCCACGAGCGCACCGACGCCGGCCAGCAAGAGCAGGGGCAGGGCAGCGGCGCCGGCGAGCATGACACGGCGGTCGGGAACACGGTCGAGCCAGGACGGCAGGGTCAGGGCCACGAGCATGGAGCCGACGCCGTGCGCGGTCAGCAGCAGCGCGACGTCCTCCTGCGGCCGGCCCAGCTCGGCCTGCACGAGGACGACGGTGTTGACGATGACCATGGCCGTCGTCGTGGCGACCACGAGGTTGAGGCCGAGCAGCCCCCGCAGCTCGGGGGAGGCCAGGAAGAGGCGCGTGCCCCGGGTGAGCCGGTCCAGGAAGGGCGCGGGGGCGGGGGCCTGCACCGCGGGGAAGCGGGCTGAGGCCACGAGCGCCGCTGAGGCGAGGAAGCCGACCACGGTGCCCACGAAGAGGCTGTGGTAGCTCATCGCTGTCAGGAGGGCGGCGGCGAGCAGGGGGCTGACGAGGGACTCGACGTCGTAGGCGAGGCGGGAGAGGGAGAGCGCGCGGGTGTACTCCCGCTCCTCGGGGAGCACGGTGGGGATCACGGCCTGGAACGTGGGGGTGAACGTGGCCGAGGCGGACTGCAGCAGGAACACCAGCGCGTACGTCTGCCACGCCTCGGTGACGAACGGCAGGGAGAGCGCGACGGCGGCCCGCACCAAGTCCGCGCCGATCAGGACGGGGCGCGCAGGCAGGCGGGCGACGAGCGCCGTGGTGACAGGGGAGATGAGCACATACGCGATCATCTTGACGGCCATGACGGTGCCCATCACGACGCCGGCGTCCGCGCCCGCGATGTCGTAGGCGAGCAGGCCCAGCGCCACGGTGAGCAGGCCGGTTCCGAGCAGCGCGATGACCTGCGCGCCGAACAGCCGCGCGTAGGTGGGCTGGCGCAGGACGCTGAGCATGGGAGGGACCTCTCCGGCGGCGGGGCGGGTACGCCGTCAGGGTAGACCGTGGGTGCGGCGTGAGGACCTGAGCGAGAGTGACTCAGGTTCGCGGAATACCCGCGGGGGGACGAGCGTTGCACCGGGCGGACGCCGCTCACCGGGAGCGGCCGCACCACACTGACGAGGAGTGAATGATGGCTCGTACTGTTGATCCCTTCCGTGAGATGGACCGCTTCATGAACGGCATCGCGCGCGTGGCCGGCCAGGGCTCGATGCCCATGAACCTCTACCGGGAGGGCGACCGGTTCGTCGCCGAGGTGGAGCTGCCGGGCGTGGACCCGAGCTCGATCGACGTGGACGTGGAGGAGCGCACGCTCACCATCCGCGCCGAGCGCAAGGAGAAGTCCGACGGCGAGGGTCGCCAGTGGCTGACCCGTGAGCGTTCCGCCGGCGCCTTCGCCCGCCAGCTGACCCTGGGCCGCGGCCTCGCCCTGGACCAGGTGGAGGCGGACTACGCCGACGGCGTGCTGACGCTGACCATTCCGGTGGCCGAGCAGGCCAAGCCGCGCAAGATCGACGTGAAGCACTCCGGTGCCGCCACCCAGATCTCCGGGGAGACCGTGGAGAACGAGCCCGGCGCGGGGGAGCAGGAGACCTCCGGCGAGTGACGCACCGGCGGCGGTGAACCGCCCGCGCGAGGCGACACGACGGCGTCGTGCCGCGCGACCACGTGGACGGGGCCGTTCCCTTCGGGGAGCGGCCCCGTTGCCATGCCGATGGGAGACGGAGCCGCCGGTAGACTCGATGCGTGGCTTTGACTATCGGATTCGTGGGACTGCCCAACGTGGGCAAGTCGACCCTGTTCAACGCGCTGACGCGCCAGACCGTGCTCGCGGCGAACTACCCGTTCGCGACGATCGAGCCGAACGTGGGCGTGGTGAACCTGCCGGACGAGCGGCTGCCCCAGCTGGCCGAGATCTTCGGCTCCGAGCGCATCCTGCCGGCGACGGTGTCCTTCGTGGACATCGCCGGCATCGTGAAGGGCGCCTCCGAGGGGGAGGGCCTGGGCAACCAGTTCCTGGCGAACATCCGCGAGGCCCACGCGATCGCCCAGGTGGTGCGCGCGTTCGACGACGGCGACGTCGTCCACGTGGACGGCAAGGTGGACCCGGCCTCGGACATGGAGACCATCAACACCGAGCTGATCATCGCGGACATGCAGACCGTGGAGAAGGCGATCCCGCGCGTCGAGAAGGAGGTCAAGGGCAAGAAGAAGGAGCCCGCCGACCTCGAGGCGCTCAAGGCCGCGCTCGCGGTGCTGGAGCGGGGCGAGACGATCTTCGCGGCGAAGGACAAGGACAAGCTGGACATGGACCGGCTGCGGGAGCTGAGCCTGCTCACCGCCAAGCCGTTCATCTACGTGTTCAACTCGGACGACGGCGTGCTGGGGGACGAGGCCAGGCAGCAGGAGCTGCGCGACCTGGTGGCTCCCGCTCAGGCCGTGTTCCTGGACGCCAAGCTGGAGTCCGACCTCGTGGAGCTCTCCGAGGACGAGGCCCGCGAGATGCTGGAGATGAACGGCCAGGACGAGTCCGGGCTGGACCAGCTGGCTCGCGTCGGCTTCTCAACGCTCGGCCTGCAGACGTATCTGACGGCGGGGCCGAAGGAGACGCGCGCGTGGACCATCCCCGTCGGCGCGACGGCGCCCGAGGCCGCCGGCGTGATCCACACCGACTTCCAGCGCGGCTTCATCAAGGCCGAGATCGTCTCCTTCGACGACCTCGTGGCCGCCGGCTCCATGGCCGAGGCGAAGGCCGCGGGCAAGGTGCGCATGGAGGGCAAGGAGTACGTGATGAAGGACGGGGACGTGGTGGAGTTCCGGTTCAACGTGTAAAATTCTCCTATAGGAGAGTATTTGCCGATTTATTTAAGCCGGAGCACTCGATTGATTAGTGGGAGTCTTCCTGGCGCAATATTCGCCTAGGTCGGACCTGGGCTGCCCACTGAGTGTGAGGACCAGGTTGTACTCGATCGGAGATCGTAGCCATGAAGAACAAAGTGGGATACGTCGACCGAAACCAGCTGCGGAGCTGGGCTGACACACGCTCCTCGCAGTCCGAGTTCCCACGTCTAGTGCGACGCCTCATCCTGGAAACCACGCCAGGCCTGGTCGAACTTGGGATGCCCGCGGGCGACGGGGTGGCGGCTGGCGATTGGGACGGTTCAGTCCGGACGGCGAAAGCGACGGCTTGGGTTCCGGACGGCTTGTCCGTGTGGGAACTGTCAGTCGATTCCAGCCCCAACTCCAAGGCCGACAAGGACTACACCAAGCGAATAGACGCTCCATATGCGACTTCGACATCAGACTGCACTTATGTGGAAGCGATCCTGCGTCCTTGGACGACACGGGCCAGATGGGCTGCAAGCAAGCGGAGCGACAACGTCTGGAGAGACGTCAAGGCCCTTGGACTAGACGACGTGGAGTCCTGGCTTGAGGCGGCGCCAATCACGTGGGCGTGGTTCTCGGAGGAACTCGGGCTCTCGCCATATGGTCTTCGTACCGGCCTGTCATGGTGGCGCGACTGGGCAGCACAAACCAATCCGGCATTGACGCCGGAAATCGTACTTGCTGGTCGGTCTGACGCTGCAAAGGCCCTCGAAGGACGGCTAGCTTCATCCGGTTCCGTCACGACGGTTGCTGGCGCATCCATGGAGGAGGCATGCGCCTTTATCGCTGCGATCGCCGTCCACCACGAAGAACAAGGCAAGGGGCAGATGCTAGCGCGGCTGGCATTCGTTGACGATGTATCCACATGGAGGCAGTTGACGGGCTCGTCCCAACCGCTGATCCTGGTCCCGTGCACACCCGAGCTGGCAAGGGCGATACCCGCTGGTACTGTACACAATTTTTGCGTGCCGGTTATATTCACTGAAGGCTCCGATATCACGCTTCCGGCGCTAGGCGCCGCCGAGGTGGCAGCCGCACTGACAAGTGCCGGGGTCACGGACAGAGACAAGGCCGACGCACTCGGTAGACTCGCACGTCGAAGCTTGACCGGGTTGCGTCGAAACCTGGCCGTCAAGGCCGTCCTGCATCGACCTGCCTGGGCCGACGCGAGTCCATCCCGAAGCTTCCGCTCAATCCTGTTGGCTGGCTCTTGGGGGGACAACGTAGAAGGGGATCGCTCGATCCTCGAGGCGCTCGCGGGAACCGACTACGAATCCTTTAGAGAAGATATCGCCGGGATTGCCGACGGTCCCATCGACCCTCTGGCGATCCATACTGACGGAGCCTGGCATCTTGTCTCGCCAGTAGACGCGTGGATGCTGTTGGTGTCGAAGCTGACCCACGACGACATGAAGCGATTCGAGGCCATCGTCGAGATGGTTCTCGCAGAGGGCGATCCGGCCCTCGAGCTTCCACGTGAAGAACGGTGGCGAGCAACGATCGAAGGCAGGACTCGCCGCTATTCGGGCGACCTTCGCCGTGGTATTGCTCAGTCTCTGGCCCTTTTGGCAATTTACGGCGGAACCGTCACTTTGTCGGCCGGGGCAACGGGTTCAGACTTCGCAAATCACTTAGTCGCTAAGTTGCTCGAATGGGCCTCAGGAGACGACACCGGGCAAGCGTGGCAGTCGATCGCGGACCTTTTGCCACTGCTCGCTGAGGCCGCGCCCGACGCCTTCCTTGATGCGGTCGGCGCAGCAGCAGCCGGCGACGATCCTTTGTTATCGACCATGTTCCAGGACGCCGCGGAAGAATTAGGGTTGTTATCGGGCGGCACTCCCCACTGCCATTTGCTATGGGCGCTTGAGTGTGTATCCTGGTCCCCTGGTCACTTCGGCCGTGCCGTCGATCTCCTGGCCCGTTTGGACGAGATAGATCCAGGTGGCCGGATAATAAACCGTCCCGCCGCCTCGCTGGCTGCGCTATTCCGCCCGTGGCATCCTAATAACTCCGTTGATCCCGGCCGGCGAATTGCAGCCCTTGATGCGCTGCGCCATAGGCATCCCGGCGCCGCTTGGAAGCTGGAGACCAGCATGCTTCCGGAGCGTCATGGGATGCACGTTCCGATCAGCTCACCAGCGTTCCGACCCTGGAAGCCGGACAAGCAGTCGGTGACATACGGCGAGATTTGGAGGATGACGACCGCCGCGGTTGAGCGCTGCATCGAGGATGCTGGTGAAGATGCACAGCGCTGGTCAACGATCCTTGCTCACACTTCAGATTTGTCATCCGCAGATCGAGAACGTGTGGTGGCTGCGCTTAGTTCGATGGCCGACCAGCCGGAGTGTGCGACTGACTTCCAGGACGCTGTGTGGCGAGCACTCGTGAACCTTATCGGCCGCCATCGCGAGTTTCCGGACGCTGCGTGGGCGCTCCCCGACGAGGAGCTGGTCAAGCTTGATGCGCTGGCCGCGCGTTATGAGCCTAAATCCGCATACCTCCGATTGGTTGGACTTTTCCAGTCGTGGACCCCGTATGTAGGCGCTCGCAGAAGTGATGACTACCAAGGCTTTGAGCGAGAGCTTGGACATCGACGCAGCGCAGCTGTTAAGGAGATCGAAGCCGAGGGGGGATTCGACGCCATCGAGAGACTGGCACGCGACGCATCTGTAGCCGGGGCCGTTGGCAGCGCGCTCGCGAATGCGGGCTTGTTCCGCGACGCTGAAATTCTGCTTTGGCTTGCGTCTGAGGACGACGATCTCGTCAGCACGGCGATGTCGTACTTCTCAGGTCGCTATGTCCTCGAAGGTTTCGAACTCATCACAGGCTTGCTTGAACGGGACGACCTCACCGTTAATCAGCGTGTTCGACTCCTGCTTGTTGCCCGTGGCAACCTACCGGAGGCATGGGCTTTGGCGGCTGAGGATCCGGAGGTTGAGACCGGGTACTGGGCGGCCTTCCAACCATTCGGCTTGGGCCAAGACTTCGACAAGATTGACGAGGTGGCCGATCGATTGATCCAAGCTGGCCGACACGCCGACGCCCTACATCTGATGTGCACTTACGCGCACATCGAAAAGGACGGACCGCGCCCGCAGGCAGCGCAGCTCATGGTGGACGCCTTAGATGGACTCTTGTCAAACCAAGATCAATCTGCTGACGCTCGGGGCCTATCGACCTACGATTTTCAACAGTTATTTGCCTATCTCGAGGCCATGCAGGAGCATCTCGAGCCCGGCGACCTCGTCCGGCTCGAGTGGGCGTATCTTCCAGCGCTTGGATACGATGCTAAAGTGCCTGCGCTCTCTGAAAGTTTGGCTGCGGATCCGGCGAAATTTGTCGGAGTTGTGTGCGCCGTCTACCGTGCTCGGCCGAAGCATGAGGACGAGGAAGTGGCCGATGACAAAGCTCACGAAGGGCAGCGGGACGCTTCCATGGCAGCCAATGCGTACCGACTGCTCAATGCGTGGGACTCACCGCCTGGGCTAGTCAATGGCGTTATGAATGCCCAAGTACTTCGAACCTGGATTGACAGCGCAACGGAGGGCCTTGTGGAGGGTGGCCGGGTCGAAGCGGGCCTGCAGCATATTGGGCAGGTTCTCGGGCACACCCCTCCAGATGCTGACGGTACCTGGCCGGGCTGCGTCGTGCGGGATCTCATCGAAGAGGTGCAACTCGATTACATCGAGAATGGCCTCTACCTCCACATCGTCAATAGCCGCGGCGTCTCCAGTCGAGGCCTAGAGGACGGTGGTCAGCAAGAGCTCGAAATTGCTGAGAGATATCGTGTGCAGGCGGAAGCGCTCGCTGACGAAGCGCCTCGAGTGGCCAGACTTTTTAGACGCGTAGCTGGCTCGTACGAGCGCGAGGCAAGACGCCATGAGGAGAGCGCGGAACGCGTCCGGCGCGGACTCTATTGAACCATTACGCGAGGGTCGCGCCCGAGGAGGTGTAGTGAAGTGTGAGATTTCTGTGCTAAATACTCGACAAGTGTGGCAGCACCCGTCATTGCGCATTGGAGGAGGAATCGCGGCGGCTTAAGAACGACGATCAGAGCGGGGTTGCCGCATTGTGACCACGGCGCGGAGACCTACCTTGCGCCGTCCCCATGGTGCCTCGCGATCCCCGGTCCCGGTGACTAGGCGACGACGTTGGCCAATGGGACAGTTACTGCCTCAACAGCCATTTTTAGAGCAGCGGCCAGGGGAATGCGAAAGCTTGGCCGCTAGGGGCGGGGAAGCGGCCCTCCTCGAGCAGGTGGGCGCAGCGCTCGACGAGCGCGTCGACCTCCTCCAAGCTGACTAGGCCCCCTAACTCTGGCGCGAGCTTGCCGCCGAGTGCCTCAAGCACCCGACCGACGCCGTCGCGCTCCTCTGAGTTCAGCTCCTCGCCCAGCCACCCCCAGAGGACCGTCCGGAGCTTGTCCTCTGTATGGAAGGTGATGCCGTGGTCCACGCCGTGGCGGTGGCCGCCGGGCATGGCCAGGATGTGGGCGCCTTTGCGGTCCGCGTTGTTGACGATCACGTCGAACACCGCCATGCGGCGCAGCGCCGGCGTGTCCTCGTGGGCGAGCACCAGGCGGCGCCCGTCCTCGTCCTCACCCTCCAACACGGGCAACCGGCCCGACGCCGGCACCTCCTCCATGGGGAACAGGTCCACCGCGTCCTGGGCGGGGTCCTCCTCCTGCCAGAGCTGCACCATCCCCTCGCCGAAGGGGCCGTCTCGCAGCCAGGTGCGCGGAACGATGTCCCACCCCAGTGCCTCGGACACCAGGGACGCGGCCACTTCGCGGCGGGCCAGGGTTCCGGCGGGGAAGTCCCAGAGCGGGGCCTCGCCGGCCACCGGCTTGTAGACCACCGGGGTGTCACCGATCGCGCCGAGGAACGTGGCGTTGGACGCGGTCGTGATGCGGCCGGTGAGCGTCAGCTCCCCGGACAACAGCTCGCCGGCGGGCACGTCCGCGGCGCTCATCAGGAGTCGGGGAGAGTGCAGTCGTGGCCGTCGGGGTCGATGGGCTGGCCGCAGTCCGAGCAGAACGGACGCCCGGCGTCCACGACCTCCCGGGTGCGCCGGGCGAACGCCCGGGCGGCGCCGACGGGCATCCGCACGCGCACGGCCTCGGCGTCCGCCTCGAGCGCCGGGTCGGCGTCGTCGTCAGAGAGCGGGTGCGCGTCGATGAGCACCTGCGCGGTGGTGGGGTCCCAGCCCAGGCCGATGGCCCCCACCCGGAACCACTCCTGCACCGGGTCCAGCGGATCGTTGTCCACGAGCTCCACGGGCGTGCTGGCCGGGACGCTGTGCGGATTGCCCTCCAGCGCCATCAGATCGTCGAGGATCTCGTCGAGCATCTCCGCCATCAGGGCCGACTGCTGCTTCTCCAGGGCCAGGCTCACCAGCCGGGGCCCGGTGCGCACCTGCAGGTAGAACGTGCGGGCTCCGGGACGCCCGACGGTCCCGATGACCACTCGATCCGGCCAGTCGAACTCATGGACATGGGCAGGCGTCTCGGTCATGCGCCGATCCTAGGCGTCGGCTGCTCGCCCGCCGCGCCGGTGCCCGCGCCAGCGGTCGTGCCCGCCGTCGTCGGTGCGCCCGCGCCGCCGCCCACCGGGGCCTCGTCGGACGGGCCGAGCTTCGCAAGCCAGGAGAGGTCCCCGGCGTCGGTGTTCATCGCCCAGACCCGTGGCCGGCTCGGGCCGTAGCTGACGATGGACACGGATGCGGGGCCCACCTCGATCCGCTGGAACAGGTCCAGGTGCGTGCCGAGCGCATCGGCCAGGATCGACTTGATGACGTCCCCGTGGCTCACCGCCACCCACACCGCCCCCGGTCCGTGCTCGGCCTCGGTGGCGGCGTCGTGCCGGCGGATCGCCGCCACCGCCCGGGCCTGCATCCCCGCCATGGACTCGCCGCCCGGGAAGACGACGGCGGACGGCTGGGTCTGCACCGTCGCCCACAGGGGCTCGGTGGCCAGGTCGCTGAGCGTCCGGCCCTGCCACTGGCCGTAGTCGCACTCGGTGAGGTCGTCGTCGACCAGCGAGGGCACCGCGCCCGGCTGGCGTTCGAGGATCGCGTGCGCGGTCTGCACGCACCGCTCCAGGGGGCTGGCCACCACCGCGGCCACGGGGACGGCCGCGATCCGCTCCCCGGTGCGGGCCGCCTGCTCCCGCCCGTGCTCGTCCAGGCTGACCCCGGGGGTCCGGCCCGCCAGCAGTCCCGTCGCATTGGCCGTGGTGCGGCCGTGCCGCACGAGGAGAACCGTCGCCATGGCCTCAGCGTAGCGAGGGGATGCCCGCCTCTCGCGGACAATGCCTCGCGGCCATGACGCAAAGGGTCAGTGACGCAACGCGGAGGACGCCTATGCCCGGCAAGGCTGACGCCCGTCTGCAGGACTCGGACATCGTCCTCAACCTGGCCGCGTTCCTCGCCGCCGTCGCCTCCTCCGTGCTCCTGGGGCACGTGCTGCCCGCGGTGTTCGCCGCGCTGGCCGTGCTCGCCTGGCTGATCCTGGCCGTCCGCACGGTGCGCGCCCGCCGCGCGGGGCACGAGCCCGTCGGCCAGCGCCCCGCCGGCGCCCGCCTCTAGGCTGGCGCCATGTCCTTCCTGATCCCTTCCGTCCCCGTCTCCTGCGGCTGCCTCCTCTTCGACGAGGCCGGCCGCCTGCTCGTGCTCAAGCCCACCTACAAGAAGGGGTGGACCATCCCCGGCGGGATCATGGAGGACGACGGCGAGACCCCCTGGGACGGCTGCCGCCGCGAGGTCCGGGAGGAGACGGGCCTGGAGGTGACCGCCGGGCGGCTCGTCGCCGTCGACACCCGCCCCAGCAAGACCGACGGCCGGACCGGCCTGCGCTTCCTCTTCCGCGCCGTCCACCCGCTCACTGCCGCGGACGTCGCCGCCATCGGCCTGCAGGAGGACGAGGCCTCCGAGCATCGCCTCGTGACGCGCCAGGAGGCCCGGAAGCTCCTGCGCCCGGCGATCGCCCGCCGCGTCGACGCCGCCTGGGACGCCGCGCACTGCGTCTACCTGGAGGACGGGCGTCCCGCCGCGGGGGTGGATCAGCCGGCGGGCTGAGGCCCGGCCCCCGGTCGGACGAGCGGTGCCCGGCGGCGTCCCCGTCCTGGATGAGGGCCGCCGCCTGATCTGCGGAGGTGATCGTGGCGGCCCGGCCAGGAGGGTGGACGCGGGACGAGACGGTGCGCCCAGGCAACGGCGGGACGGTCCCGCGGACGGCGCTGCCGTGGCAGCGGAAGAGGTCGAGGACCCTCCGGGGAGGATGCCCCGGCTCGGGTACCGTAGCGAAAGGATCCCACCCCCCAGACCTTCTGACAGGACCACCATGAACGACTCCCCGCTCGTCTCCAAGCTCTCCGCCGAGCTCCTCGGCACCTTCGTGCTCGTCTTCGGCGGCGCCGGTGCGGCCGTGTTCTCCGCATCCGTGATCGACGACGCCACAGGCGTCAACATGGGCATCGGCTTCCTCGGCGTCGCCCTCGCCTTCGGCCTGACCGTGGTGGCCATGGCCTACGCCGTGGGTCACGTCTCCGGCGGTCACTTCAACCCGGCCGTCACGCTGGGTGCGGCGCTCGCGGGCCGTCTGCCGTGGAAGCTCACTGTGCCGTACTGGATCGCCCAGCTCGTGGGCGGCGTGGCGGCCGGCGGCGTGCTGCTGGCGATCGCCTCCGGTCGTCCGGGCTACTCGCTTGCGGAGAACGGCCTGGCCACCAACGGCTATGGCGAACTCTCGCCCGCGGGCTACTCGATGGGCGCGGTGTTCCTGACCGAGGTGCTGCTGACTGCCGTGTTCCTCTACGTCATCCTCGGCGCCACGGACCGCCGTGCTCCGTCCGGCTTCGCGCCGCTGGCCATCGGCCTGACCCTCACGCTGATCCACCTGATCTCCATCCCCGTGTCGAACACCTCCGTGAACCCCGCTCGCTCCTTCGGCGTGGCCCTCTTCGCGGGCGGGGACGCCCTCGGCCAGGTCTGGCTGTTCTTCGTGGCCCCGTTGTTGGGCGCCGCGGTCGCCGGTCTCAGCTACCGCTTCGTCTTCCCCAACACCTCCCGGGTGACCGAGGAGCTGCCCGAGCCCGCCGCCGACGGGACGCGGGACGCCGTCTGACCCCTGCCATTCGGGCCCTGCCCTCACCGCCCCGTCTCTTCCCGCACCTCCTTGGAACGCAGCAGGCGCGGCGCCGTCGTCAGCGCCAACCCGCCGAGGATGTTCAGGGGGATCACCCACCACACCCAGCTGAGCCACTCGAGCCACCCCACGCCGTGCGCTCCGGACAGGATGGCTCCGATGATGAGGATCGAGTCCATCACCGAATGGAAGAGCGAACCGCCGGCGAGGACGATGGCTCCGGCGACGGACGCGACGATCATCGCCGTCGGGCTGTCCGTCCCGGCCTGCATCCGCGTCACGAGGGTGATCGCCACCCCGGCCAGGACCGCCAGGGCGGCGCCCTGCCAGCTGAAGCCGATGTCCAGGAAGTGGTGGGCGCTCTCGGCCAGGGTGCCGTGCAGGTCGGGGAACCCCGCCACCACGAGGGCGATCATCACGGTGCCGCCGAGGAGGTTCATCACGAGGGTCACCGCCCACAGACGCAGCAGCTCCACCCACGTGCCCCGGCCGGCGGCGATCGCGGTGATCGGGTAGTAGAACCCCTCCGTGAAGAGCTCGGAGTGGGCGAGGAACAGGCTGACCAGGCCGATGGAGAACGCGAGTCCGGCCAGCAGGTGGCTGCCCGTCTCGTGGAGCGTGAGCAGGTACGCGAGCAGGCCGATCGTGATCTCGACGCCGCCCAGGAACCCGGTGGTCGTCAGGACGGTGAGGGACCGATGCAGGCGTTCCGCGCCCTCGTCTGCCGCCTCCTCGTGGGTCCGCCTCACCGGATCCTCGGTGCCGTCCTCGTCGCTCTGGTGCTGGTGATCCACGCCTGTCATGCCGGAGATCCTGCCACGGCACGGCGGACGCCCCGTGCGGCGCGCCCCACCCCCCCGCTCACCGGCGCCGTCCTGGTTCCCGATCGACGAGGACCTCGTGGTGCTCGCCGCCGCCCCGTGGGCCGCCGGCCTGCCGGAGACGGACTGACCGGCATCGCTCCCTTCACGGTCATGTCCGTGGCACGCTGGGCCCATGATGCGTGACGAACGGCCCACGGGTCGGCTGGGCCTCGCCCTGGGCGGCGGAGGAGCGCGCGGGCTGTGCCACATCGGGGTCTGGCGGGTGCTCGAGGAGCTCGACATCCGCCCGGACGTGCTCGCGGGAACGAGCATGGGCGGCCTCCTCGGCGCGCTCATGGCCGCCGGTCATGACGCCGCCTCGCTCGAGAAGATCGCGCGGAGCGTGGACTGGCCGCGGCTCATCAACTGGGGCCTGACCGGCGGCATCCTCTCCGGCGAGAGGCTGCGGGCCTGGCTCCGCGAGCTGCTCCCGGACACCTTCGAGGAGCTGCAGATTCCCCTGGTGCTCACCGCGGCCGACGTCGTCGAGGGCCAGACCCGCTACCTGCACACCGGGGACCTCATCACCGCGATCCAGGCGACCACCGCCTACCCCGGCGCGCTGGAGCCGGTGACCGTGGGGGACTCCGTGCTGGTGGACGGCGGCATCCTCAACCAGATCCCGGTGGACGGGGCGCGCTTCCTGGGCGCGCAGCGGGTGATCGCCGTCGATGCCACCACGCTCGAGCCCATGGAGCGGCCGCAGGCCGGGGCGCGCACCCGCACCCGCCGTTCGCCCGCCACGTCGCTGCGCCAGGCCATGCGGGCGATCGACGTCATGCAGGCCCAGCTCACCACCGTCCGGCTCTCGCTCTACCGGCCGGACGTGCTCATCAGCCCGCCGATCGAGGGGATGACGGTCGCGGACTTCCGCAGCTCCGGCGTCGCCATCGCGGCGGGAGAGGAGGCGACGCGCGCCCGGGCCGAGAAGCTCGTGGAGCTCAGTCGCGGCAGAATGGCCTGACGCCCGCCGCACTTCCGTCAGGAGCACCATGACCGCCACCCTTGTCGCCTCCGGCCTCGCCGGCGGCCACGGCCACCGCACGCTCTTCGAGGATCTGGACCTCACGGTCGCGCCCGGGGACGTCGTCGGCGTCGTGGGGGCCAATGGCGCGGGCAAGTCCACCCTGCTGCGCATCCTCGGCGGGGACCTCGCGCCGCAGGCCGGCACGGTCAGCCTGGCCCCGGCCGACGCGTTCGTGGGCTGGCTGCCGCAGGAGCACGAGCGGGTGCCGGGGGAGACGGTGGCCGGGTACATCGCCCGCCGCACCGGGTGCGCCGCCGCGCAGACCGAGATGGACGAGGCCGCCGAGGCCCTGGCGGACCCGGACGTCACCGACGCCGCCGCGGACCGCTACAACTCGGCCCTCTCCCGCTGGCTCGCCTCCGGGGCCGCGGACCTGGAGGAGCGCCTCCCCGAGGTCCTGGCGGACCTCGGCATCGACATGGACGGCGACGCCGCCCAGCACACCCTGATGACCTCCCTCTCCGGCGGGCAGGCCGCCCGCGTCGGCCTCGCCGCGCTGCTGCTCTCCCGCTTCGACGTCGTGCTCCTGGACGAGCCCACCAACGACCTGGACCTGGACGGCCTCGCCCGTCTGGAGCGGTTCGTGCAGGAGCTGCGCGGCGGCGTCGTGCTGGTGAGCCACGACCGCGAGTTCCTGGCCCGCTGCGTCACCCGCGTCATCGAGCTGGATCTCGCCCAGCACTCCAACCGGGTGTACGGCGGCGGGTATGACGCCTACCTCGAGGAGCGCGCCACCCTGCGCCGGCAGGCCCGGGAGAAGTACGAGGAGTTCGCCGAGCAGAAGGCGGACCTCGTCTCCCGCGCCCGCATCCAGCGCGAGTGGTCCAGCCAGGGCGTGCGCAACGCGATGCGCAAGGCCCCGGACAACGACAAGATCCGCCGCAAGGCGAGCGCCGAGTCCTCCGAGAAGCAGGCCCAGAAGGTCCGGCAGATGGAGAGCCGCATCGCGCGCCTGGAGGAGGTGGAGGAGCCGCGCAAGGAGTGGAGGCTGGAGTTCACCATCGGTGCGGCGCCGCGCTCCAGCTCGGTGGTCGCCACCCTCAACGACGCCGTCTTCCGGCAGGGCGGCTTCACGCTCGGCCCGGTGACCCTCCAAGTGAACGCGGGGGAGCGGATCGGCATCACCGGGCCCAACGGGGCCGGCAAGTCCACCCTGCTGCGCGGGCTGCTGGGCCGCCAGGCCCCGGACGAGGGCACGGCCGCCCTGGGGTCCAGCGTGCAGATCGGGGAGATCGACCAGGCGCGCTCGCTGCTGGCCGGCACCGTCCCGCTGGCCGCGGCCGTCGAGGCGCTCGTGCCCGAGATGGCCTCCGGGGAGGTGCGCACCCTGCTGGCCAAGTTCGGCCTCAGGGCCGACCACGTGAACCGCCCCGCGGACGAGCTCTCGCCCGGCGAGCGCACCCGGGCATCCCTGGCCCTGCTCCAGGCCCGCGGGGTGAACGTCCTGGTGCTCGACGAGCCCACCAACCACCTGGACCTGGAGGCCATCGAGCAGCTCGAACAGGCCCTGGAGACCTATGAGGGCGCCCTGCTGCTCGTCACCCACGACCGCCGCATGCTGGACACCGTCCGCACCGACCGCCGCTGGCAGGTCCAGGACGGGCGGGTGACGGAGCGTTGACGACCCGGGCACCGTCACCCTTGCCCGAGATTCGGTTGTGTACGACCATGAGAGTTCAGTCCCCACCAACGAAAGGGCTCCCGACATGTCCCGCATCCTGATGATCCTCACCTCGCACGACCAGCTGGGCGACACCGGCCGCAAGACCGGGTTCTGGCTCGAGGAGTTCGCCTCGCCCTACTACGTCTTCACGGACGCCGGCCACGAGGTCACCCTCGCCTCGCCCCGCGGCGGCCAGCCGCCCATCGACCCGACGAGCTCGAAGCCGGAGATGCAGACCGAGGCCACCCGCCGGTTCGACCAGGACGAGGAGGCCAAGGCCGCCCTGGCCCACACCACGCCTCTGGCCCAGGTGGACGTGGACGGGTTCGACGCCGTCTTCTACCCGGGCGGTCACGGCCCGCTGTGGGACCTGGTGTCCGACGCCGACTCCACGCGGATCATCCTCGACAGCGACGCGGCCGGACGCCCGCTCGGCCTCGTCTGCCACGCGCCCGGGATCCTGCACCCGATCACCGCCGCCGACGGCACCCCGTTCGTGCGCGGCCGTCAGGTCGCCGGGTTCACCAACGGCGAGGAGGAGGCCGCCCAGCTGACGGACGTGGTCCCGTTCCTCGTCGAGGACTCCCTGATCGCCGCCGGCGCGGACTACCGCAAGGGCCCGGATCAGGAGAGCTTCGTGGTCACGGACGGCACCCTGGTGACCGGCCAGAACCCGGCCTCCTCCGCCGACGCCGCCCGCCGCCTCCTGGACCTGCTCGCGCGCTGACCCCCCGCCGAGCCCGCCGCTTCGACCCCGAGGAGACCACCATGAGCACCCCCACCCACACGCGCGAGATCCACCTCGCCTCCCGCCCCCACGGCGCCCCGACGCCGGAGAACTTCCGCCTCACGGAGGTCGAGCTCCCCGAGCTCGCCGAGGGCCAGGTCCTCGTGCGCAACACCGTGATGTCCGTGGACCCGTACATGCGCGGCCGCATGAACGACGTCGAGTCCTACGTGCCTCCGTTCCAGCTCGACGCCCCCCTCGACGGCGGCGCGGTGGGCACCGTGATCGCCTCGCGCCACGCGGACGTGCCGGAGGGCACGTCCGTGCTCCACGGCCTCGGCTGGCGCGAGCACGCCGTCCTCGACGGCGACACCGTCCAGGCCGTGGACACCTCCCAGTTCTCGGACAGCACCTACCTGGGCGTGCTGGGCATGACGGGTCTGACCGCCTACACCGGCCTCGTGCACGTGGCCGAGATGCAGGAGGGCGACGCCGTCTTCATCTCGGGCGCCGCGGGAGCCGTCGGCTCGGTCGCCGGCCAGATCGCCCGCCTGCTGGGCGCCTCGCGCGTGGTCGGCTCGGCGGGCACGCCCGAGAAGGTGGCGCGGGTGAAGGAGCTGGGCTTCGACGCCGCGTTCGACTACCACGACGGCTCGCCCACCGATCTGCTGGCCGAGGCGGCGCCGGAGGGAATCGACGTCTACTTCGACAACGTGGGCGGCGACCACCTCGAGGCCGCCATCGCCGCGATGCGGGTCGACGGCCGCGTGGCGATGTGCGGCGCGATCGCCCAGTACAACTCGACGGAGCCGCCGGCCGCCCCGCGCAACCTCGCCCTGGCGATCGGCAAGCGGCTGACCCTGCGCGGCTTCGTCCTGCAGAAGTACGCAGCGCAGGTCCGCCCCGAGTTCCTGGAGCGCGTGGGCCCGTGGGTCGCCGCCGGGAAGATCCAGTGGGATGAGACCGTCCGGGAGGGTCTGGAGAACGCACCCCAGGCGTTCATCGACCTGCTCGAGGGCGCCAACACGGGGAAGATGCTCGTCCGGCTGTGACGAGCGACGGCGCACTCGGGGGCGGCATGGACACCTTCCGGCATCAGGGCCTGACCTTCGACGTCCGGGACGGCGGGCCGGCCGAGGGGGAGGTGGTGCTGCTGCTGCACGGCTTCCCGCAGGACGCCACGTCCTGGAGTCATGTCGAGCCGCTGCTGCACGCCGCGGGGCTGCGCACCCTCGCCCCGGATCAGCGCGGCTACTCCCCGGGGGCCGCTCCGCGGGCGACGGCGGCCTACCGCCTCCCGGCGCTCGTGGGGGACGCCGTCGCACTGGCGGACGCGGCGGGGGCGCGGCGCGTCCACGTCGTCGGCCATGACTGGGGCGGCGCCGTCGCCTGGGCGCTGGCCACCGCCCACCCCGAGCGCGTCGCGTCCCTGACGGTCCTGTCCACGCCGCACCCGGCCGCCCTGGCCCGCGCCCTGCGTGGCCCGGACCAGCTGCGCCGCAGCTGGTACATCGCCGCCTTCCAGGCACCGGCCCTCCCCGAACGGATCCTCGCGCGACGGCTGGGTTCCCTGCTGCAGCGAGGGCAGGTCCCCGGGGCGGAGCACTACGCCCGCCGGTTCTCCACCCCGCAGAGCCTGCGCGGCCCGGTGAACTGGTACCGGGCGAACCCGGATCTGGTGAGCACCACGCGCAACGCGCCCGTGTCGGTCCCCACCACGTATGTGTGGGGCACTCGGGATGCGGCCTTGGGCCCGCGGGCCGCCGAGCTCACGGCGGGGCA
This sequence comes from Micrococcus sp. M4NT, assembly GCF_033790745.1. Classification (NCBI taxonomy): domain Bacteria; kingdom Bacillati; phylum Actinomycetota; class Actinomycetes; order Micrococcales; family Micrococcaceae; genus Micrococcus; species Micrococcus sp. M4NT. Next base: position 286,058 of record NZ_JAMYEH010000001.1, read on the forward strand.
GGTGGCGGGGGAGTACCGGTTCGTGGCGCTCGACGCGGACCACTGGCTGCCTGAGCGCGAGGCCGACGCCGTCGCCCGGGCGATCCTGGACCGGGTGCGCTGACCCGCGCTCGGCGCGCGGGCCGCTCCCGCCGGCTCAGCGCGGCCCGACGGCCTCGGTGATCCGGTTCAGCTGGTCCATGAGGACCTGGCGGTCGGCGGCGTCGAGGGGGATCCGGGTGAGTGCGTCCACCGGGACCGTCCGGGCGGACTCCCGCAGCGCTCGTCCCTCGTCCGTCAGCCGGACCAGCACGCGTCGCTCGTCGTGGACGTCGCGCTCCCGCGTGACGAGCCCCATGCCGGCGAGGCGCCGCACCAGGGGTGTGATCGTCCCGTTGTCCATGCCGAGCCGGTCCCGCAGCGCGCCGACCCCCAGTGCGCCGGCGGCGTCCGACGTCGACGCCTCCGTCTCAGCCGAGGCGTCACTCTCCACCTGCCACAGGGTGAGCATCACGAGGTACTGCGGGTAGGTGAGGCCGAGGCGGGAGAGCAGCGGGCCGTAGCCGCGCGTGACGGCGCGCGTCGCCCGGTGCAGGGCGAAGCAGAGCTGGTCCTCGAGGGCGAGGCTGGGGGTCGGCGCGGCATCCATGGGAGCATTCTAGTGGTCGCTGGGGAACAACTTGGTTGCGCGCGACCTGACCGGGTGGCAGGCTGGAGCCGACTCGTCCCGCACGGGGCGGGCGGATGAAAGGACCTCTCATGGAGACCATCTACACCGCCGAGGCGCTCAGCACCGGCGCCGGCCGCGACGGCCATGTCCGCACCACCGACGGGCGGGTCGACCTCGACCTCGCCGTGCCCACCGAGATGGGCGGCTCCGGCCAGGGCACCAACCCCGAGCAGCTGTTCGCCGCCGGCTACGCCGCGTGCTTCCACTCGGCCCTGCAGATGGTCGCCCGCGCCTCCCGTGCCGACATCACCGACTCCTCCGTCGGCGCGCGCGTGGGCATCGGCCGCCAGGGTGAGGGCTTCGGCCTGGAGGTCACCCTCGAGGTCGTGCTGCCCCATGTCCCCGCGGACCAGGCCCGCGCCCTCATGGAGCAGGCGCATCAGGTGTGCCCCTATTCGAACGCCACCCGGGGCAACATCGACGTCGTCCTCGAGCTCGGGGAGGCGTGATGACGAAGCGCCGGCAGTCCGCCCCCCTCTCGCAGACCGCCGCCCGCCTCGGCCTCGGCGGGTTCATGACCGCCGCGGGACTGTCCCACCTCACCGTGGCGCGCCGTGAGTTCCGCGCCCAGGTGCCCTCGTGGGTCCCGCTCCCGGCGGACCTCGTGGTGCTCGGATCCGGCGTGGCCGAGATCAGCCTCGGGGCCGCTCTGCTGGCGCTCCCCGGGCAGCGCCGCCTGACCGGCACCGCCCTGGCGGCCTTCTACACGGCGATCTACCCCGGGAACATCGGGCAGTACGCCGAGCGCAAGGACGGCTTCGGGCTGGACACCGATGGCCGCCGCCTGGCGCGGCTGTTCGGCCAGCCCGCCCTCATCGCGGCCGCCCTGTGGGCCGCGGGAATCCCCGAGCGGGAGCAGGGCGGGCGCGGCTGACGCCGTCGCCGGTCCTGTGGCCCTGGGCCGGCTCCGGGCACGTGCCCGGAGCCGGTGTGACGTCATCCCGCCGCGAGGCGCGGCCCCCTGTAGGGCGCCCCGTCGCAGGTGTCCCGCAGGTGTCTCGTCGGTGTCCCGTCCGGCGGGCCGTCAGCCTTGACGCATCGTCCCGGTCTCGAGGAAGCGCTGGTGCCAGGACAGGGCCTCGCCCAACAGGTGCGGGGTGTGCAGGCCGTCCGACCCGCGCATCGCGCGGTCGAAGTAGTCCCGCAGCTGCTCCCTGTAGTCCGGGTGGGCGCACTTGTCGATGACCACCCGGGCGCGCTGCTTGGGGGAGAGGCCGCGCAGGTCGGCCAGGCCCTGCTCGGTGACGAGCACGTGCACGTCGTGCTCGGTGTGGTCCACGTGGGAGACCATCGGCACGATGCAGGAGATCGCCCCGTTCTTCGCGACGGACGGCGTGAGGAAGAACGAGGTGAACGCGTTGCGGGCGAAGTCGCCGGAGCCGCCGAGGCCGTTCATCATCTTCGTGCCCATGAGGTGCGTGGAGTTCACGTTGCCGTAGAGGTCGGCCTCGAGCATGCCGTTCATCGCCAGGATGCCGAGGCGGCGCACGAGCTCCGGGTGGTTGGAGATCTCCTGGGTGCGGATGATGAGCTTGTCCCGGTACTGGTTCACGTGGGAGTTGAAGCGCTCGGCGGCCTCCGTGGAGAGCGAGAACGCCGTGCACGAGGCCATGGAGAGGGTTCCCGAGTCCAGCGCGTCGAGCATGCCGTCCTGCACCACCTCGGTGAAGGCGGTCAGCCCGTGGAAGCGGGACTTCACGAGTTCGGCCATCACGGCGTTCGCCACGTTGCCCACGCCCGACTGCAACGGCAGCAGGCGCTCGTCGTACCGGCCCTGGGCCACCTCGTGCTCGAAGAACTCCACGAGGTGCTGGGCGATGGCCACCGAGTCGGCGTCGGCGGGCTTGAACGCCGAGTTGCGGTCCGGCGCATGGGTCTCGACGACGGCCACCACCTTGGCCGGATCCACGCCGAAGTCCGTGACGCCGATGCGATCCGCCGGGTGGGTGATCCCGACCGGCTTGCGGTGCGGCGGCAGGGCGGTCTCGTAGTAGACGTCGTGCAGGCCGTCCAGGTCCTCGCTCTGCCACGAGTTCACCTCGAGGATCACCTGGTCTGCGAGGTCCAGCCAGGACTTGTTGTTGCCCACGGACGAGCTCGGCACGAGCCGGCCGTTCTCCCGGATCGCGGACACCTCGACCACGGCAGTGTGCATCGGGCCGTAGAAGCCCTCCCACACGGTCTGGGCCAGGTGGGAGAGGTGCGTGTCGATGTACTCGGTCTCGCCCGCGTTGATCCTCGCGCGCATCGTGGGGTCCGTGTTGAACGGGGTGCGCAGCGCGACGCCGTCGGCCTCGGCGAGCGCGCCGTCCATCTCCGTGGACGTGGAGGCGCCGGTGTGGAGGTTGATGCGGAAGTCCTCGCCGCGGGCGTGCGCGGCCTTGATGCGCTCGGCGAGAGCCATGGGCACGGCCTTCGGGTAGCCCGATCCGGTGAAGCCGCTCATGCCCACCGTGGTCCCCGGCTGGATGAACGCCGCCGCCTCCGCCGCGGACATCACCTTGGCCTTCAGTCCGGGATGATGGATGCGAGACGACATGGAGCCTCCAGGGGCGTGATGCGGACGAGGACGGGCAAGGGCCAGGGTACCTGTGCCAGGGTGTCGGCATGCGCTTCACCCAGGCCGAGCTCCAGGAGTTCCGCGACCGCACCGTGCCGGACCTGCTCCCGGACCCGCTGCGCCTGCTGTTCGTGGGCATCAACCCGAGCCTGTGGAGCGCCGCCACGGGCGCGCACTTCGGCCGACCCGGCAACCGCTTCTACCCGGCCCTGCACCGGGCCCGCATCACCTCGCACCTCATCGACGCCTCCGGCGGCTATCCCGACGTCGGCCTGGCCGAGCTCCGGGCGAAGGGCATCGGCATCTCCAACCTGGTCCCGCGGGCCACGGCCCGCGCCGACGAGCTCACGCGGGCCGAGCTCGAGGCCGCCCCCGCCCGGCTGGACGCCCTCGTCACCGCGCACGCGCCCGCCGCCGTCGCGGTGCTGGGGGTGACCTCCTACCGGACGGCGTTCGGCGTGCCGAAGGCGCGCCTGGGGGAGCAGGACTCGCCGTGGCCGAGCACCCGCCTGTTCGTGGCGCCGAATCCGAGCGGGCTCAATGCCCACGCGACGCTGGACTCGCTCGCCGCGGACTACCGGGTGATCGCCAGCGCGGCGGGGACCCTGTAGACGAGGTCAGCTGCGCGCCCGAGTCTGGGCGAAGGACGCAGACCACCGCCATCCGTGGCAGCAGGCAGACGCATCGGCGCCTCACCGCTCCGGCGTCGGAACGTCGGTCCCGTCGTGGTCAGCGAGATCCGGCAGACGCTCGCGCCGCGGATGGCCCGGTGAGCCGAGACGGCACGGGAGGGGCCGCTAGCCTGGTCCCGACGCCGACGCCGACGCCGACGCCGACGCCGACGCCGACGCCGACGCCGCCGCCCCGCGAGGAGAGCCATGCTCCAGCCCCACCAGCACGCGCCGCAGTTCCTCCGCACCATGGCGGACGGCACGATCAAGCAGGTCAACCCGTTCAGCGGCACCGAGGTGTGGACCGTCCCGGGGCGGGCCAACCGCCCGCTGGGGCTCGCGCGGCCGGAGCCGAGACCCCTCGATCCGGCTGAGCACGACCGTCACTGCGCGTTCTGCGCGGGGCGATACCTGGAGACCCCGCCGGAGAAGGCCCGCGTCGTCCGCGGCGCGGGAGGGTCCTTCGAGACCCTCGCCGGCCTCGGTGCTGAGCACCTCTTCGACACCGTCGCCGCGTTCCGCCGGGTCCCCAACCTCTTCGAGATCCTCAGCTACGACTACTGGCGCGCCAACTACGGCTACGAGCTCACGACGGCGGCGCGGCGCCACCGCGATGACTACCTCGCCTCGGAGGCCGGCCGGGCCCACGTGCGCGCCGTCGTCGAGACGAAGCTGCGGGCAGCGGGGAGGAGCCCTGACGAGATCGACGCGATGTCCGAGGACGAGACGATCGATGCGGCCTCGGGGTTCTTCGGCGGCGGGCACGACGTGATCATCGCCCGGCGCCACTACGTGGACGGCGCCGCGGACGACCACCGGCTGGCCAGCGCCGGCACGCTGACCCTGGACGAGCACCACGCGTTCATCGCCTTCACCGCGGAGGCCGCCCGCGCGCTGTACGAGGCCAACCGCGACGTCCGCTACGTCTCGGTGTTCCAGAACTGGCTCAAGCCCGCCGGCGCCTCCTTCGACCACCTGCACAAGCAGCTGGTGGCCATCGACGAGCGTGGAGCGCAGAACGAGGCGGTGCTCGCGCGGCTGCGCGCCGACCCGAACGTCTTCAACGAGGACGCCGTCAACTACGCGGCCAGCCACAGCCTGGTGATCGCGGAGAACGAGCACGCCGTCATGCTCGCCGGCTTCGGGCACCGCTACCCGACCCTCGAGGTGTACTCCAAGAGCGCGGAGTCGGATCCGTGGGCCCAGGCGCCCGAGGAGCTGCGCGGCATGTCCGACCTGCTCCACGCCGCCCACGCCGCGACCGGCGCGGACGTGCCCTGCAACGAGGAGTGGCACACCCGCCCGGCCGACGTCGAGGCCGGCATGCCGTGGCGGGTGTGCCTCAAGTGGCGTGTCTCCACGCTGGCCGGCTTCGAGGGCGCGACGAAGATCAACGTCAACGCGATCAGCCCGTACGGCGTGCGAGACCGCGTGGTGGACCGGCTCTTCTCCCTCCGGGCCGAGGGGACGGTGGCGCCGGACGTGCTGATCGCCGCCGAGGCGCCGTGCCGGCCGAACATGCTGCGCTACGCCAGGCGGTAGGGGCGGGCCGTCCCCTCGCGTAGCGTGGACCCCATGGCCCGCCAGCTCCAGCGCTACCGTGAGATCGCCCACGTCATGTCCCGGAACGGCCTCTACGCGACGGCCGTGCAGGCCGGGCTCGGCCGCTGGCTGCCGGCCACGGACCGGCAGGCTCACCTGGGAGGCGTCGACGCCGCCGCCCGCCCCGAGCTCGTGGTGCGCACCTTCGAGGAGCTCGGGACCACGTTCGTGAAGCTGGGCCAGCTGATCTCGACCCGGCCCGACCTCTTCCCGGAGAGCTACTGCCGTGCGTTCGCCCGGTTGACGGACAGCACCACCCCGATCCCGTTCGAGGCGCTCGCCGAGACCGTGCGCGAGGACTTCGGGGCCTCCGTGGACGAGATCTTCGCGTGGTTCGACACGACGCCGCTGGCGACCGCCTCGATCGGCCAGGCGCACCTGGCGCGGCTGCGGGACGGGCGCGACGTCGTCGTGAAGATCCGCAAGCCCGGCGTGGTGGAGGAGGTCCAGACCGACCTGGAGATCCTGCGGACGCTGGCCGGGCGCCTCTCCCGCGCCTTCCAGACGCTGCAGGACATGGACATCGTGGGAATGGTGGAGCAGTTCGACCGCTCCCTGCGGGCCGAGCTGGACTACCTGGTGGAGGCGCGGGCGTGCGAGGAGATCGCGGCCAACTTCGCGGGCACTCCGGGCGTGCGCTTCCCGTGGATCGACTGGGAGACCACGTCCTCGCGCGTGCTGACCATGCAGCGCCTCTCCGGCCTGCGGGTGGACGACGTCGACGCCCTGGACGCCGCCGGCGTGGACCGCGAGGACCTCGCCTACCGCGCCGCCGACGTCCTGCTGCGCATGGTGTTCGAGCACGGGGTGTTCCACGCGGATCCTCACGCGGGCAACCTGTTCATCGAGTCCGACGGCACGATCGGGTTCATCGACTTCGGCTCCGTCGGCCGGATCAGCCCCGCTGTCCGACGCCAGTTCGCCCGCATGGCGATGGCGTTCGCGAGCCAGGACACCGACGGGCTCGTGCGGGGGCTCCTGGAGATCGCGCCTCCGCGAGGCACCGTGGACCGGCGCCGCCTGCGCTGGGAGGTCTTCCGCATCACCTCCCGCCTCGACGGCACCGAGCTCGCGGAGATCCGCGTGGACCAGATCGTCTCCCAGGTCTTCGCGATCGTGCGGCACCACCGGCTGGCGCTGCCGCCGGAGCTCGTGCAGCTGTGCCGGATGCTGATCATCGTGGACGGCGTCGGCGTGCGGCTCCACCCGGGCTTCGACTACTCCTTCGTCCTCACCCCGTTCGCCGCGCGCATGGCCGGGGAGCACCTGAATCCCCGGCGCCTCGCCGCACGCGCGGCCGGCGCTGCCGCGGCCGCGGCCGAGCTCGGCTTCGACCTGCCCGGGTACGCGCGCAAGTTCCTCGAGCGCCTTGACGACGGCGGCGTGGACGTGAACCTCAAGACCGGCGAGCTCGAGCCCCTCGTCGCCCGCGTCGAGCGCACGGGGGACCGGATCGTGGCCGCGATGGTGGTGGCCGCGATGATCTCCGGCGGCACCAACGTGCTCGTGGCCTACAAGGACCAGCTCGGCCGGTACGCGGCGCCCGTGGTCGCCGCCGGAGGAGCCGCGCTCACCGGCGGCAGCGTCTACCTGGCGTGGACCGGGCGTCCGCGGCGCAAGCCCCGGCGCTGAGGGCGGTGTCGCGCCGAGCGGAGGAGGCCGACGCCCCGCCGATCCCCTCGCTCGCCGAGGTCGAATGGATGCGGCAGGGGCGCAGCGCCCCCGAGCACCCCTCGAGTGAGCGTCCCACCGCGAGCCGGCAGGACGCGGCCGCCACGTCGAACTCGCTGTGCAGGCGTGTGCGTCCCTCCGCAAGGGAGTACCGGCGCCGTGTGCGGCTGACGCGCTGGGCCGTCGTCGTCTTGCCCACCGAGGTGCTCTCGAAGGCGAGGGTGCGCCGGTCGACACCGGCGGTGCCCTCCAGCACCTCGGCCCGGTCGTAGGGTGGGTGACCATGGTCACCCGCACGCTGCCGCAGCTCACCCCCGCCCGCCTCCGCGAGATCGCCCCCTACCTCTCCCGATGGCTCGCCACGCAGGTGGAGACCCGCCAGGTCCCGGGCGCTCAGGTCGCCGTCCGGATCGGGGACGAGCTGGTCCTCTCCGAGGCGTTCGGCGTCGCGGACGAGTCCTCGGGCGATCCCCTCACCACGGACCACCTCTTCCGGGTGGCCAGTCACTCCAAGACGTTCACCGCCGTCGCCGTGCTGCGCCTCGTCGAGGACGGTCGCCTGCGGCTGGACGACACCGTGGCCGACCTCCTCCCGCGCTGCGCGGACACCCCCCTCGCAGGCGCCACCGTCCGCGAGCTGCTCAGCCATACCTCCGGCGCGATCCGCGACGGCGTGGACGCCGACTTCTGGGTGCTCGACAAGGACTTCCTCGACCCGGATGCCCTCCTCGCGGTCGTCCGGGAGCACGGCGCCGCCTATGCCCCGCAGGAGCACTTCAAGTACTCGAACATCGGCTACGGGGTCCTCGGCGCGATCATCGAGCAGGTCACGGGCCGGGACTACGCCGAGCACGTGGCGGACGACGTCGTCGCGCGCCTGGGCCTGACGGACACCCATCCCGAGCTCACGGACGAGCTCGACCGCCGTGCCGCCGTCGGCCACACCCGCGCGCACGGCACGGGCCGCGACCGCCGGCGCGTGACCATCGACCAGGCCACCACCGGCGCGCTCGCGGCCGCCACCGGCTTCGTCTCCCGCGCCGAGGAGCTCAGCAGGTTCTTCGGCGCCCTCGCGCTGGGGCGCAGGGAGCTCCTCACCGACCGCACCCTGCGCCTCATGCACCGCCCCGAGGCCACGTTCGAGCGCGGCACCGGCACGGGCACCTACGGACTCGGCCTCATCGGAACGACGGTGGGGGAGCGGCGGATGGTCGGCCACTCGGGCGGGTTCCCCGGGCAGATCACCCGCACGCTCGTGGACCCGACGGACGGGCTCGCGGTCTGCGTCCTCACCAACGCGGTGGACGGGCCGGCCGAGGCGCTCGCCGTCGGGCTCGTTCAGCTCGTGGACCTGCTCACGGCGCCCGCCGCGGACTGGCAGGCCCTGCCCGACGGCGTCGCACCCGCCGATCTGGACCGCCTCACCGGCCACTACGTCTCGCTGTGGGGCGAGATGGACATCGTGCGCGGCGGTGACCGGCTCGTCCGCCTCGACCCCACCACCCCCGGCCCCCTCGACGCGAAGGAGGAGCTGCGCGCCCTGGACGCCACCACGCTGCGCGTGGAGGACACGGACGGCTTCGGCGCCGCGGGGGAGCGCATCCCCTTCGAGCTCGACGACGACGGGCGTGTCACCCGGGTGCGCGTCACCGGCGTCAGCAGCTGGCCCGCGGAGGCGTTCCTGGCCCGGCGCGGCGAGCACTGGGCGCGGGGGGACGCCGGGTCCGCCCAGGAGTGAGGCGCGCCGACCGACCGCGAGCTCCATGAGTGACGGATCTTGCGCGGCCGGCACGGCCCTCCACGCGGGGAATTCGGGCCGGAAGGGAGCAGACTTCTGCCCATGAGTCACACCGGCCTCGAGGAAGCACCCAGGACGACGTCGCAGGACGGAGGCGGCGAGGGCCTGCTGACCGTCCTCATCGCCCTCGGCGTGAACGCGGCGATCGCGATCGTGAAGTCGGTGGTCGGCGCGATCACCGGATCGGCGGCCATGGTCGCGGAGGCCGCGCACTCGTGGGCGGACGCCGGCAACGAGGTCTTCCTGCTCCTCGCTGAGAAGCGGGCGGTCAAGGCCGCGGACGAGCGGCACCCCCTCGGCTACGGCCGCGCCGCCTACGTGTGGTCCATGGTCGCGGCGTTCGGCCTGTTCGCCGTCGGCGCCGCCGTCTCCGTGTGGCACGGCATCTCGGTGTGGGGCGTGGACGAGGGGGAGTCGGACTACACGCTCGCGTACATCGTGCTCGCCGTCGCCTTCGTGCTCGAGGGCTACTCCTTCCTCAACGCGCATCGCCGCGTGAACAGGGACGCCGAGGAACGGCGCATCAGCCGCTTCCAGTTCCTCCAGCGCACCTCCGACCCCACGCTCCGTGCGGTGTGGGTGGAGGACGCCTCGGCCCTCACGGGCCTCGTGATCGCCGCGGCGGCCATGTTCCTGCACCAGGTCACGGGCGACGCCCGCTGGGACGCCGTCGGCTCCATCCTCGTGGGCGTCCTGCTCGGCGTCGTGGCGGTCTTCCTGCTCGCCCGCAACATGGCGTTCCTCGTCGGCGAGGTGGGTGACCCGGCCGTGCGCGCCCGCGCGCTGCGCTGGCTCCAGGAGCGGCCCGAGGTCGTCTCGGTCAGCTACCTGCACCTCGAGTACGTCGGGCCGGAGCGCATGCTCATCGTGGGGGCGGTGGACCTGGCCGGGGACGAGCGTGAGAGTGAGGCCGCGGTGATGCTGCAGCGCGTCGAGGACACCCTGCTCGAGCACCCGAACGTCGCCGCGGTCGTGCTCTCGCTCTCCAACCCGGGCCACGCCCCGCTGGCCCTGGACGAGGGCTGAGGGTCTCCGCGCGTCAGCGCTCAGTGCGTCTCAGGGCGCCGGCGCGCCTGCTTGACCTCGCCGCGCTGCCGCTTCGCCTCGAGGCGGCGGCGCTGGGACCCGCGCGTGGGCTTCGTGGGCCGGCGGGGCACGGGCGGAGCGATCGCGTCCCGGACCAGACCGGCGAGGCGCTCGCGGGCGGCCGCGCGGTTGCGCCGCTGAGAGCGGTGCTCGTGAGCCTCGACGGTCAGGACCGTTCCGTGCAGCCTCGTGGCCAGGCGGTCCAGTACCCGCGCGCGCTGGGCCTCGTCGAGCGCTGTAGTCGTGGCGAGGTCGAGGCTGAGCTGGACGCGGGAGTCCGCGGTGTTCACGCCCTGCCCGCCCGGCCCCGACGCGTGGGAGAACCGCTCCGTCAGCTCGTCGGCGGGCACCCGGAGCCCGCGCGGTGCGCCGGGGCCGGGGCGGACGCGCAGCTCATCCACGGAGCCGCCCGGAATCGGCTCGCCGGGCCCAGGCGGGGGCGGGGCGCCGTCGGCGCGGGGTCAGGGGGTGCATCCACCCAGGATCCCACCGGCCCTCTCCGGGCGCCACGACGGCGCGGGCTCTCTGGTCCGCGGACCTGCCGACGGGGGCCGTGCGGCGCACCGGGGAGGCGGCCACGCCTGTTAGCGTTCGTGCTGGGCGGGCCGTGAGCGGACGGCCCGCCGTCGGCCACGCACGAGGGGACAGGACCGTCATGAGGAAGACCACCACGATCGCCGCACTGGGACTGGCGGGGGCGCTCACGCTCTCCGGCTGCGGGATGTTCGAGCCGAAGCCGGACGAGGTCCTGCGCTCCGCCTTCGAGGACGTCGACGCACAGAAGCAGCGCCGCACCGAGATCCGCACCACGGCGAGCGAAGAGCAGCTGCGCTCCGCGATGGAGTCCGCCGACGGAGCGATGTCCCCCGAGGACCGCGAGTCGCTCGACCGTGTGATCGCCACGCTCCGGGACACCACGGTCGTGATGGACGTGCGCAGCACCACGGACCAGACGCTCGGCACCCTCGCCCGGCCGGAGGACATGGACTGGGGCATGGACGTGAAGGTGAAGGACTCCATGGTCCTCCAGGCGCTCGAGACCGGGGACATGGACCTGTTCGTCCGGGCGGACCTGCCGGCGCTCATGCGGCTGAGCGGCAGCGCAGAGGCCCCGACGCTCGCGGAGATGCAGAGCCAGCTCGACTCGATCCCCTCCGGCATGGAGTGGATGCGCACCCTGGTCACCGGCGGGTGGCTCGGTCTCGACAGCACCCTGGCCGAGCAGGTCACCCAGGGCCTCGAGGAGCAGGCCGGCGTGGACACGGAGGGCCTCACGGGGGAGGAGCGGCAGCAGCTGCAGGACGCCCTCCTGGACCACAGCGACACGGAGAAGGTGGAGGACGGCCGCTACCGCATGCGCCTGCGCGTGAAGGAGTACGTCGAGGCGAACAAGGACCTCGTGGGCAAGCACCTCGCCGCGCAGAGCGGCGAGGAGACCCCGGACGTGGACGAGCTGCTCGCCCGGCTCAACGACGGCACCCTGGACATGGTCTACACCGTGGAGGACACCGTGATGCGTCGGGTCGAGACGGACCCGATGCAGTTCGCCGACCTGATGGAGCCGGCGGCGGACGCCACGGAGGAGGAGCGGCAGCAGCTCCAGCGCCTGCGCGACTCCGAGATGCCCATCGCCCTGGACCTCTCCGAGGACGTGCGGGACTTCGCGGTGCCGGACGGCGCCGTGCGCCTCACGCAGCAGGACCTCATGATGCTCTCGCTCATGACGAGCGGCGCCCTGCCGTCCTGACGGCCCTCGCACCGGCGCCCTCCTGACGTGCCCCATGTGCGGCCACGAATGGTCCGCCGAGGAGGGCGACGCACCCGCGGAGGCCGAGGCCGCCGTCGTGACCCGGGACGCGGTGGGCAATCCGCTGGCCGACGGGGACGACGTGACGATCGCGAAGGACCTCAAGGTCAAGGGCGGCGCCGGGATCAAGGCGGGCACGAAGGTGCGCGGCATCCGCCTGCTGGAGTCGCCTGTGGACGGCCACGACATCGCGGCGAAGGTGCCGGGCGCGGGCCAGATGTACCTGAAGTCCTCGGTGGTGAAGAAGGCGTGAGCGGCCCCGCCGGCGCCGCGCGCGGACTGGTGCACGTCGTCCTCGCCGAGCCTCGGATGCCCCACGCCACGAGCCACGGGTCCAGGGGCAGCAGGCCGATGGCCACGGTGACCGTGCAGTCGAACGCGCGCGTCGTGGGCAGGTCCCGTCACTTCGCCTCGGCGTAGGACCCCATGCTCGCCACGGTGAGCGGGAAGTCCACGGGTGCCTGCCCGAACAGCAGGCGCCCCGCCGCCGTCGCCGCGTCCGCCACGAGGGCGCGCACCGCCTCGGCCTCCTCCGCGGGTCCGTGGAGGACCACCTCGTCGTGCACGAAGAACACCAGCTGCGTGGCCATCCCCGCGGCCCGCAGCCGCCGGCGGATCTCGCCCATCCAGCACAGCGCCCACTCGGCCGCGGTGCCCTGCACCACGAAGTTGCGCGTGAAGCGCCCGGCCGAGCGCCGCCGACGTCGGACCGAGGACTCGGCCGCCTGCGTGGACACGTCCGCCACCGACTCGAGCCATTCCTCATCCGGCGCCGGCGACCAGCGGCCCAGCCACGTGGAGACCTGACCCCCGGCCTCGCCCACCGCGGCCGCGCGCTCGAGCAGGCCGATCGCGGCCGGGTAGAGGCGGCGCAGGTGCGGCATGAGCGCGGCGGAGTCGCCCGTCGTCGCCCCGTACATCGCCCCGAGCAGCGCCACCTTGGCGCGGGCGCGGTCGGCCAGCGCGGTGCCCGCGGCGCGTCCCTGCTCGGCGACCTCGCGGTACAGGTCCGGGGTGGTGCCGGCCCGGGCAAGCGCTTCGTCGCGGGCCATCGCCGCGAGGATCCGCGGCTCCACCTGGGAGGCGTCGGCCACCGTGAGGGTCCAGCCGGGATCCGCGCGCACGGCGTCTCGCACTCCGGAGGGCACCTGCATGGCGCCGCCCCCGTGGGCCGCCCAGCGGCCGGTGACGACGCCGCCCACCAGGTAGGTGGCGTGGAAGCGGCCGTCCTGGCCCACCCACTGGTCCAGCCAGTGCCAGCCGTTGGCGGTCCAGAGGCGGGCGAGCGCCTTGTACTCCATCACGGGCGCCAGGAGCGCGGCCCGCTCCTGGCGCGCCGCCCCGCCCTGCTCGATCCACCGGTTCAGCTCCCACTGCCGCGTGGACTCCACGGTGACTCCGGCCGTCTGCAGGGCCCGCAGGAGCGTGGGCTGCGAGTCCGGATTCATGCCGGGGGCCCCGAGGGCCGCGCCGATCCGCTCGGCGAGCGCCTGCAGCCGCGCAGGGCGCTCCCCCTCGGGCGGGCGGGGCCCCAGCTGCTCCGCCAGCAGGGCTTCGTGCACGGGCCGGCTCCACGGCAGGCCGGCGGCGCGGATCTCCGCGGCCACGAGGGCCCCCTGGGACTCGGCGGCCACGAGCAGGCGCAGCCGGTGGGGGTGCGCCGAGTGCTCGACCGCCGCGCGCTGGGCTCTCAGCTCCGCGGCAAGCATGAGCGCCGGCAGGTCCGCCCGGACGAACAGGTCCATGTCCCCGGTCTCGAGCGCCTGGAGGACCATGGAGTCCTTCACCTTCACGTCCATGCCCCAGTCCATGTCCTCCGGC